>NZ_CP151657.1:2912220-3235800 GCF_038405225.1 Arthrobacter citreus
CCAGCCCACTGGTTCGTCTGAAATATAGGCGACCAGCCCGCTGGTTGGAGCATCGGGGTTGCCGCACCCGGCCTGTTCCTCCAGACGGCGCGCCCGTTCCTCGACCGGGATGCCGTACCAGCGCGAGCCTGGCACTTTGAACCACTGGCACTGGCACCGGTGCGGCTCTCCGCGCCCACCGAATACAGCCTGCAGCTCTTCCCCTGACGTCTCGTTCGCCGGGACAACCCTGATGTCATCAGCGGCGGCTGCGCTTTCACCCATGGCGGCGGGCTAGGGGTTCTGCTGCTCGGACTGCTGAATTCGCTCCAGCACGGTTTCCAGCTCCGAGCTCAGGGCTGCGAGGCGGGCCGTACTGGTCTCGACGGCGAGAGCACTAACAAGTTCGGTCTGGCGGTTCCGCAGCTGGGCGAGCGACGATGTTGATCCGTTGTTTTCCATGCTTCATCCTACAAACCGGGCCGATACACTGCCCAAGGTGACACCGCCCAAGGCGGCCCGCTCATAACAGGAGGAACCATGCCCAACACCACTGACGGCACTTTGGAAGGGTGGCTGCGCTTCCGCAGCGCCCGGAATCGGAGTCTCGGGGAGGAATATGGCTGGCTGACCCTCACGTCGCTGCACTGGTTAACTCCTGAGCCCGCAGGGCTGGAAGGCATTCCGGGTCTCTGGTCCGCAAACGAACGGGAAGCCGTTTTGTCGGCATCCGCCGCTGACCGGCTCACGCTGGTGGACGGCGGAACCGTGGTGGACGGCACCGTGACCGTTTCCCTGGCGGACGAGGAGTCGTTGCTCTGGGTGCAGTTCGGCGGCGGCAGCGGCAGCCAGGTCCAGGTGGAGCTGGCCCGTCGCGGCGGGCGATATGCCGTCCGCACCAGGGATTCGGCCGCACCGGTCTTCACCGGATTCAGGGAGGTTCCCACCTTCGATTTCCGGCCGGACTTGGTGATTGATGCACGGTTCGATGCGTATCCGGCACCCGTGGACGTACCCATCCGGACCGCCCACCCCGCCGTCGACGCCGTCCACCGGACCGTGGGTGAGCTTGTCCTGCGATTCCCCGGCACGGACAGCGACTACCGCCTGCAGGTCGCTGAGGAAGCGCCGGACCGTTTGGCGCTGACCTTTCATGATGGGACCAACAACCAAACGACCGCCGGTTGGCGCAAGGTGGTTTTTGCCGCCCCGGAGCCCGGAACGTCAGCCGTGACGGTGGATTTCAACCGGGCCGTTAACTACCCCAGTGCTTTCACGCCGTACGGGACCTGTCCCATGCCGGTGGGAAGCAACATCATCAAGGAACCCGTCGAAGCCGGCGAACAGCAACCGGCAGGATAGGAACAGTCATGACCGCTGACTCCGGCCCGTCGGCGTTCCGCCGGGTCCCGCTGACATCCACACTGCAGCGGACCCGGATTATTGCCGTTCTCCGGGGCGGCCATCCTGACCGGGCGGAGGCGGTGGCGGACATCCTCGTGGCGAACGGCATCCGGTGCCTGGAGCTGGCGATGACCACCCCGGGAGCACTGGGCACCCTCGAACGGCTGGCCGCCAGGCTCCCGGAAGACGTCGACCTTGGCATCGGAGCGGTGATGACGCCGCAGGACGTGGTGCGGGCGGCGGGAGCCGGCGCCCGGTTTATTGCGTCCCCGAATGCCGCTCCCGACGTCATCCACGCCGCCCGGAACCTGGAGGTGGCAAGCCATCCCGGGGCCATGACTCCCGGCGAAATCCACTTGGCGTGGCGGGCCGGTGCCAGCGCCGTGCGGCTGTTTCCCGCCGGTTCCCTCGGAACCGGGCATCTTGAGGACGTCCGGGCCGCGCTGCCGGACATTCCCCTGATTCCTTCCGGCTCGATCACCCTCAGCGGGACGGCCGGCTGGTTCGCTGCGGGTGCCGCCGCCGTCGTCTTCGGCCCGGAACTGCTCGGCGACGCTCTGGTTCCGGGCGGCGACCTGGACCGCCTGGCCGGGCGTGCACTTCAGGTGCGCACCAACGCGGAACGCGGCCATAATCAGGCGCCCTGATGCGGCAGCGTGCATGCCCGTGCCGATCCGCGGGATCATGGAGGTAAACCTTACGAGATTCGTCGATCGGAAATGAGACCCCATGACACTCAAAGAGCAGCTCCAGGCCGACATGAAGACCCATATGAAAGCCGGAAACCGCACCGCGCTGATGACGGTGCGCAACGTGCTCGGCGAGATTGAGACCCGGGAAAAGTCCGGAAAAACTCCGGTGGAGCTTGATGACGTGCAGGTCGTGTCGCTGCTGCAGAAGGAAGCAGCCAAGCGGCGGGACACCGCCGGAATCTACCGCGATGCCGGCGAGACGGAGCGTGCGGACGCTGAGGTCGCTGAAGCCGAAATCATCGAGGCTTACCTGCCGGCCCCGCTGACCGCCGCTGATGTGCTGGCCATTGTGGATGAGGTCATCGCAGATCTCTCCGCCGCCGGCACTGAACTGTCGATGCGCCAGATGGGCGCCGTGATGAAGCCGGTAACTGCCAAGGTGGCGGGGCGCTTTGACGGCAAGGCCGTCAGCGAGATTGTCCGCAGCCGCCTCGCCTAGCCAGCGCTCCCGGTAGGACCGCCAGGCGGGTGGTTCTACCGGGCGGCCGCCGGCGGCACGGGGTTGCCGGCCCCGGCGGGCGCCACGAAGGCAGTGGCTGTGTTGGGGGCAATCTCGGTCATGCCGGCGTCCACGATCAGCGGCCCGGCACCGGCTGTGGCGGCGAGCGCCTTGAACTCGGCCCCCGCTGCGGCCCGGACGGACACCGGGCTGCCGTCAGCGCACCACGCGTCCTGCTCCTGCCCGGACAGCGTCAGATACCAGGCGAGCAGGGCATGCGCGGCCTGCGCCCCGGCCTTGCCGGTGGACATCTCCAGGTCCGCGTTCACCACCACCACCGGGGCACCCGGAAGTCCCGGCACCGGGTCGTCGTCGGGCAGCTGGGTCCCCGAGACCTGCAACGCGCGCACGGCCTTGGGCATGTCCTCATAGGTCACCGGTTCAAAGGCCAGTGCCTGTGCCCGGCCGACGACGACGGTGCCCGACGGCGCATGGGCCGCCAGCTTGGCAAAGGCCTTGGGGCTCGCCCGGCGGACGGTCTTGGTGAAACGGCCGTACACCCAGTTCTCCCAGGCTCCATCGTCTTCCCGCCGCGCATAGGCGCTCACGCTGGCCGCTGCGGCGGCTGCCACTGCGTCATAGTGGGCCGCGGGGTCTTCCTTATCGACGAGCAGGACGATCGGCTGGACAGTGTCGCTGGGTTGCATGTCTCCAGTTTTTCACGGCGGGGACAATTCACCCCTCACACGGACTGCCCGGCGTAATTCCGCCGGAATCGAAGCGTGACCAGTTCAAAGGGCCTCAGCTCCTGCACCTAGAGGACGACGGCGGCGGTCATCTCGCGCACGAAGGCCTCAGTTTCGGCGGCGTTGCGGAAACCGTAGGACACTTCGCGCACTGCCTCCTCGCGGCTGGCCGGAACGGCGTGATACTTGACGGCGTCGAAGTTCCCGGGGTCGGTGACCGGCTGGACCAGCGGCCGGTGGTTCAGGTGCGGAAACTGGCGAAGGGTCGGATCAATCCGCCACTGCTGCGTTTCGATCCAGAAGTGGTCGCCCATTCCGGAGGATCCGCTGGCCACCCGGATGTCCTCGATCCCCGCACCGGCCATCAGCCACGCCAAAGTGAAGGAAGCCGGCGCGCCAAGGCCGGAGCCGTAAGGAATGTGACCCTCTGCCACCGCCGCTGTCTGCTCTGCAAGGCGGGTTGCTTCCTGAAGGCTGAGTGATCGCATGCTTCCATGTTCCCAGCCCGATGCGCAGAGTACCTATTTCACGGCCCGCAGGCGGCTGTCCCCTGCCTCTGCGCCGATGGCGGCGGTACCGTTGAACCATGACCGACCGGGAAACCCATCAGCGGCACAGCTCCCATCCAACCGGCGCCATCCGGACCATTCCGTCCGGCAAAAAGGCCGACGCGCTGTGGTCCTCGATGGAACGGGAGGACGGCCTGTACACCATCCTCGAAGCCGCCCAGCGTCTGGGGTTTGGCTACGGCCCTAACCTCCGGGCTTCCCGGCTGACCGGTAAGGGCCGGGTCCTGGCTGTGAGGCGCGGCGGACGATTCCTGTATCCGGGGTTCCAGTTTGATGTGCCCGGCGGCCGGATGATTCCGCCCGTCAAGGACGTTATCCGGCTTGGCCGGTGGATGGGTTGGACCGATGAACAGGTCGCGCTGTGGTTTTACACGCCCAACAACTCGCTGCAGGGCAAGCGTCCCGTCGATGTCCGTCATGACGAGGAAAAGCTGATCAGCACCGCCGAGAAGGACATCGCCGGCGTTTCCTGAGATCTGGCCGCCGGAACCCCGGACCGCCGGAAACGCCGGCCCGGTTACACGAACTGGTAAAGCAGTGCCGCCATGCCAAAGCCCACCAGGGAGAGCACTGTTTCCAGGACAGTCCACGTTTTCAGGGTGTCCTTGACCGAGAGGTTGAAGAACTTGGCTATGATCCAGAAACCTCCGTCGTTGACGTGGCTGGCGATGATCGAGCCCGAGGAAATCGCCATCACGATGAGGGCCAGCTGCGGCTGGGAGTAATCCCCTGCAAGCAGGCTGGGTGCCAGAATTCCACCGGTGGTAACAATGGCCACGGTGGCGGATCCTTGGGCGATGCGCATGCCGGCGCTGATGACGAAGGCCGAAACCAGGAGCGGCAGCCCTGCCGCGGCGAGGGATTCCGCAACGGCCGCTCCCACACCGGTTGCGGTGAGGACGGCTCCGAAGAACGCTCCGGCTCCAACCACCAGCAGGATCATGCCAACGGGACGCAGGGATGAGGAAGTCAGTTCAGAGAGTTCCATGGATGTCATGCCGCGGCGGATGCCCAGCAGCCACATGGAGATCAGAACGGCCACCGTCAGTGCGACGGCGGGATTGCCGAAGAACTGCAGGACCGATCCCACAGGACCGTCCGGCAGGAAGATGTTGCCGAAGGTACCTCCGAGGATCAGCAGCATGGGCAGTCCAATGCAGGCGAGCACGGTGGACAGGGCCGGGCCGCCCAGCTTCTTGGCATCGTCGGATTCAGGAATAATGCGGTCTTCCGGAACGGTGATGTAGATCCGTTTGCCGATCCAGGTTCCCCACAGGATGCCTGAGGCAAACCAGGCGGGAATGCCGCATGCCAGGCCCATGATGATAATCCAGCCCAGTTCCACCTGGAGCAGGCCGGCGGCAGCAACCGGACCCGGGTGCGGCGGCAGGAAGGCGTGCGTCACCGAGAGTCCGGCGAGCAGCGGCAGTGCATAGAGGAGCAGGGACTTCCCGCCCTGGACGGCGGCCACGTAGACCAGCGGCGCGAGCACGAAGATGCCGATGTCAAAGAACACGGGGATGCCCAGCACAAAGCCGGTGATACCCATTGCCAGCGGGGTTCCCTTTTCCCCGAAGAGTTTCACGAGCCGGCCCAGCAGGACCTCGGCTCCGCCGGACCGTTCAAGGATGGCACCCAGGACGGTGCCCAATCCGATGATCACGGTGATGTGGCCAAGGATTCCAGCGAACCCCTTTTCGATCAGGGCGTCACTGCTCTTGGTTGCCGTGCCCACCAGATCGTCCACCGGCACGCCGCCGGCCAGTGCCACGAGAATTCCGGTGCCGACCAGGGCGATGAAGGGCTCCAGCTTGAGTTTGATAATCAGGAACAGGAGCAGCGTGATGCCCGCGCCGGCGAGGAGCAGGAGGCCTGCCGTGTCATTGCGCAGCCAGGTAAGGAAATCGATCATGAAAGACTTTCTGGTGAGACCTTGGAGGGGTGGCGGGAAAAGATCCGGGCGTCAGCCCAGTGCGCGGATGAAGCCGGCGGCGCGGGCCGTGATGTCGGCCCAGTCCCCCGCCTGCACCGCCGCCGGTGGCACCACGCTGGTGCCGCAGCACACCGCCGCGGCTCCCGCCGACAGGTAGCTGCCGGCGTTCTGGTCATTAATTCCGCCCGAAGGGAGCAGTGCGATCCCCGGGTACGGGCCCTGGAGGTCCGAAAGATACGAAGGCCCAAATTGCCGTGCCGGGAAAATCTTCACGGCCGCCGAGCCAAGGTCCAGGGCCTGCGCCACCTCTGTGGGCGTCATCGCGCCAAGGCTGAAGGGGATCCCGGCTGCGGTTGCCACGGCGGCCACCTCCGGGCGCAGTCCGGGAGTCACCAGGAACTGCGCGCCTGCATCGATGGCAGCCCGGGCCTGGTCTGCTGTCAGCACGGTGCCGATCCCGACGACGGCGCCGTGGCTGGCGGCCGTGTCCGCTGCGCGGCGCAGGTGGGTCAGGACATCGGGAATGGTGAAGGTCAGTTCCACGGTACGGATGCCGCCGCCCGCCAGCGCCTGGCACAGGGCTTCAGCGTCGGGAAGCGCCTGCGTCCGGACGACGGCGAGCGTTCGGTCTTCACGGAGTTGGAGGATGAAGTTCTCAGGAGTCACGGGGATCTGTGCTTTCTGTCCGGGTCTTGCCATCGGGTTGGCGGCGGAGGGCCCTCCCGGCGCGCGCACCGGTGGGTTTCCCTTCATCGATCGCCGCTGTTCCGTTGACAAAGACGCAGTGGATGCCCGCGGCGGCTTGCCGGGGCTGGTCAAAGGTTGCTCGGTCGCTGATCGTGTCCGGGTCAAAGAGCACGAGGTCGGCTGCGTAGCCTTCACGGATCAGCCCGCGGCGGTCCAGCTTGAGTCGGGCCGCCGGCCGGCCCGTTAGGTGATGAACGGTTTCTTCGAGGCTCAACAGTCCCAATTCGCGCCTGTAGCGGCCAAGGAACCGGGGGAAGGTGCCCCAGGACCGGGGATGGGGTTTGTCCCCAACCAGGATTCCGTCGCTGCCGCCGGTGTGTGCGCGGTGCATCATGATTTCCCGGACGTTCTCTTCATGGCCGACGTGCTGCAGGATCCCGGTGCCCAAGCTGTCGGTGCGCAGGATATGCGTAAAGACGTCGAAGGGGGCCGTGCCGGATTCCGCGGCGATCTGCGCAATCGTCTTGCCGATGCAGTTGGCCAGCGCGGGGTTCCGCACGCCGCTGATTTCCAGGGTGTCCCACTCCGCAACTACTCCGTGACAGCCGTCGGAGCCGTAAACCTCGACGTTTTCGCGGATCCGTTCCAGTGCGGACGGATCGGACAGCCGCTGCAGGGTCGCTGCCGTTCCGCCCGAAGAAGCCCAGCTGGGCAGGATTGCCGAGAGGGTGGTGGCGCCGGGAAGGTAGGGGTACGTGTCCAGGGTGATGTCCACGCCGCTGTCCAGCGCCTGGTCGATCAGGTCCAGAAGCTCCCCCGCGCGGCCCTTGTTCTCGGCGAAGTTCATGGTGGCATGGGACAGGTGCAGTGCACAGCCCGTGTCCCGGCTCAGGTCAATCATTTCGGCGTAGGCAGACAGGGCGTCTTTTCCATAGGAGCGGTGGTGCGGGGCATAAAAGCCGCCGAGGTGCGCCACTGCCCGGCACAGTGCGGCCAGCTCCTTCGTGTCCGCGTACATCCCGGGTGTGTAGGTCAGTCCGGAGGACATCCCCACCGCCCCTTCCATCAGGCCGGTCCTGATGACTTCCTGCATCTGCTCCAGCTGGGCCGCTGTGGGTTTCCCCTCCGTGAAGCCCATGACCAGCGCCCGGACCGTTCCCTGCGGCACCAGATAAGCGGCATTGGTGGCGATCCGGCCCCCGGGACCGGGGGCGTCAAGGCGGTCCAGGTACTCGCCCACCGTCCGCCAGTCGTAGGTGAATCCCTCGGGGTCATCGTTCCAGCCGGCTATTTTCTGCCGCATCCCCTCGAGGGTCACCTCGTCCACCGGCGCATAGGACATGCCGTCCTGGCCCAGCAGCTCGGTGGTCACGCCCTGGCTCAATTTTGCGTAGTGCCCGGGCTCCGCCAGCAACTGCAGGTCGGAGTGGGCGTGCATATCGATGAAACCGGGGCTCAGGACCAGGCCTGAGGCGTCGATGATTCGTGCTGTTTCATAGCGTGAGGGGGCCAGGGAGCCGACGGGCGCCACCGCAGCGATCACGGTCCCTTCCACCAGGACGTCCGCTGCGCGTCGCGGTTCCCCTGTCCCATCCACCACCGTGGCGTTGCTGATCAGCGTGTTCATGGACATCAGCTCCTAAAAAAACGTGTGGACAAGGTCAACAACTGTTGGGTCCTGATCCGTGTCCGCCAGCACTGGAATCAGCGTCCATTTGTCCAGGGCGGTGCAGGGATGCGACAGACCCAGCCGGACAACGTCTCCCATTCGAATCTCCAACGCGGGGTCATAGGCCAGGAAGCAGTGCTGATCATTGACCGCGGTGATGGTCGCCTTCAGGGGCCGCATGGGCTCACCCAGCCCCGCACCAATCAGCTGCGGCTCCGGCAGGCCTTCGTCCACGGGGAAATCACGCTTGCCACCGTCAAGGATCGCCAACCCGGGCTCAGGCAGTGAAACCACCCGGGCCCACCCATGCATCCCGGCGGCGAGGGGTGCTGCGCCGCTGCGCGAGAAGGGGGAGATCCCCCGGTAGAAGCCGTCGTCGTGGACGAGGTAAGCGCCGCTGCGGATCATCAGCCGTACTGCCGGGCCACCCTTCGTTTCAGCTCCGGTGACGCAGGGGGAAAGGACATCAACCACCTCGTCGAAGTACGCGCTTCCGCCGGCGGTCAGGATGACGTCCGCGCCGTCGCCGTACAGATTCTCCTCAAGCAAAGCCGTGTGCAGAACGGCCATCTGCCCCAGATACTCCCGTACGGCAGCCAAACCGGAGGGGTCCGCGGTATGCGCCAGTGCACCTTCATAACCGCTGACCCCCACCAGCCGCAGAAAAGGCGACCGTGCCACGGCCCGGGCCACCTGCTGCGCAGCCCCAACGCTCCGGGCACCCGTCCGTCCACCGTGGCCGCCCAGCTCCACCAGGACATCCAGAACCGCGGTGCTGCCGGCGGCCGAGAGTACCCGGCCAATACGTTCAACGGTTTCTTCGGCGTCCACCCACGAGAGCACAGGGCGGCCGGCGGCTGTTTCTTCGGCAACCCAGCTAATGGCCTGTGGGTCGGTGAGGCTGTTGGCCAGCTGAAGCCTGCGGACGCCAAAGGCCCGCGCCACGCGAAGCTGCGCGAAGTTGGCCAGCGTGATTCCCCAGGCTCCGCGCTGCAGCTGCTCGGCCCAGAGCTGGGGTGCCATGGTGGTCTTGCCGTGCGGTGCCAGCAGCACTCCGCGTTCTGCGCACCAGTGTGCCAGCCGGTCAAGATTGTGATGCACAGCAGCACGGTCAAGCGTCAGCAGCGGTGTGGAAAAGCTTGCCAGGGTGGGATGCGCGGCCACGAAGGATCCGGCAGTTTCTCCTGAGGCCGAGACGGGAGCCGCTTTGTACCGCCAATCCAGGACGGCATTCTGCAAGGCGGCGACGGCGTCGGTGTCAATGTCGCGGTCGATGGCTGAGGATGAGGCCATTGCGTCAGTCCCTTCAAAGGTGGGCGCCCAAACGCAGGTGACCACATTGCGGATATTGCAACGCTCGTTGCAAACTCGATGGTGATATGTCTAACATGGTGGTCATTCGGGAGTCAAAAGGTGCGGTCAGCGGCGCCCGTCACATGGCTCGGGAGTCCGCGTCCGCCGCGGCCGGCATCACGTCGAGCGCCCTCAGAAGAGAACAGGAAACACATGCTGTCAGCCGTATGCGTCGGTGAGTCAATGGCCGTATTGACACCCGCACGGGCGCTGCCCCTTGACCAAGCGGACACCCTGCGGGTTGGGGTGGGCGGCGCCGAATCCAATGTCGCCATTGGGCTGGCCGCGCACGGGGTCACCACTCACTGGATCGGCAGGGTGGGAGAAGACGGGTTCGGCACCCGGATCCTGGATGAACTGCAGAATCACGGCGTGGGGATCTCGGGCGTGGAGCTGGATCCCGTCCGGAACACCGGCGTTTACGTGAAGATAGCCGCCCAGCCGTCCGGCCCCCGCACCGGCAGCAGCTCCGTGCTGTACTACCGCAAGGGTTCGGCGGCCGCCGCCATGAGTCCTGAGCTCCTCGCCTCGCCCGCCGCGGCCCGGCTCATCGGCGATGCGCAGCTCATCCATCTGAGCGGCATCACGCCAGCGCTTTCCGCCGACTGCCTGGACTTGTGCCGCGCCATCCTCACCGCGCCGCGGGAGGGCAGGACCATCAGCTTCGACGTCAACTGGCGCAAATCCCTCTGGGCCGGGCAGGACCACAGCGTCCTGCCCGAATTAGCCAACCTTGCCGATGTCGTACTGGTAGGCAGTGATGAGGCGGAACATGCCTTCGGCACCAGCGATGAGGAAGAAATGCGGAGCCTCCTGCCGGACCCGGAGGTACTGGTCATCAAGAACGATGCCATTAGCGCCATAACCCTGAACCGTTCCGGTGTGCGCGAGGAAGTGCCGGCACTTTCCGTGGACGTCGTCGAGCCTGTGGGTGCCGGTGACGCGTTTGCCGCAGGGTACCTCAGCGGCATGCTTTCCGGCCTCGATCCCAAGGCGAGCCTGCGGCGCGGGCACCTTAGTGCAGCCTGCACCCTGACTGTCCGGGGAGACCGCGGGCCCCTGCCGGGCGCGGATGTCCAGGCGGCGCTTGAGCAGAGCAGCGATGCCCACTGGCTGCAAACGCACGTCGCCGCCGGTCGGATCACGTCACCTGCCCTTGATAACCTTGCAGGTTCCATTTCCCTTCCCCTCGAAAAGGCGGACACGTGAGCCAAAGCCTGATGCGCGCCATGGACTTGCTGGGCGAACTTGCCGAAAAGCCGCAGACCCTGGATGAGCTGGCGTCCCGCGCATCCGTGCATAAAACAACGATCATGCGGCTCCTCCATGCCATGGAGGAGACGCGGTTTGTCACCCGGGACCGGGAGCAGCGGTTCCATCTGGGGTCCAAGCTCTTCGAGCTTTCCTCCCTGGCCCTGGAACAGCGTGATATCCGCGCCGCCGCACGCCCTCATCTTGCCGAGCTGAACACCCGCACCGGCCACACCGTGCACCTTGCGGCGTTTGAGGGCAGCGACGTCGTCTACGTGGATAAGTTTGAGTCCCGGCACCCGGTGCGGATGTACTCACGGATCGGGTTGACGGCCGCCCTGCACTCAGCGGCGGTTGCCAAAGTCCTGCTGGCGGACCTGCCGCGCAGCGAGCAGGAGCACATCGCCGGCGGACTGGACTACGTCCGGATGACAGATAACACGCTGACCGACCCGCAGGCGCTTCTGGCCGAACTTGAGCGGGTCAAGACCCAGGGGTGGGCCCATGACAACGCCGAGCACGAGTCCTTTGTGCATTGCATCGCTGCCCCCATCCGTGATGTCCGCGGCGTTGTGGTGGCCGCAGCGTCACTGTCGATCCCCATCGTCATGCTGGACTACGACGGCTTGCTGAACCTGCTTCCCGACCTTAAAGCCTGTACCGAGGCCATTTCAGCGGACCTCGGCTGGACCAACCCTGAAAGGGACAATAAATGAGTGAAAAGACCGTTGTACTGACAGACCAGGCTCCGGCCCCCGCCCATGTGTTTTCGCAGGGGGTGCGGAAAGGCGGTTTCTTCCAGGTGTCCGGACAGGGCCCCATGGATCCGGCGACCAACCAGTACATTGGCGAGGGAGACGTCCGCACCCAGACGCGCCGAACCCTGGAAAACGTTAAGGCGATCCTCGAAGCAGGCGGGTCCTCCGTTGAGGATGTCCTGATGTTCCGCGTCTATCTGACCACCCGCGATGATTTCCCCGCGATGAACGAGGTTTACGGTGAGTTCATCAGGGAGAACGTCCCCAGCGGAGCGCTGCCCAGCCGCACCACGGTCTTCGTGGATCTTCCGCACGAAGTAATGCTGGTGGAGATCGACGCGCTGGCTGTCACAGCCTAAGTGCGCTGCTGGCCGCGCCTTACTGCTGCGGCCAGCGGCCGGTTGCGAACAGTTCGGCCAGCAGTGCCTGCGCCGGAGCCGGGTCCAGCCCGCGTGAGGCCAGCCAGTCGTTGTTGCCGTAGGACGCCTCATACCGGTCGCCGGAATCGCACATCAGGGAGACGATGCTCCCGGTCTTTCCTTCGGCTTCCATCGCGGCCGCCAGCTGCCACACACCCCACAAATTGGTACCGGTGGACGGACCGGCATGCAGCCCGGCCAGGTCGAAGAGATGTCTGGCGGCCGCCACCGAAGCGGCGTCGGGAACCTGGATCATGTGGTCGATGACGGCGGGGACAAAACTCGGTTCCAGCCGCGGCCGGCCGATGCCCTCAATCCGCGAGGGGCCGCCAACCGCGGGTACGCCGGGGTTACGCCAGGACGGATAGAACACCGAATTTTCCGGGTCCACCACGGCCAGCTTCGTGGCATGGCGGTGATACCGGATGTAGCGGCCCAGCGTTGCGCTGGTGCCGCCGGTACCGGCGCCAACCACAATCCATTCGGGCACCGGGGACTCCTCCAGCGCCAGCTGCCCATAGATGGATTCGGCGATGTTGTTGTTGCCCCGCCAGTCCGTGGCCCGTTCGGCATAGGTGAACTGGTCCATGTAGTGGCCGCCGCTGCTGCGGGCAATCTCCTCGGCGGCCGCGTACACCTGGGACGGATCGTCCACAAAGTGGCAGGTGCCGTTGTACTGCTCGATCAGCGCGATTTTTTCGGCGCTGGTGGTGCGGGGCATGACGGCGACAAACGGCAGGTCCAGCAGCTGCGCAAAATAGGCCTCGGATACGGCGGTTGAGCCGGAGGACGCCTCAACGATGGTCATGCCGCGGGTAATCCATCCGTTGACCAGTCCAAAGAGAAACAGGGACCTGGCGAGCCGGTGCTTGAGGCTGCCGGTGCGGTGGGTGGACTCGTCCTTGAGATAAACCTTCACCGACCATCCGGCCGGAACCGGAACCTCGAACAGGTGGGTGTCGGCGGACCTGTTGCCTTCGGCCTCGATCCGGCGGATCGCGTCGTCCGACCAGCTGCGGTTCTGTTCCTGGGAATTAATCACCTGATTCAGCCTACAGCCGGGCCCTGCAGGTGAACGAGCTTGTCCGGGTTGCGCATCGCGTACACCCCGCTGACCTGCCCGTCGGCCAGACTCAGCTGGAACACCGTGGTGATGCTTCCATCCTCCCGGAACGCCACCGCGGGCAATCCGTTCAGTTCCACAAACTCCACCACCGCGCCCGCCGCGTATTTCGACGCCAGCCCAAGCATGAGCCGGGCAACCTTCTCCGGGCCGAACACCGGCCGCACCGCGGCGCTGGCCTTCCCTCCGCCATCGGAATGCAGCACCACATCCGGTGCCAGCACATCCAGCAGCGCCTGGAGCTGACCGGTGAGGGTTGCTTCCAGAAAGCGGCCGACGGCGGCCCGGTGCTCAGCCGGATCCGGCAGTGTCCGGGGCGCTCCCGTTCCGACACGTTCCCGGGCCCGGTGCACCAGCTGGCGCACGGCTGGCTGTCCGGAGTCCAGCGTCTCGGCAATTTCCGGATAGCCAAAGCCAAATACGTCGTGCAGGATAAACGCGGCCCGTTCCGGTCCGCTCAGGGTCTGCAGGACCACCAGCATGGCGGTGGACACTTCAGCGGCGGTCACTGCGGCGGCTTCCGGATCCAGGGATCCTCCGGGCGCATGCCCTCCGGTGGGAAGCGGCTCAGGGAGCCACTCCCCCGGATAGTCTTCGCGCCGCCGGGCCGCGGAACGGACGGCGTTCAGCGCCTGCCGGGTGGCTATCCGCGCGAGGTATGCCCGCGGGTTCGCCACCGTCCTGTCGACCGAACGCCAGCGCAGATAGGTGTCCTGGACAATATCCTCGGCGTCGGCCACCACCCCGGTGACGTCATAGGCGATGGTGAAGATCAAACCGCGGTGCGCCAGGAAATCGGCGTCCCGGCTCAGCTCCAAGCTTCCGCCTGCCCCTGCGCCGCCGTCGTTGTCCTCAAACGCGGGCCCCTGGGCCATGTGTACGCTCCGCTCCGTTTGGCTTCGCCGCGGATCCAGCGCAGCGTCATCCGGCAGATGATTTCCTTCTGGACCGCCGCCAGCCTGCCGTGCAGGTGGAAACGGACCGGACTGTCATCCGCACGGACAAACTGCACCAGACCGTCACTGCGGCCCAGACTAACGCACTGCCCGCCGAAACCGCTGTCGTGCCGGATTGGAGAGTCGCTGTCCAGGTTGCGGAGGATATTTCCCGCCGCGTCGGCACCCATCGGCATTGCCGCCGCGCAGCTCATCCGCAGATAGGCGTAGTCCCGGCCGGCGATCACCGCCGCGTCTCCTGCGCCGTAAATCCGTGGCTGGCCGGGCACCTGCAGGGTCGGGTCCAGCAGCAGCCGGCCCGCGGCATCAACCGGCAGACCGCTGACCGAGGCGAGGTCCGGCACACTGAACCCGGCACACCACAGCACGACGCCGGCGTTCAGGGCCGCCCGCGGATCGCCCGGCCACGGCACCGGCGTCCCGTTTCGCTGCTCCACGCCGGCACGGCGCAGGCTGCGGACCAAACCGCGGCGGGCACCAGCGGAGACATGCGGCGCAGGAACATCCGCGGCATGTAGGCTGATGCGCAGGTGAGGGTTGCGGTATGCGGCTTCGGCAGCACTTTCGATGGCGGTGAGGCCGCCACCCACCACCGCCACATGCCCTCCCGGCTCCATAGCAGCCAAGGCCTCGCGGGCCTGTGCCGCACCGGCCAAAGTGCTGATGGACAGGGCTCCGTCGGGGATCTTTGCCTGCCCGGAACCCACCGCGTATACGAGATAGTCGTAGTTCAGCCTGTTTCCTCCCGCAAGCCGCACCGTCCGGGCGGCGGCATCAATCCCGACGGCGGTGTCCGCCACCCGGCGGACTCCCGGATGCAGGAGCGATCCAAAGTCCACAGTGGGATCCTTCCGGGTTCCGGCCGTGTACTCGTGGAGGCGGATCCGTTCCACAAAACGTTCCTCCGGGCTGACCAATACCACATTGAGCTCCGGACGCCCCGTGGCGGCCAGCCGGTTAGCCGCCATGACGCCGGCATATCCTCCGCCCAGGACAACTGCAGTCGTTTCCATGTCCTTCTCCTGTTTTTGTGTTTCCGGCTGCTGCCGGCTCACACATGGGACACCGGCCGCGGCGGATTTGTGACAGGAAGGAAATCGGCCGTGCTCTCAGCCGGCCGCGGCGGCGATCTGCTGCAGTGCGCGGACATGCGCGTCAAAGGCTTGCCTCCCGGCTGGGGTGAGTCCCACCCAAGTCAGCCGTCTGGCGTCCCGCCGGGTCTCCGAGGCGGCCTTGGACAACCGGATGAAACCTGCATCCGCCAGGGTCTTCAGGTGTTTGGACAGGGCGGCGTCCGATAGTCCCAGCCCGTCGCGGAGGACGGAAAAATCCATCGAGTCCACGGCCCGCAGTAAGCCGCAGATCCGCAGCCTGCTGGGGGCATGGATCAGGTCGTTGAACTGCGCCTCAGGCATGGAGCAGCCGGTCCAGTGCCGAGCGGTAGGCCACCGAGGCGAGCCAGCTGACGGCGCCGAAGGCTGCCAGGCTCGTGAAGGCCACGGCCCACCCCGCGCCCAGCGCCACCAAGCCAAGCGAAACGGAGAACAGCGCCAGGCAGACCAGCAGTATTCCTCCCATGGCCATGGCAGCCCCGGGCCCCATGCTCTTGAAGCGGATGCCGGTTTCCCGGTTCAGAAGATGGGCGATGACCAGCACGGCCACCAGCGCCAACCACCCCGAGGTCGGCGGCTGGTAGTTCTCCCCGGGGCTGGCTGTCGCCGCGCCGGCCACCCACCATGCCGCGACTCCGCCGTAACCAGCCAGCAGCACCCGCGGGAGGCGTGTGCTGCCGGCCAAGGCGCGGCGGTCCCCGGACAGTTCATTCAGCCGGGCAGCTGCCTCATCGGCGGAGGGGCGGCCCTGAAAGTCGTTTTCCATAACGGCAAGTCTATGGGTCACTTTCCATGGAGGCAAGAGACTTACACGGTGGCTTCGGGTCGGAAGTTATTTTCCCTGCAGCACGTCTGCCAGCCGGTGCAGCTCGGCGGAAGTATCCAGTGTCATCTTTTCCGCGCTGGCCAGCAGGGCCAGGATATTCTTGGCTCCGGCGTCATTGGAGGCATGGTTGGTGCCCGGCAGCAGGCGTGCCTGGATCCGCACGTAGTTGGTGTCCAGTATCCGCCGCAGGCCTTCCCTCATCAGTTGCCCCGGCCCGCCAAAGACCATGGCGAAGTCCTGCTCCAGCGCCTGGAGGTCGGCGGTGTTCCGGGTCTGCTCGGCGTTCAGCAGCAGGCCGATCGCGGTGCCGGAGGTGCCGGTGCCCAGCGAAACCAGCAATACGCCGTCGTCGTCCCGCGGAAGCGAAAGGCCGAGAGTGTAGGCCACCAGGGCCGGGTCATCGGCGGCCAAACCGCCGTCCACCAGCTCCCGTGTATGTCCGCCCGGATCGGTGTAGGTCACGGCTGGGAAGAACCGCGGAAGGGACCCCGTGGCCCGGGCCGCGAGCGCCATGGGTGCATCGCCAAGCTGGGACTGGTCCAGTCCCCCGCCGGCAAAGTGCAGTGCCTGCGTGTTGGCCAGGTCGCAGGTGGTGACGGCCACGGGAACGGTGGCTTGGGACAGCTTCGCGTCACCGAGGACCTCTTCGAGGAAGTGCTGCAGGGGCTGCGCCGGATACATGGATCCGCCGGGCGGAATGACCGACAAATCCCGCTTGGCGTGCTCCCTGGGGAAAATCGATTTCGCACTGGCGAAGTTCAGGTTCCGCACTTCTTTCGCGCTGTAGGGCGAACCGCCGTCGCGCGGGCAGGTCAGTGCCAGCGCGATCATGCCTCCCACGGACGTGCCGACAATCAGGTCAAAGAGTTCCGATGTCCGCCGGCCGGACCGTTTCTCCAGATGGGTCAGCCACATGATCGGAATGATGCCGCGGACTCCGCCGCCGTCGATGGAGAGGATGCGCAGCATGGTGGCTCCTGAGGGAAAGGAGGGGTGGTCCCAACGTCCGGTTAACCCTGCCCGGGCCGGTGTTGGGGGTCAAGGCCGGTCCGGGCCGGGGGCCTTTCAGCGCCAGTAATTATTGGCAGCGGCTATCGTGGCAAATTCGATGGCCACCACTTGTGAGGCTGCGATCAGTCCGTCCGGGTTGTTGGTATAGGCATCGCGGATGATGGCCTGGACGTGCTCGTCGGGCTGGATGGCAAGGGATGTCTGCAGGGCCAGGCTGATGGCCAGCCGCCGGCCGTCCTCGGGGCTTGTGCACTTGAGGGAGTTGCTGGGAACGAGTTCCATGGTGTGTGTCCTATCAACGTTCGGCCTGGCCTCCCACCTCATTGTGGACGGCACCGGAAAGGGGAACAAGGGTCGGACCTCTGCAACAAGGAGCCCATGATGGATGAGTATCTGGTTCTGCTGCCCGACGACGAAGCAGCCTGGGAGCGCCTGCGCGAGGACGAGCGGGATGCGGTTTACAACCAGCACCGCGAGTTCGCCCGACTGCTGGAGGAGGGCGGGCAGGTGCTGAAAGGAGGCGCGGAGCTGGCCCCGTCCCGGACAGCCAGGACCGTTCGCCGAGTAGCCGGCCGCACTGTCATCAGCGACGGCCCGCCCACCGATGCGGCCGAGCAGCTCACCGGCTACTACCTGGTGGAGACCGGGGACCCCGATGGGCTGGCCGAGGCCTGCGGCTTGCTCGCCTCCACCTCGCCCGTCGAGATCCGCCGGGTTGCGCGCCACGACACCAGCTAGGGGTTACAGGCTTGACGTGGAAACCCAGGGCCCTGAGCGTGGGCGTATGACTCAGTCACCGGGTGCCACGAGGAGCACCGCTGTGACTGCAGTCTCCCCCGAGACCGCCGTCGACTGGGCCTTCTTTCTCTTTAGCGGGATCGCGGCGGGCTGGTTCGCCGTCATGCTCCTGGATGAGAGCCTTCAGCCGCGGCACCTCTGGGTGCTGGTCATATTCTGGGCCGTACTCGCGTATCTGGTGCTGCCAAGAATCCACCGGATCCTGACCCGCATCTACATTCCCGACTACTTCATGGGACGAACCCGGACCAGCGACGGGCTCTTCGGTGACCCGGTGAACCTGGCGTTCCGCGGGCAGGAGGAACAGCTGCGCGGCGCGCTCGAGCGCGCCGGCTGGACGGCGGCGGACCCGGTCACCCCGTCGAGCAGCCGCCGCATCATCATGGCCAGCGTCCTGCACCGCAGCTATGCGGCAGCTCCGGTCAGCCCGCTGTTCCTGTTCGGCCGCCAGCAGGACTTTGCCTACCAGCAGGAAATTGACGGAAACCCCCGCCGAAGGCACCACCTGCGCTTCTGGCGCTGCCCGGACGGATGGCTCCTGCCCGGCGGGATTTCCGTGGACTGGGTTGCTGCAGCAGCGTATGACCGGTCCGTCGGGGTGTCCTTCTTCACGCTCCAGGTCACGCACCGGATCGGCGCAGACATTGATGCCGAACGGGACTACGTCGTTTGGTCCCTGAGGAAGTCCTCCGCGGACCTGCCGGTGCAGGTCATTAAAGGGTTCTCTACCGGATATCACTCTCGCAACGGCGGCGGGGACTCATTCGAAACTGACGGAGACCTTCCAATCGTCAACATGGGCCACACATCCTTGCGGTCCAGCGTCCCACCGTCCCCCGCCGGGAGTTCCGGCCCAAAGCACCGGCGGCCCGGCCCCGTCGTCGTCGGCGCCGTTCTGGTGTTCCTGCGGGCACTTGCCGCACTGGCGGTTGCGGCAGCCTTACTGGCCAAAGACAACGGACCCTGGCGGAATATCCTGCCGGATCCGGCTGCCGTCGATCTGGGCAGCGCCACTCAGACGGTTGGAGTCCTTCTGGTCATCTTCGCCTGCCTGGACGCCTGCATGGCAGTGCTCATTCTTCAGGGAATCAACACGGCGCGCCTAGCCGCGATGAGCCTCAGCGCCGTCGCTGTTGTCCTTCAGATAGTTTCCGTTGTCAGCAGCGGCCCGGATGTTCCCCTGCGGACCAATCTGGCCGGCTATTCACTGGATGTCCTGCTTATTCTGGCCTTGTCCAGCGGCCGGGCCCGGGAGTTCTCGCACCAGCGGCGCAGCAGCCGCAGGCGGAAGCGCAAGCGTGTCCGGGACGCCGTCGGCTAGGGTGGCGGAGACAAAGGGGCGGCTTGCAGATGATCATTACCGAATTTCCGCGGGACCTGCTGATGACCGGTGCGATTTTCGGAGTGGCCGCGTTCATGTGGGCCGGGTGGGCGCAGGAGCGCCCGCCGCGGCACTGGGCCTGGCGCGTCCTGCTCGCTGCCCTGGGCCTCGGGGGTGCGGCTTTGGCGGCCGTCACCATCCCCGCGGCGATCCGCCACTGGGCCGGACCAACTGCGATCGTGTTCGGCGGAACCGCCTTTGCCTGGTACGTCGCAGTGTTCTGGCTGGAGGTCGCCGCGATGATCGCCCTGGTCATTGCGGCCACGCGCAGGAAGCGCAGCGACCTCGTTGCGCCGCTGATCCTCGCGGTGGTTGGCGTCCACTTCATCCCGCTGGCCTGGGTGTTCATGCAGCCGGTTTTCGCCGTTGCCGGAGTCGTCCTTACCGCAGTGGCGGTGACGGCCGCACTGGTGCCGGGCGGGGCCGCTGCGCGCAGCTTCTGGTGCGGGCTGTCCGCCAGCGCACTCCTGCTCGCCACCGGAGCCATCTGCGCCGCCGCCGGATTCGCTGCCCTTTAGCTTCAAAGCCCGGCGATCAGGGGTGCACCTTACCGGTACTGATCTGCTGCGGCTGCCGGTTCCGCTCCACACGCCGGCCGAAGATGAGCCTCGCCATAACCAGAAGAAGCGCCGCTCCGGCGGCCGAACCGATCAGGATCAGCACCACGCCGATTGCGGCGAGTCCTGAATCGTCTGCCCTGGCGCTCAGCGCGAATCCGCCGGCAACACCCAAGCTCGTAGCCGCAACGTTCGCCGGCGCCGGCAGGAAACGCCGCGCGGCAAACACCAAAAGCCCGGCCGAGAGCACAAATCCTGCCACCTGCCACCAAGAGTACGGTCCGCTCAGGCTGCCGGTCACGGGATCAACGTCGTAGGTTGTGTCCCAGCCCAGCCACGCAAACCACAGCCCCAGGGCCGCCGCGGCCACCAGCAGGAAATAGGCCGCCGGCCGGGTGGCGGCTTTGCGTGGCTGAATGGCAGGGGTGGAGGTCATGGCTTTATCGTGCCACGGTTTCCGTGAACGCAAGACGGCGCCGCCCGGACCGTGGAAGCGGTCCGGCGCGGCGCCGTCGTGCAGTGTTCTGTTTCATCTCCCGCCGGGACGGGAGCCGTGCCTTAGAGCTTGGACGCAACCAGGCCGGTGAGGTCCACCAGGCGGTTGGAGTAGCCCCACTCGTTGTCGTACCAGCCAACAATCTTGACCTGGTTGCCCATGACGCGGGTCAGGCCGGAGTCGAAGATGCAGGAGGACGGGTCGCCCACGATGTCGGAGGACACAATCGGATCCTCGGTGTAGGTGAGGATGCCGGCCCAGCGCGGGTCCTGAGCAGCCTTGGCGTAGGCGGCGTTGATTTCCTCGACCGTGGCTTCCTTTTCCAGCGTGACCGTGAGGTCGGTGACGGAACCGGTGGGGACGGGAACGCGGATGGCGAAGCCGTCCAGCTTGCCCTTCAGCTCCGGCAGGACCAGACCGATGGCCGCAGCGGCACCGGTGGAGGTCGGCACCATGTTCAGGGCAGCGGCACGGGCACGGCGCAGGTCGCTGTGCGGGCCGTCCTGCAGGTTCTGGTCCGCCGTGTAGGCGTGCACCGTGGTCATCAGGCCCTTTTCGATGCCGAAGGCGTCGTTCAGGACCTTGGCCAGCGGGCCCAGGCAGTTGGTGGTGCAGGAAGCGTTGGAGATGATGTCGTGGTTCGCGGGATCGTAGTCGCCGTCGTTCACGCCCATCACCACGGTGAAGGCGTCGCCCTTGGCGGGTGCGGAGATCAGGACCTTCTTGGCCCCGGCGGTGATGTGCTTGCGGGCATCGTCAGCCTTGGTGAAGAAGCCGGTGGATTCGATGACGATGTCAACGTCCAGCTCGCCCCACGGCAGGTTGGCCGGATCGCGCTCGGCGAGCACCTTGATGGTCTTTCCCCCAACACTGAGGTTGCCGTCTTCGACGGAGACCTTTTCGCCCAGGCGGCCGGCGACGGAGTCGTACTTGAGCAGGTGAGCCAGCTGTGCGGGATCGCCCAGGTCGTTAACCGCGACAACCTCGAAGCCTTCGCCGTGCTCCAGAGCTGCTCGCAGGAAGTTGCGGCCAATGCGACCAAAACCGTTAATACCGACGCGTACCGTCATGAGGGCCTCCTCAGGCTCGATAAGATTAAATTTAGAGACTAAATTTATTACCTCCTATAATTATGCTGTTATCGCCGCCACACGTCAAAGTCACCACGCCAAAGGGCCAGCCATGGATGCCTCCACCAGTACCCCGCAGCTCCTGCGCCGCACCAACCTGCGCGCAGTGCTCGAGGTTCTCCGCACCGTACCCTCGGCCACCGGCACCGACCTGATTTCCGCCACCGGGCTGACACGGGCCACCGTCATTGCGGTGTGCGATGACCTGATTTCCCGGGGTTGGGCCCGCGAACGCGAGTCTCCGCGAATTGGCGGACAGAAGGGCCGGCCGGCCCGCCGCTTCGAATTTAATGCCGGGGCCGGGCACGTCCTGGGGCTCGACGTCGGCATTGCCACCGTCCGCGTCCTGGTCTCCGACTTGTCCGGCGCCGTCGTCGGCGGGTCCGAGGCCCGGTTCCCCCGGCACGGCGGAGCACCGGAGCAGCGGCGCCGGGTCCTCGCAGCCGCCGTTGACCAGGCACTGGCCGACGCCGGTATCACCTCCGCTGCCGTGCTGTGCGTGGGCATGGGCATCGCCGCCCAGGTAACCGGCGACGGCGCCGTCGCCCCCGGGCAGGAGGTGGCGCCGATGTTCGATCTGGGCCTGCGGAAGGAATTTGGCGAAGGCCGCGGCTGGCCCCTGCTGGTGGAGAACGACGCCAAGCTCGCCGCTTTGGCCGAGCGCTGGCGCGGGGTGGGTGCCGGCGAGAAGAACCTGGCCGTGATCCTGGCCGGCGAGCGCCTGGGCAGCGGCATTATCGAATCGGGGCGGCTCCTGCACGGCGCCTCCGGCGGGACCGGTGCGATGGGTGCGCTTGAGCTGGTGGCCGGGGTTGGCAATGAGGACGGTATCGCCAAGCTGGCCCGATTGTGGGGCAGCGCGGCTTTGAAGGACGGGCACGACGGCGGCATCCGCGCCTTGGTGGGTCCGGCCACCAACCGCGCTTCCGCACGGCTTGTTTTTGAGGCCGCAGAGGCCGGCGACCCGGTGGCTGAGGAAATCCTGGACCGCATTGCCCGGCGTATGGCCCGGGTCCTGGCACTGGTGTCCTCGTTCTTCGATCCACGGCTGATCGTCATCGGCGGCGCCGTGGCCGCGTCAGCTACCGCACTGCTGCCGGTGATGACCGAGGAGCTGGCCCGGTATGTGAGCGAGCCGCCCCGGCTTGCCGTCTCGGACATGGGCAAGATGCTGGTGCCCACCGGCGCCGTGCGCCTGGCCCTGGACTACGTGGAGGCGCACATGCTGGAGCTGGTGCCGGAGGTCCGCCGGCCGGGGTAGATCCTGGCCTGCCACAGCGATCCTGGCCTGCTCAGCGCATCTCTTGGAGACGGAGCAGATTGCCCGCCGGATCCCGGAACGCGCAGTCGCGCATTCCCCAGTCCTGGTCCATGGGTTCTTGGACAACTTCCGCTCCCCCGGCTTCAACCCGGGCAAAGGCGGCATCCAGATCAGCCGTCGCCAGCATCATCCCGGCATAAACGCCCTTGGCCATCATTTCCTCAATGGCACGGCGCTCCCCCTCGGTGATTCCGGGGTCGGCGGCGGGCGGCTGCAGGACAATCGAGGTGCCGGGCTGATCCGGCGGTCCCACCGTGATCCAGCGCATCCCGTCGTACCCAACATCGTTGCGCACCTCGAATCCGAGCACGTCCCGGTAGAACGCCAGCGAGGCATCGGGGTCGGTGTGCGGTAGAAAGGCACAGTTGATGGTGATGTCCATGCTGCTCTCCTTACTGCGGCTGTATCAGCCGCCTTCTCGGTTCCTTATCGGTCGTGTCACGGCCCTGGTGACGCAGAGCGGCATCCCGGCCAGTGCGTTCCGTGCCTGCTGCCGGTATAGGGACGGCGGCAAACCCACCAATTCGGTGAACCGTGTGCTGAAGGTCCCCAGGGACGAACAGCCAACCGCGAAGCAAACCTCGGTGACGCTGAGGTTTCCCCTGCGGAGCAGTGTCATGGCCCGTTCCATCCGCCGGGTCATCAGGTAGGAGTACGGCGACTCTCCATAGGCGCTGCGGAACAGGCGGCTGAGATGCCCGGCGGACATGAATTCGCCGCGGGCGAGCGCCTCGACATCCAGGGGTTTGGCATACTCCCGGTCAATCCGGTCCCGCACCCGCCGCAGCCTTGCCAGGTCCTCCAGCCGCCGGGGCTGGCTGCCTGTCCGCACCGCCGTCGTCGTCATATCCCCACGGCCTGTTCCACGCGCGCCCGGAGTGCCGCTTCTCCTGCCTCCGTCAATGCAGCGGTTAGGGCGTAGGAGACCGGCCATACGCCGCCGGGCTCATCCAGCTGCGCTTCCTCGTTGAAACCAAAGACCGAGTAGCGTCCCTTGTCCATCCCGCCGCTGCGGAAGAAGCAGACAACTTTCCCGGCCCGGGCGTAGGCTGGCTGGCCGTACCAGAGCTTGGGCAACAGTTCCGGGGCCGCGGTGGTGACGAGGGCGTGAATGCGCTCTGCCAGCGCACGGTCCGACGCCGGCATGTCGGCAATTTTCGACAGCACTGCTTCCAGGTCGGCGGCGGCTTTGTCCGCGTTCCTCCCCCGTCCCGATGTCTTGAGCTCGGCCGCACGCTCCTTCATGGCCGCGCGTTCCTCCGCCGAGAATCCGTCATCCCGGACTTCTTTTGGTTCAGTTCCAGCCCCTTGCCGGTTCGCCATGACTTTGCTCCTTCTGCCCCGCTTCCGTAAGTGTGCCTCCACGCTACGGCGAGCAACAGGTCCGGCGCTTCTTGATTCCTGACCGATCCGGGAACGACCGGGAACGACCCGGGACAAAGCGCAGAAGCGTGGCCGCCTGCCCGTACGCCGCTGGGGCGGGTCCTGCGCCGGCGGCGGGATCAGGGACGCCGGGCCGGGCGGCCGGCCCGCTTAGCTGCCGGAGTTTCTTCAAGGTCCTTGCTCCACGCACGGGCATACAGGCTGAGCGCTGCCTCATCCCACAGGGTGACACCAAGACGGTTGAGCAGCTGCCGGCTCTGCGTCATGGCCAGCTGCTGCGCGCTGCGGCTGATGCGGGCCCTGTCGGCACGGTACAGGTAGGTATCGATGCCGTGCACCCAGCGCTTGCGCCAGCTCTCAACTGATGGTTCTGATGCGAGAGCCACCATGATCCGGTGCGCGCCGGCAATCTGCGGGGACACCCGGTCCGTCAGTTTCCTGCGCGACTGCTCGACGTTCAGGCCGACGGACTCAACACAGCCGCCCAAATAGTGGTCCCAGTAAAAGTCCCAGCTAACCGTCCTGCGGTCGGCCCATACGGAGGACCGGGCTCCTCGCATCATGCTGTGGCAAGTGTCGAAGAGAAGGAGCGCTCCCAATGCTGAACGCATGCTGCCGGTGGGGAAGCGGTTGACCGCCCAAATGGTGAGCTCCGACCCCAGCTCGGCAACCTCTCCCATCAGGTGGATCCCTTCAACCCCGCCGTAGCGGGCCAGCATCGCTTCCAGTGCAGCTGGCACCGGCTCACCGCGGGGCGGCGGGATAATGATGGGCTGCGACTGGGAGATCTGCACGGTGCCCACATGCGGGCTGCATTCTTCCGCCAGCGCGTGGGCAAACTTCCACACATGGTCAACAACGTCGGCGGAGGCCACCAGGTACAGCTGCACCTGCGGGTTGCTCTCATCCAGTCCCCGTGCAAAGCCAAATCTGGCAGCACCCCAAATCCGTGCCTGGGCGCTGAGCGGGGCAATGATGTGGCTAACCACCTCGTCCGTGGACTTTATCGTCTCCGGGGCAATGGCCAGGATCCACAGCAGGGTCGTCTCAGCCTGCTGCGGAACAGGTGGGATCCCCGCCCCGGCCCGGCCAGGTCCGTTAAGCGCAGTTTTGCTCATGTTTCCCCCTCATCTGAGCGCCCGCCCGGATCCGTGTTCCACCCGCTGCGTTATGCCCCGGGCACAGTTCCCGGGGGCAGGAAATTGACGTCGTGCAAGGCCGAAAGCCGGACGACCTCATCCGGATCCGTGAGATTGTGCAGCTGGTCGAACAACTGTGACAAGCGCCCGGAGGGGCTGACCCAGAACAGCGACTTGGCTGGTGCTTCAGACCTGTTGAAGTAGGCATGCGCAAGGCCCATCGGCAGCCGGACCGTGTCGCCCGGGCCTGCGGTTGTCCACTCCCCGTCCAGGTAGAGCGTGTAGACGCCTTCAAGGACATAAATGTGTTCATCCTGCAGGGGGTGGATGTGCGGAGGAACTCCGGTGGCTTGGGGGTCATGAGAGAGCCAGGCGAAACTGGTGGGGCTCTCCACTTTCGACTCATAGGTGTGGCCCAGAACATTCCACACCTTGTTTCCCATGGCTTCGCTGGCAAGCGTGATGCCTTTGGGCAGCGAACCAACAATAATCTCCGGGCTGAGCGGGTTCTCCATGGCGGCTTCCTTTGAGGAGTAGTTGGGTGGAGGTCAGCCTGATCCGGGCCAGGCTCCTGCAGGGCCGGACGCAGATCCCAGGAACTCCCGCAGGCCGCTGCAGCCAACCCGCGGGGACGTGGGCTCAGTGTACTGAAAAAAGCCGTATCGTCAGCACTTATTCGCTGTCATTTGCCGGCCGGTCCGAAAGTCACCCGGCTGGCCGGATCAACGGCGGGCTCAGGTACTCATCCCTGACCGTGAACACCGCAGCCGGAGCACCTTTTCCCCGTGTGACTTTCCGGCCTGTGTCCTGCAGGGCCCCAGTCATTTTGCGGGTGAAGTTACCGGCGTCGAGCCTGGCGGTGTTCCAGACCGCCTGATAAACGCGGCGGAGCTGGTTCAGGGTGAATTCTTCCGGCAGGAGGCGCGAGGCCGTGAGCGTGTACTCGATCTTGCCGGCCAGCCGGTCCAATCCGGCGCCGAGGATGTCCCGATGGTCAAACGCCAGGTCCGCGTTGGCAAGAACGTCGTACACAGGCAGCCATTCCGCAGCCGCGGCGTCGCTCCCCGTCGCCAGGTCCGGAAGGGCCCGGCCGTCGGTGGCGAGCAGGGCCAGATGGGCAACGGACGCCACCCGCATCCGGGGGTCCCGCTGGGGCGACGTGTAGGTGGCCAGCTGCTCAACGTGCGCCCGGTGTGCCCCCAGATCCAGCCCGGCCTCTTCCTCCAGCTCGCGCCATGCCGCGGTCAGGGCGTCTTCTTCCGGTAAGACGAAACCGCCGGGCAGGGCCAGGGAACCCTTGAAAGGGTGGGCCCCACGGCGGACGAAAACGGCATGCAGGGTGCCTGCGGTGACAGCGAAGACCACCAGGTCCACAGCCAAGGCAACGGACGGATATTCGCGGGGAACGTAGTCGGTGAGGAACCGTTCTTCTTCTGTGGCCATCAGCTTCCTGCCAGTACCGTCCGGGTGGCCCAGGGCGGGGAGGCGAAGGTGTTCCGCCGGGCAATGATCAGGTCAATGATCTCAGTTGCCGTGGACAGGCGCTGCGCCGGACTGCCGGAAACAAGGATCCAGGAGGCTCCGGCCGCCGTGAGCTCTTCCTGGAACCATTCGGTCATCTCTTCCCGCGGATGGTCAGCCTCGCGCCAGCCGTCGTCTTCGAACGGCACGCCGTCGT
Source organism: Arthrobacter citreus (assembly GCF_038405225.1). Classification (NCBI taxonomy): domain Bacteria; kingdom Bacillati; phylum Actinomycetota; class Actinomycetes; order Micrococcales; family Micrococcaceae; genus Arthrobacter; species Arthrobacter citreus. The sequence continues at coordinate 2,939,091 of NZ_CP151657.1, forward strand.
GGTCCGTGATGAGGTAGAGATCGCGGCGCGGGATACGGTTCACGGCCAAAAAGGAACCGTAGCTGTGCTCGCCGATGTAGACCCGTTCAAAGAGCGCGGTGGTGATGACATCGGTGTCCGCAATAACCAGGGGGCACCGGTCTGCCGCCTCGTTCTCCATCCGGTTCTGCCGTTCACCGATGATGGCGAAATCTCCGGCGGTCCAGACCATGTCGGCCAGGCCGGCGCCGGGGTTTTCGGCCCGCAGCTCCGCGAACTTGTCATAGGTGAACTGGCGGCCGTATTCCGGCACGTCGGCAAGCCCCGGATACCGGCTCCGGTAGTGCCGGGTCAGGTCGGAGGCGAGAGTGGTGGTGCCGGTGGACTGCGCGCCCACCACGATGATCCGCACTGCCAGGTCCTGCCGTGCAGGGCCGATGATACTGGGCCAGGCTGCGCTGAGGTCATCCCGGCACAGCGTGCCGCTGACCGGATTGGCTGTGCGGTCCCGGTCGACCATGACATGGACGGCCCCGAAATCTTCGGCAAGCTGGCTGCCGTAGTCCTCGGAGCTGAAGACCGCATCAACCGCCGTAATCCCCTTCAGCTTGAGGGCCATCCGCAGCACCTCGTTATGCGCCTTCCAGATGGCCCGGGAGGAGTAATCCACGGGACAGTCGTCCGGCATCCCGATGACCGTGACGTTGGTTCCGTCGAACTCGGCGGCCAGCCATTTCACCCGGTCGTCAAGGTCGATGCTCTCAAAGCGGCTGCCAAGGACTACCACTGCGAGCCGGACGGACTGCTCCGAGGCCTTGGTTATGAGGTGCCGGTGGCCGGCATGCGGCGGATAGAACTTTCCAATGATCACTCCCTGCCCGAAGCGGCTCATGCCGGCACCTTCTGTGGTTCGCCGCTGTGGGTGCCTGCGGACCGGGACCGGGTCCAGCCGACCAGGCCGTAAACGCAGAGGACCGTGAAGCCGATATACAGGATGGCGGTGAGGTTGAGCCCGCGGGAGAAATAGAGCGGGATGCTGACCAGGTCAATCACAATCCATACGTACCAGTGCTGGAAGATCTTTCGGGCCTGCCAATACGTTGCCAGGAGTGAAGCGGCCAGGACAAAGGCGTCCGGCCACGGAACCTGGGAATCGGTACCGTGCGTGAGGATCATGGCAACTCCCACAGTGGCCAGCACCACTGCGCCGAGCCCGCAGGCAACTTCTGTTGTGCTGCCGTCGCGGATGGGGAGGTCGCCAGTGCCGGCCGTGCCTCTGGCTCCCCGGACCCAGTTGTACCAGCCGTACACGGACACCGCGGCGAACACCATCTGGAGCAGTGTCTCCCCGTACAGCCCGGCGCCGAAGAACAGCACCATAAACGCAACGTTGTTCACGATGCCCACCGGCCAGTTCCATGACTTTTGCCGGGCGACGCCGTAAACGCAGGCCGCGCCGGTGACGAACCCGATGATTTCAATCCAGCTGACGGGCGCTCCGAGCAGGGTTGCCGCCGGGGAGTTCATCCAGTCCAGTACCGCGTTCATGTCGCTCTCCTGATTTATTGTCACTCTGACAATAAGTACCCTAGAGCAGTGTGATGAAAATAACCAGCCCTCAACTGAGGGCAGCTCACCGCCGCCGGTTCACGTCCTGCGGCGCGGCACGTTCATCGAGCCGGCGCACCGACTCCCGCACGGCGCCATGCAGCATGATCTCCAAATCGCCGACCACACGGTAGGGGTGTTCCAGCATGCCATTCCCGACCCACCGCAGCACGACGGCGAGCACAGCCGACGTATAGAAGTCGATGACCAGGACGCGGTCCTGCGGGCGCACCGGCCCGCCGCCGTCCTGGTCCATGACAGCCTCAGTGATGGGCCGCATCTGCCGAAACAGGAAACGCTCGAGCCCGGGCTGGCCCACCCCGTTGAGCACCCCCAGTGTCGAGGAGCGGTTCCCTCGCATGTACAGCATCAGCCGCACCAGTCCGTCGGCCCATCCCTCCTCAGCCGCGGAGGCGCGGACCTGACCGGCGACCTCGGTCTCGAACACGTACGCGGCAAGGTGCCGCACGTCGGGGAAGTGGTAGTAGAACGCCTGGCGCGTCAGTCCGCAGTCCCGCGCCAGTTCCGTAACCGTCACCTTGTCCAGCGGCTCGGAGCGCAGCCGGACACTGAGCGCGGCCGCCAGCGCCTCTCGTGCACCGGCATGACGCTGCGCTTCAGAGCCCTCATCGGTCATGCCTGACGGTAGCACCGGGGCACTTTTGGACACATCGCACCACCTGTCTAATGACCCGTGGCGCGGGCGTTTTTACCTTTAATCCGAAGGCATTAATGACACCGGGCTGCTAAGGAGAGGTCCCTAGATGTTCTTGTTCGAATCGATTCCCTGGTATTCCTGGGCGATGTTCGGCGTCGTCCTGGTTGCCCTTATTGCGCTTAACGAAGTGACGCGGCGCTGGAAGTGGGCCGGCCTGGCCTTCTTCGTGGCGCTGCCGCTCCTCCTGACCGTGTTCGTGTGGCCCACGACGGCCGGAGAAGGGTCGTCCACCGGCACGTGGTTTCACTGGGTGAAGGTGTACTCGGCGCTCCTCGGGTGCCTGGGCTTCATGCTCATTCGCTACGTGCCGCGCCTGGCGAAGAACCGCTGGATGCTGATGTTCCCCGCACTGATCCTGGCGATCAACATCGCCGAGGCTGTCATCCGCGACTTCGAGGTGGCGGGCCTGCAGGGCATGCACGACGGCGTGTTTATGGTCGGCGGCCCGTGGAACTACATGAACGCCATTGCCGGCATCCTGAACCTGCTCACCATCTGCGGCTGGACGGGCATCATCGTGTCGCGCGACAAGTCGAAGGACATGATCTGGCCTGACATGATGTGGTTCTGGATCATCGCGTACGACCTGTGGAACTTCGCCTACGTCTACAACTGCGTCGGCGACCACTCGTTCTACGCCGGTGCGGCGCTCCTCATCTCCTGCACCATCCCCGCGTTCTTCCTCAAGAAGGGCGCATGGCTGCAGCACCGCGCCCACACCCTGGCGCTGTGGATGATGTTCACGATGGCGGTCCCCACATTCGTGAGCACGTCACCGTTCGCCGTCGAGTCCTCCCACAACCCCACCGCACTGTTTGTCGTGTCGGCCATCTCACTGGCTGCCAACATCGCGGTCGCGGTCTACCAGGTGTTCACCATCGTCAAGCGGCACCGCAACCCGCTGCGCGACGAGCTGTACACCCACCTGCCCCAGTACCAGGAGGTACGCGGCGCGAACCTTCCCGGCGATCCCGCCCTGCCCGGGTCCGCTGGGTCCCCGGGAGCGGGCCGGCCGGTCACCGTCTGACCCCGCCGGTTCCCAGCGCAATAAAAAACCCTCCTGATCGGGCGTTTCGCCTGATCAGGAGGGTTTTTCGTGGAGCCCCCTGCCGGATTCGAACCGGCGACCCCCTGTTTACAAGACAGGTGCTCTGGCCAGCTGAGCTAAGGGGGCGGTACCGGCCAAGCCGGCTGCGCGCCGTCGTCGTGCCTTGAGCCTTGTTTCAAAAAACAAAACACGGTGACTGCGCTAGTCAAGGTTAACCCAGAGCGCCCGTTCCCGCGAAACCCAAACAGGTTTCACGCGAAACGGGCGCTGCGGGTGAAGCTCAAAACCTACTTGTTGGCGTCGAGCGCCGTCTGAACGGCAGTTTCGAAGTCATTGGCGTTGGTCTCGGCGCCGTTGACGTACACCGTGGGCGTTCCGCTGATGTAGTCCACGCGGGCCAGACGGTCCGTGTAGTTCACGAAGGCACGGAAACCGTCGTTCTGAATGCAGTCGGCTGCGTCGCCGGCGCCCACGGACTCGGCCATGTCAGCCAGTTCCGCGTTCTTGAGCTCGCCGTTTTCATAGTTGCCGAAGATGGCGGTCATGAAGTCCCAGTACGACTCCGGGTTGCTGTCGGCAACACAGGCGGCGGCGTTGGCGCCGCGCGAGGAGTAGTTGGTGGGTGACCCGCGGTCCAGGAATGCCACCGTGCGGTACTCGTAGGTGATGTCGCCGGCATCCAGCCAGGACCCGATCTTCTCCTCGTAGGTCTCCTCGAAGTCGGCACAGTGCACGCAGTTCACGTCCACGTAGACCACAACAGGAACCGGCTCACCGTCGGCTGCGGGCGCGATGCCCGGAGGAACCGGAGCATCCTCCTTGGCCTCCGTCGGAGCCTCCGGCAGCGAAGCAACATCGACGTCGAACGGCTCAGTGGACTCCAGCTCGGTTGTGGAAGTCAGCGTGATGCCGCCGTATTCGTTCGCATTGGCGGGCGCCGGGCCGGTCTGGGCATCAGCCCCGTTGCCTCCGCGCATGGAGTTAATCACGATGAGCGCCACAACCACGATGATGGCCACCACGGCAACGACCACACCCCAGCGCACCAGGAGCTTGTTGCGCCGCTCCTTTTTCTTCTGTGCTTCACGCAGGGCGCGTGCCTGTTCACGCGCAGCGGCCGTACGATCGGCCTTGCTGGGCTTGGGGTTCCGCTCAGTCATAGTTCCTCATGTTTTCTCTCACGCCTGCCCGATTGGGCAGGCGGCCGGCAGGCAACAGTTTAGGCCACCAAGCCATGCTGCCCTTACTTCCAACGCCCGTAGCGGACACAAAGTTTCAGGCCTTGGATAGAGTGGCATAAATACAAAAGCCAACCAAGGGGTGCATATCGTGAACGCTGCTGCCGCTGATCCTGCAGAAACAAATGCCACGGACGGGTATGGCGATTTCGATTTCATCGTAGTTTCCAACCGGCTGCCGGTTGACCGGGTGAACACCGATGACGGTGAAAGCTGGCGCCGCTCCCCCGGCGGACTGGTGACCGCCCTGGCCCCGGTCATGGCCAAGGCCGACGGCGCATGGGTGGGCTGGCATGGGGCTCCGGACGAGGAGCTCAAGGAATTCGACCACGACAACATGCACCTGCTGCCGGTGCCGCTGAGCGCATCCGAGGTGGAGCTGTACTACGAGGGATTCTCCAACGCGACCCTCTGGCCGCTGTACCACGACGTCATTGCACCGCCTGAATTCCACCGTACCTGGTGGGATTCCTACCGCACCGTCAACCGCCGCTTTGCCGACGCCGCCGCCACCATGGCTGCGAAGGGCGCCACCGTATGGGTGCAGGATTACCAGCTGCAGCTGGTTCCGCAGATGCTGCGCAAGGACCGGCCGGACCTGAAAATCGGCTTCTTCAACCACATTCCCTTCCCGCCGCTGGAAATCTTCGCCCAGCTGCCATGGCGCCGCAACATCATCGAGGGTCTGCTCGGCGCGGACCTCATTGGCTTCCAGCGTCCCTCCGACGCCAGCAACTTCCTGCGCTGCGTCCGCCGCTTCGCCGGGCACACGGTCCGCCAGCAGCAGGTGCACGTCACTAACGACGACGGCGTGTCCTACGTGTCCCGGGCCGAGTCCTTCCCCATCTCCATCGACGTGGACCAGATCACGGAACTGGCCAAGCGCGAGGACATCATCGAGCGCTCCCGCCAGATCCGCCGCGAACTCGGCGACCCGAAAACGGTGCTCCTGGGCGTGGACCGGCTGGATTACACCAAGGGCATCAGCCACCGGCTCAAGGCTTACGGCGAACTCCTTGAAGACGGCAAGCTCACGGTGGAGGACGCCTCGCTGATCCAGGTCGCCAGCCCCAGCCGCGAGCGCGTGGAGCAGTACCGGCTGCTGCGCGAAGAGGTGGAAGGCACCGTGGGCCGGATCAACGGCACCTACGACACCATGGGCAGCACAGCCATCCGCTACCTGCACCACAGCTATCCGGTGGAGGAAATGGTGGCCCTTTACCTCGCCGCCGACGTCATGCTGGTGACCGCCCTGCGCGACGGCATGAACCTGGTGGCCAAGGAATATGTCGCCGCCCGCACCAACAACACCGGAGCACTGGTGCTGAGCGAATTTGCCGGCGCTGCGGACCAGCTGCGGCAGGCCGTCCTGGTGAACCCGCACGACATTGACGGCCTCAAGAGCGCCGTGCTGGATGCCATCAACATGCCGGACCGCGAGGCGCAGCGGCGCATGCGCCTGATGCGCCGCCAGGTCCTGCAGAACGACGTCGAGCGCTGGTCCAAGAACTTCCTCAGTGCCCTGCAGCAGTCGGAGACGGAGAACGGAAAATGAGCGGACTTCCCGCGGACCTGGCCCAGGCGCTGGAGCAGTTGGCTGCGGCACAGACGCTGCTGGTGGCCCTGGATTTCGACGGCGTGCTGGCTCCCCTGGTGGAACACGCCGACGACGCGCGGCCGCTGCCGGGTTCCGCCGCCGCGGTCCGGGACCTGGCGGCCCTGCCGGACACCTTCACAGCGATGATTTCCGGCCGCGCCCTGGACAGCCTTCGCCGGGCCGCCACCCCCGAGCCGGAGACCCTGCTGATCGGCAGCCACGGCGCCGAGGCCTGGACCGGCCCCAACGCCCAACCCCTGCAGCTGACTCCGGAACAGGCACAGCTGCTGGCCCGGGCCCGGGCAGCAGTGGAGGAAGTCGCCGCATCCCATCCCGGCACGTGGCTGGAAGCCAAGCCCGCCGGCGTCGTGCTCCATACCCGCAGTGCCGCCGATGACATTGCCGCGGCGGCCACCGAAGCCGCCCGCGCCAGGCTCAGCGCCATTGACGGGGTGCAGATTACTGACGGCAAGCGCGTCCTCGAGACATCCGTGGTCCACACCAACAAGGGCGAAGGCATCCGGACGCTGCGCACGCTCACCGGTGCGGCGGCGGTGCTCTTCGCCGGCGACGACGTCACCGACGAGAACGGTTTTGCGGCGCTGCTCCCCGGTGATCTGGGCGTGAAGATCGGCCCCGGCGAGACGCGGGCTTCCTACCGGGTGGATTCACCGGAAGCGTTCACCGAGGTCCTTCAGACACTGCTTGTATTACGGCGGGACCGGCATTAAGCGGCGCCGCCCGGCGGATATGGCATACTGACCCTGTGACCGCGGCCACAACCGCTGCCACCTGTTCCTTAACTCAATAAGCACTTCACAACGGATCGTCGGGCACGTACCTGCCCGTGAAGGAGAAATATCATGGCAACGGTAACGTTTGACCAGGCCACGCGCCTGTACCCGGGCACCGATCGCCCGGCAGTCGACAACCTCAGCCTGGAGATCGCCGACGGCGAATTCCTGGTTCTCGTGGGCCCCTCGGGCTGCGGAAAATCCACCTCCCTGCGCATGCTGGCCGGACTCGAAGACGTCAACTCCGGCCGCATCCTCATCGGAGAACGGGACGTCACCGACGTTCCGCCGAAAGACCGTGACATTGCCATGGTTTTCCAGAACTACGCCCTGTACCCGCACATGTCCGTTGCTGACAACATGGGCTTCGCGCTGAAGATCGCGGGCATCGGCAAGGAAGAGCGGATGGAGCGCGTCCGCGAGGCCGCAAAGCTGCTGGACCTCGAGGATTACCTGGACCGCAAGCCGAAGGCACTCTCCGGCGGCCAGCGGCAGCGTGTTGCCATGGGCCGGGCCATCGTGCGTAACCCCCAGGTCTTCCTCATGGATGAGCCCCTGTCCAACCTGGATGCCAAGCTGCGAGTGCAGACGCGCACGCAGATCGCATCCCTGACGCGGCGTCTGGGTGTCACCACCGTTTACGTCACCCACGACCAGGTTGAGGCCATGACCATGGGTGACCGGGTGGCCGTGCTCAAGGACGGCATCCTGCAGCAGGTCGACACCCCGCGGAACCTCTACGACCACCCGAACAACGTCTTCGTCGCCGGCTTCATTGGCTCCCCCGCCATGAACCTGCTGGAGCTTCCCGTGGTGGACGGCGGTGTCGCCTTCGGCGGCGCCGTGTACCCGGTGGCCAGCTCGGTCCTCGGTGCCGCCGCCGGCAACACGGTCACAGTCGGTGTCCGGCCCGAAGACCTGGAGATCGTGGATTCCTCGGGCTCCGGCCTGAAGGTGGAGGTCGATGTCGTCGAGGAACTCGGCGCCGACGCTTATGTCTACGGACACACCACCCTCGACGGGACGGACCGGGACATGGTGGTCCGCGTCGACGGACGCCGCCCCCCGATGAAGGGTGACACGCTCTTTGTCCGTCCGCAGGTTGGCCACGTGCACCTGTTCGACACCAGCAACGGTGAGCGTCTGGCGGATCACGCCTGATCCTTTCCGCCTCAATGCGGTGGCCCCCTCAACTGAACTAGACTCGTTGAGGGGGCCACCGCGTTGCTGTTTAACCAAGAACGCTCGACAAAGGGCATGTGCTTATGACCGAACCTGCAGGCGCAAACTGGCGAGACGAACCGACTGACTGGGACCAGCCGGGCAAACTGCCGCGGCTTCATGTCTCGTCTCCGGAAAAGGCCCTCGCCTCCCTGAACATCACCGCGGCGTCCATGGATCCCGCGCTTTTGGACCTGCCCTGGCACCTGCCGCTGGAGGACTGGCCCAAGGAGAACCTGGCCGCCCTGCCCCGTGGCATATCCCGGCATGTGGTCCGTTTCGCCAGGATGGGCGACTCGCTGATCGCGATCAAGGAAACCAGCGAACATGTGGCCCGGCAGGAATATCACATGCTGCGCAAGCTCCGGCGGCTCAACGTCCCCTCGGTTGCTCCGGTGGCCGTCATCACCGGCCGCTACGACGTCAACGGCGAGGAACTGCAGCCGGTCCTGGTGACCAAGCACCTGCGCTTTTCGCTGCCCTACCGCGCCGTTTTTTCCCAGACCCTGCGCGAGGTCACCCTTACCCGGCTGATCGATGCCCAGGCCCTGCTGCTGGTCCGCCTGCACCTGGCCGGGTTCTATTGGGGCGACGTGTCGCTGTCCAACACCTTGTTCCGCCGCGACGCCGGCGCCTTTGCCGCTTATCTGGTGGATGCGGAAACCGGCGAACTTTACCCGGAGCTGTCCAACGGCCAGCGCGAATACGACCTGGAAATTGCCAGGGTCAACATCGCCGGCGAGTTGATGGACCTTGCCGAAGGCGGCCTGGTGGAGGAGAGCGTGGACCCGTTGGCCACGAGCGAGCGGATCATGGACAGCTACCGCAACCTGTGGGCCGAGCTGACGGAGAAGGAGTCCTTTGAGCTCGGCGAACGCTGGCGAGTTAATGCCCGCATCCGCCGCCTGAACGAGCTGGGGTTCGACGTCGACGAACTCACCATCAAAACCACCGCCGACGGGACCCAGGTTCAGCTCCAGCCCAAGGTGGTCGACGCCGGCCACCACCAGCGCCGGCTGCTGCGCCTGACCGGGTTGGATGCCCAGGAGAATCAGGCCCGCCGGCTGCTGAACGATCTGGACTCTTACCGCGCCGACAATAACCCGGACCTCGACGAGGAGCTCAGCGCACACCTGTGGGTCACCCAGGTCTTCGAGCCAATCGTGAAATCAGTCCCGCGCGAACTGGGCAGCAAGCTGGAACAGGCCGAAGTGGTGCATGAAGTGCTCGAGCACCGCTGGTACATGTCCGAAAAGGAAAACCGCAACGTTCCCATGGCCGAAGCCGTGCAGTCGTATATGGACACGGTTCTGCGCCACCGCCGGGATGAGGCGGCCATCCTGCTCACCGCAGACACCCGGACCATGAAAATCCTGGAATCCGGCGGCGCACCGGACCAAATGAATTGACGGTTGTCCGGCTCACCGCACCTTGTGCGGGATCTCACCGGTAAACGGGGAAAGGGCGACGCCGGCGGGGCGTTAACACTGGTAGATAACGTCATGCGAGTCTAGGAGGTCCCTGCCCAGCCATGACCACACCAACTGTTTCCCACGCACTGGGAGCCACTCTCAAGACCGTCCCCGTCCATCTCCCTCCGGCGGATCGGGAATGGTGGCGCTCCTCTGTCATTTACCAGATTTATCCCCGGTCCTTCCGCGACCTGAGAGGCGACGGAATCGGGGATCTTCCCGGTATCACCGAAGAGATTCCGACTTTGGCCGAACTGGCCATCGACGCCGTCTGGCTATCTCCCTTCTACCGGTCGCCGCAGAAGGACGCGGGGTACGACGTTGCCGACTACTGCTCCGTGGACCCGCTCTTTGGCACCCTCGAGGACTTCGACGCCCTCGTGGCCCGGGCCTCCGAGTACAACATCCGGGTGATCGTGGATCTGGTCCCCAACCACTGTTCCGATCAGCATCCCCTTTTCCAGGCGGCGCTGGCGGCGGAACCCGGATCACCGGAACGGGACATGTTCATCTTCCGCGACGGCACGGGCGAGCATGGGGAGAACCCTCCGAACAACTGGCAGTCCCACTTCGGCGGCCCGGCGTGGACCCGCATCACCAACCCTGACGGGTCCCCGGGACAGTGGTACCTGCACCTCTTCGACACTTCCCAGCCGGACTTTAACTGGGACAACCCCGCGGTGCGGAAAGAATTCGAACGGATCCTGCGCTTCTGGCTGGACCGCGGCGTGGGCGGCTTCCGGGTGGACGTGGCGCACGCACTGATCAAGAAGTCAGGCCTGCCGGACTGGGGAGGCACGGCCGACGGCGCCTCCACCGAAGGGTTCCCCGGCTCCGCTGCCCCCATGTTTGGCCAGGAGGGAATCCACGATATCTTCCGGTCCTGGCGGAAGCTCCTGGATGAGTACGACGGCGACCGCGTCCTTTGCGCCGAGGCGAACGTCGATCCCGTGGAGCGCATCACCAACTGGGTCCGCTCCGATGAAATGCAGCAGGCGTTCAACTTCGCCTACCTGAACCATCCATGGGAACCCAAGGCGCTGCGAAACATCATCGAAACGTCCCTGCGGGCCTTCGACACCGTTGGTGCGCCCACCACCTGGGTACTGTCCAACCACGACGTCGTCCGCCATGTCTCGCGTTTCGGGCTTGAATCGAACAAGCTGCGCAGCGGTGACGGCATCGGCCCCCGGGACAGCCAGCCCGACTATCTGCTCGGCGCGGACCGGGCGCGGGCTGCCACCATGCTGATGCTCGGCCTGCCCGGCGGCGTTTACCTGTACCAGGGTGAAGAGCTTGGCCTGCCGGATCACACCATGATGCCCGACGAATTCCGTCAGGATCCCACCTACCACCGGACCGCCGGAGTTCGCGTGGGCCGGGATGGAAGCCGTGTTCCGCTGCCGTGGCGGGTTGGTGAGCCGTCCTTCGGTTTCAGCTCCGGCGGCCGCTCCTGGCTGCCGCAGCCGGCTTACTGGGGCCGCTACTCCCGTGACGTTGAAGAGCGGGATCCGTGGTCGTCCCTGAATATGTACCGCAAGGCCCTCTCCGTGCGGCGTGAGCTGGGGTTGGGCGCCGGGTCACTGGCATGGTGGCCGGAGCACGACGACGAGGGACTGGTGGCCTTCGTCAACGGCAACGTTCTCGTGGCCATGAACATGGGTGAGCACCCGGTGCAGCTGCCGGATCTTCCCGTTCTGGCTGCCAGCTCGCCGTCGGCACTGGAAGGCACCCGGCTGCGGCCCAACCGTACAGTGTGGCTGCAGCTGGACTAACGGTTGTTCCAGCTGGCGTAACTGGCCTAACGCGGGAGGATGGCTTTCCCCGGGTTGAGGATTCCGGCCGGGTCAAAGGCGTCCTTGATGCGGCGCTGAAGACCGCGCACCTCCTCCCCCTGTTCCTGCGCGAGCCAGCGCAGCTTGAACTGGCCGATTCCGTGTTCGCCGGTGATGGTGCCGCCCATGGCAAGGGCCACGGTTATGGATTCATCGAGGGCAGCGTCCAGCCTCAGGGCCGCGGCGCTGCCCTCCGCCGTCTCCACCCAAAAGGTGGGGTGCAGGTTTCCGTCGCCTGCGTGGGCCACCACCTTAAGCCGCACCCGGTGGTCCCGGGCCATGCGGTGCAGTTCTTCAATGTAGGAGACAAGCCGGGACCGTGGAACTGCGACGTCTTCGCCGACGCGGAGCTCCGTGTGAACGGCGTCGCCGCGGCTGTGCCGGCGCAGGTCCACCAGCTCCAGCGCCTCCGCAGACCCTTCCCTGCTCACTGTCCCGCCGAGGGCACCCAGCGCTGAAGCCACCACTTCAGCTTCGGTGTCCGCCCCGTAGCCGTCTGTCTGTATCAGCAGCAGCGCGTCGCCCCGGTTCCGGAGGGTGGAACCGTGCGCGGCATCCAGGGCACTCATCGTTTCCCCGTCGAGCAGCTCCATGATTGCCGGCTGGACCCGGGCCCTGCCGACGGCGAGCACACCGGCTGCCGCACTTGCCAGGTTGGGGAAAAAGGCGGCGAGGGTGCACACCTTGACCGGCAGGTAACGCAGCCGCACCGTGATTCCCACGACGACGCCCAATGTGCCTTCGGATCCGGTGAACAGGCTGGTCAGGTCGTATCCGGCAACTCCCTTGAAGGTTTCCTGTCCGGTGGTGATCAGCGTCCCGTCCGCCAGCACGACGTCGAGCGAGAGGACGGAGTCCCGTGTGACTCCGTATTTTGCGCAGCGCAGCCCGCCGGCGTTGGTGGCAACGTTGCCGCCCACCGTGGAGATGCGGTAGCTGGCCGGGTCCGGGGCGTACATCAGTCCGTATTCAGCGGCCGCAGTGCTCAAATCCGCATTGATCACTCCAGGCTCGACTCTGGCGATCTCGTCCTCCGGGCGGATTTCGAGGATCCGGTTCATCCGCTCAAGACTCAGCACAAGGCAACCGGCAGTGGCGTGTGCTCCGCCGGAGACTCCGGTCCCCGCTCCCCTCGGTACCACCGCAGTTCCCGTGCGCGACGCCCAGCGCAGCACCTGTTGAACTTCGGCTACCGACTCTGCCCGGATAACTGCCAGCGGCCTGGCGATGTCCAGGACGGGCCCCTGGTCACTCGCATAGGCCGCCAGCACCTCGTCCGAAGTGTCCACGTCGATATTCGGCAAAGAGAGTGCAAGGTCCATAAGTGTTTCCGGGGTCATACGGGGATGCTACCCGGCGCCCATGAAACGTGAGTAGCGGTCAAGGATCAGGGGCCATGCCGCGGAGAAGCCGAGGTGGGTCTCCACCGCTTCGGCAACACTGCCAAGACCTGAGTGCCTCAGCTGAATCTTCGTTTCGCCGCCGCTTACCGCGGTAAACGTGATCCGGACTTCCGTGGGAGTCTGCGGGCTGTGCCCTGCCACCCATTCCAGGACCAGTTCAGAGTCCTGGATCCTGTTGGTTACCGTGGCCCACAGGGCTGTTTGCCCATCCGGACCCGTCTCCGTGAGGGAAGCGGCCTCAAACTCGGGGTGGGTTCCCTCGCCGAATTCCGTGTACTGCTCCGGCCACCACAGATGCAGATACTCGGTGAAGCCGTTGAATGCTTCGTGCAGTTCGCGCGGGACGTCACGTTCAAGGATGATGTCCTGCACTGCGGCCGGTTCCTTCGCAGGTTCGGGCTGCTCGGCGTGGGAAAACAGGGATGAGTTCATCGTTCAACCCTAGCCGGAACCTTTCCCCGGCTCCCCTTCCTTCCCGCTCCCGCTCTCCCCTCCCCGCCTCCCCACCTTCCCTCCTCTCCTCCACTCCTCTCCTCCACTCCTCCACTCCTCTCCTCCACTCCTCTCCTCCACTCCTCTCCTCTCCTCCACGCGAGATGGCAGTAAGTGCTGTTCCCAGCCCCGGGAAGAGCACTTACCGCCATCTCGGCAAAAGAAAGAGGGACCCCAAAGGTGGAACGGGGAAGAAAAACGGGGGTGTTAAACAAGTAAGGCCCGCACCAACCGGTGCGGGCCTTACTCTCTCAACCGAAATATTGTCCGGCGGTGACCTACTCTCCCACATCCTCCCGGATGCAGTACCATCGGCGCTGTGGGTCTTAGCTTCCGGGTTCGGAATGGGACCGGGCGTTTCCCCCACGCTATGACCGCCGTAACCCTTCCACCCACACCACCCCAAACAAACAAACCTCAGGGTGAGGGGAAAACAATGGTCACAACAAGAAACACGCGCAGTGTTTCGATGCAATATATAACTGTAATTATACGGCACACCAGAACTCATGAGGGTGTGGTGGTGCCGGTTCCAGGAGTGACAAACCACACGGGTTTGTTATCCGGGAACCACATAGTGGACGCAAGCAGCACATGATCTAACACAACCCTTATTTGGCGGGAACGTTTGAAGTCGTTTCCTGCCCAGATTGTGGTGTGGTGTAAGTTATCGGCCTATTAGTACCGGTCAGCTTCACGGGTCTTTAGTCCCCGCTTCCACATCCGGCCTATCAACCCAGTGGTCTGGCTGGGGGCCTCTCACACACAAGGTGTATGGAAATCTCATCTCGAAGCGGGCTTCCCGCTTAGATGCTTTCAGCGGTTATCCCATCCGAACGTAGCTAATCAGCGGTGCACTTGGCAGTACAACTGACACACCAGAGGTTCGTCCGTCCCGGTCCTCTCGTACTAAGGACAGCCCTTCTCAAATTTCCTGCGCGCGCAGCGGATAGGGACCGAACTGTCTCACGACGTTCTAAACCCAGCTCGCGTACCGCTTTAATGGGCGAACAGCCCAACCCTTGGGACCTACTCCAGCCCCAGGATGCGACGAGCCGACATCGAGGTGCCAAACCATGCCGTCGATATGGACTCTTGGGCAAGATCAGCCTGTTATCCCCGAGGTACCTTTTATCCGTTGAGCGACGGCCATTCCACAATGTACCGCCGGATCACTAGTCCCGACTTTCGTCCCTGCTCGAGATGTCTCTCTCACAGTCAAGCTCCCTTGTGCACTTACACTCGCCACCTGATTGCCAACCAGGCTGAGGGAACCTTTGGGCGCCTCCGTTACTCTTTAGGAGGCAACCGCCCCAGTTAAACTACCCATCAGGCACTGTCCCTGACCCGGATTACGGGCCGAAGTTAGATATCCAGTATGACCAGAGTGGTATTTCAACGATGACTCCACCCGAACTGGCGTCCGGGTCTCACAGTCTCCCACCTATCCTACACAAGCCACACCGAATATCAATACCAAACTATAGTAAAGGTCTCGGGGTCTTTCCGTCCTGCTGCGCGTAACGAGCATCTTTACTCGTACTGCAATTTCGCCGAGTTTATGGTTGAGACAGCGGGGAAGTCGTTACTCCATTCGTGCAGGTCGGAACTTACCCGACAAGGAATTTCGCTACCTTAGGATGGTTATAGTTACCACCGCCGTTTACTGGGGCTTAAATTCCCAGCTTCGCCCCAAAGGGCTAACCGGTCCTCTTAACCTTCCAGCACCGGGCAGGAGTCAGTCCGTATACATCGTCTTGCGACTTCGCACGGACCTGTGTTTTTAGTAAACAGTCGCTTCCCCCTGGTCTCTGCGGCCCCGATCCCCTCCGGACAGCTTGTGTCCCTCAAGGTTGGGGCCCCCCTTCTCCCGAAGTTACGGGGGCATTTTGCCGAGTTCCTTAACCATAATTCTCTCGATCGCCTTAGTATTCTCTACCTGATCACCTGTGTCGGTTTGGGGTACGGGCGGCTAAAACCTCGCGCCGATGCTTTTCTAGGCAGCATAGGATCACCGGATTCCCACCAAAGTGGGTCCCGTCAGATCTCAGGATCGTCATCAAAGACACAGCAACGGATTTACCTATCGCTGACCCTACATCCTTAGACCAGGACAACCATCGCCCGGCCCGGCTACCTTCCTGCGTCACACCTGTTAATACGCTTACCTCCCGGGATCAGGTCCCGCGCTCCACCAAAAACCGGGTCACCACAAGGGCGGCCGGTCAGGTATTGGGCGGTTAGTGTCCCCCGATCAGTATTGGCGGTTTTTCGCCGGTACGGGAATATCAACCCGTTGTCCATCGACTACGCCTGTCGGCCTCGCCTTAGGTCCCGACTTACCCAGGGCAGATTAGCTTGACCCTGGAACCCTTGATCATTCGGCGGACGGGTTTCTCACCCGTCTTTCGCTACTCATGCCTGCATTCTCACTCGTGTAGGCTCCACCGCTGGTTTACACCGCGACTTCACTGCCCACACGACGCTCCCCTACCCATCCAAACGCTTGAACGAAAATGGATAAACCATCCGCTTGGCTAATATTTGAATGCCACAACTTCGGCGGTGTACTTGAGCCCCGCTACATTGTCGGCGCGGAATCACTTGACCAGTGAGCTATTACGCACTCTTTCAAGGATGGCTGCTTCTAAGCCAACCTCCTGGTTGTCTTCGCAACTCCACATCCTTTCCCACTTAGCACACGCTTAGGGGCCTTAGTTGGTGGTCTGGGCTGTTTCCCTCTCGACTATGAAGCTTATCCCCCACAGTCTCACTGCTGCGCTCTCACTTACCGGCATTCGGAGTTTGGCTGACGTCAGTAACCTTGTAGGGCCCATTAGCCATCCAGTAGCTCTACCTCCGGTAAGAAACACGCAACGCTGCACCTAAATGCATTTCGGGGAGAACCAGCTATCACGGAGTTTGATTGGCCTTTCACCCCTACCCACAGCTCATCCCCTCCATTTTCAACTGAAGTGGGTTCGGTCCTCCACGCGCTCTTACACGCGCTTCAACCTGGCCATGGGTAGATCACTCCGCTTCGGGTCTAGATCACGCCACTGCATCGCCCTGTTCAGACTCGCTTTCGCTACGGCTTCCCCTCACGGGTTAACCTCGCGACGTAACACTAACTCGCAGGCTCATTCTTCAAAAGGCACGCTGTCACAAGCACAACACCACAAGTGGCATCGCCCTGCTCCAACGGATTGTAGGCACACGGTTTCAGGTACTGTTTCACTCCCCTCCCGGGGTACTTTTCACCTTTCCCTCACGGTACTTGTCCGCTATCGGTCATCAGGGAGTATTTAGGCTTACCAGGTGGTCCTGGCAGATTCGCACGGGATTTCTCGGGCCCCGTGCTACTTGGGATCCTCTCCAAGCGGCAGCATACATTCCGGTTACGGGGCTAACACCCTCTACGGCCCGGCTTTCAAACCGGTTCACCTATGCACCTGCACTCACTTCACCAATCCGGCAGAACTGGTACGGAAAGTCCCGCAACCCCAGTGATGCAACGCCCGCCGGCTATCACACACCACTGGTTTAGCCTCTTCCGCGTTCGCTCGCCACTACTAACGGAATCACTGTTGTTTTCTCTTCCTGTGGGTACTGAGATGTTTCACTTCCCCACGTTCCCTCCACGCACCCTATGTGTTCAGATGCGGGTCACCCGGTCACTCGCGCGCCGGGCGGGGTTTCCCCATTCGGACATCCTGGGATCAACGCTCGGTTATCAACTCCCCCAGGCTTATCGCAGATTCCTACGTCCTTCTTCGGCTCCTGATGCCAAGGCATCCACCGTGTGCCCTTAAAAACTTGACCACAAAGATCAATAAATATTATCGCTATCGAGAAAACCATGACAACACCGGAAACACACCCATCAAGGGCACATCCCCGGATCACCAGGTTTATCTGAAATTGCACTTAATAATTTTAAGATGCTCGCGTCCACTATGTAGTTCTCAAACAACAACCCCGTCACACCCCGCCACCACCACGTATTCACCGTGGAAGTCTTAGGTCTGCGCAGGAACAATCAGAAACAACACGGTACCCGTGCCACCTCCAACCAAACGGCTGTCAGTTCATACGGTCCTGTTGTCTCAGGACCCAACAGTGTGCCAAACGGTAAAACCCGGTACTCGAGGCACCGGCAGCTCTTTCCAACCACAACCATCCCCACAAGTGGGAACGTACACGGCGTACTCATGCTGCCAGGCTCAACGCCGGGCACCTGCTCATTGATATTCCACCCTTGAGCACCCACCGAAGAACAAATGTCTTACGATATGGGCATCTCCTGCAAAGACCGCATCCAACACTGTGGAAGGACACAAAATCCTTGAGGTGCTCCTTAGAAAGGAGGTGATCCAGCCGCACCTTCCGGTACGGCTACCTTGTTACGACTTAGTCCCAATCGCCGGTCCCACCTTCGACGGCTCCCTCCCACAAGGGGTTAGGCCACCGGCTTCGGGTGTTACCAACTTTCGTGACTTGACGGGCGGTGTGTACAAGGCCCGGGAACGTATTCACCGCAGCGTTGCTGATCTGCGATTACTAGCGACTCCAACTTCATGAGGTCGAGTTGCAGACCTCAATCCGAACTGAGACCGGCTTTTTGGGATTAGCTCCACCTCACAGTATCGCAACCCTTTGTACCGGCCATTGTAGCATGCGTGAAGCCCAAGACATAAGGGGCATGATGATTTGACGTCGTCCCCACCTTCCTCCGAGTTGACCCCGGCAGTCTCCTATGAGTCCCCGCCATCACGCGCTGGCAACATAGAACGAGGGTTGCGCTCGTTGCGGGACTTAACCCAACATCTCACGACACGAGCTGACGACAACCATGCACCACCTGTAAACCGGCCACAAGTGGGGGACCTGTTTCCAGGCCTTTCCGGTTCATGTCAAGCCTTGGTAAGGTTCTTCGCGTTGCATCGAATTAATCCGCATGCTCCGCCGCTTGTGCGGGCCCCCGTCAATTCCTTTGAGTTTTAGCCTTGCGGCCGTACTCCCCAGGCGGGGCACTTAATGCGTTAGCTACGGCGCGGAAAACGTGGAATGTCCCCCACACCTAGTGCCCAACGTTTACGGCATGGACTACCAGGGTATCTAATCCTGTTCGCTCCCCATGCTTTCGCTCCTCAGCGTCAGTTACAGCCCAGAGACCTGCCTTCGCCATCGGTGTTCCTCCTGATATCTGCGCATTTCACCGCTACACCAGGAATTCCAGTCTCCCCTACTGCACTCTAGTCTGCCCGTACCCACTGCAGACCCGGGGTTGAGCCCCGGGCTTTCACAGCAGACGCGACAAACCGCCTACGAGCTCTTTACGCCCAATAATTCCGGATAACGCTTGCGCCCTACGTATTACCGCGGCTGCTGGCACGTAGTTAGCCGGCGCTTCTTCTGCAGGTACCGTCACTTTCGCTTCTTCCCTGCTGAAAGAGGTTTACAACCCGAAGGCCTTCGTCCCTCACGCGGCGTCGCTGCATCAGGCTTTCGCCCATTGTGCAATATTCCCCACTGCTGCCTCCCGTAGGAGTCTGGGCCGTGTCTCAGTCCCAGTGTGGCCGGTCACCCTCTCAGGCCGGCTACCCGTCGTCGCCTTGGTGGGCCATTACCCCAACCAACTAGCTGATAGGCCGCGAGTCCATCCAAAACCGCATCAAGCTTTCCACGGACCGCCATGCGGTGGTCCGTCGTATCCGGTATTAGACCCGGTTTCCCAGGCTTATCCCGAAGTTAAGGGCAGGTTACTCACGTGTTACTCACCCGTTCGCCACTAATCATTTTGTGCAAGCACAAAAGTCATCGTTCGACTTGCATGTGTTAAGCACGCCGCCAGCGTTCATCCTGAGCCAGGATCAAACTCTCCGTAAATGTGTTACAGACACAGGGCCGGAGCCAAGGAAAATTGGCTGCACGGTCCTGCACTAAATTCGAAACCAGCTAAAAAAGCCGTCCCATACCCACGGGGTGGGCGGTGACAGCCAGTTCAACCAATTAAAATAACTGGTATCAATAAACTTGGCACACTATTGAGTTCTCAAACAACAGATGCATCCGAAATACTCGGAAAAACAATGGTTTGTTTTTCTTTTCTCTTCGCTGCAGTGTTTCTTTATTCTATTTCATCCGGCCGGTTTTAGCAATTCGGGATAATTCCCGGTTAGTGCTGCATTCGGCTGGATGGACCCGCGCAAAAGCCCCGGTTTTCCGTGTCCCGGGCGGTAAGGCGCAGGATGGATCATCAGGATGTTTTTGGTGGGGTTTGGCCGCCCTGCCGGGGATGTTTTTCAACTCCCTGCCGCGGCGACTTAGAAGACTTTACACAGGTTTGCACCCCGCCGCAAATCGGTTGCTGCACCTGTGACGGGGGTCCCTAAAACACCTCGGCTGGCGCCTCCGCCGCCCCTTTCGGCGCATTATTTTGTTGCACGTTCAGGCTTTTTCGGACACTGCCAAGGACTCTTACGGCTGTATATGCAACTGTGGGCAGCTCCCCGGACGGGAAAGCTACCCACAGCAGCACCACTGGTTCGAAGGCTTCATATGCTGGCCGTCAAACAATCAGCGTCTGGCCAGCCGCCGGCAGGTCATCCAGCCGCCGGGCGGCGCTGAGATTTCCGTACCGCAGTGGGCAAGAGCTATGCCTTCCTCCGTCGTGTTGCCCCGGCGACCAAGAGCGAACCGATCAACAGTGCTCCTGCCCCAGCCAGGGATATCTGAGCAGTGCCATTTGCCCCCGTCTTGGCCAGCGTGTCCTTCCCCAGGACCGCATAGGTGTTGGTCACCGTCGCCCCGACCGTCTCGCCCGAGACAATCACAACACTGTAGGGAAGCACCGTCTCGACAGTAACCTTGCCGTTCTCCCCTGACGTTGGCTCAGTGACAGTGCACTCGGTTCCGGCGGGGATACCGTCGAAGACCTGGACATACTCCCCCGGGAGGGTTTCAGCCGGGATCCGGACCACTTGCTCAAGCTCGTTTCCGCACACCACATTCAGAACCGACGCGGACTGCTGGCCGGCGCCGTTTCCGGCCACGACCTTTGTCACCTTAAGCGATCCGTTTGCATACTGCACCGTATTGGTCAGGCCCGCGCTCACCGTTGCGCCCGGCTCGATCACCACAGTGACGGGATCTCCAGTGTCGACGGTAACTTCCGACGTCGCGCCCGTGCTTGATTCCGTTACTGTGCACTCCGTGCCTGCCGGAATGTCAGTGAAGGTTTGCCCGTAGGGGCCGACTGCAGTTCCTGCGGGAATGACAACGCTGGTGTCCAGGACAGTTCCGCAGACGACATCGAGGACGATCTCCGACTGCAGGCCTGCCGCATTCCCCGTGATCGTCTTGGTGACGTTGAGCGCGCCAGGCCGGAAGCTCACGGTGTTGCTGACGGTGACGGCTGAGTTTGCTTCGATCACGACTTCTTGGGGTGCGGTCGACACCACTTCCACAGCAGTGGTTGATCCGGTTTCCGGTTCGGTTACAGTACAAGTGCTCCCCAGCGGGATGCCTGCGAAGGTGGCACTCTGATCCTCAGTACTGCCGGCGTCGATGGTTGCCTGGAAAACAAACCCCGGTCCGCAATCAACGTTGAGGACGATGGCGCCCTGCTGCCCTACGGCATCACCGGCAAACGTCTTGTTGACCGTCAGCACCCCGGCTTGGAAAAATTCCGCTGTTGCCTGCGCAGTGGAGCTGATCGAGGTGCTGGCGGCAAGGATGAGCTTTTGCGCGGCGGTCACCGAAGGGTTGTTTCCGGCATAGAGATACACGTTGCCGGTCTCAACGGGAACCACCGCCTCAGCAGTGATCACTGCCGGTGCCGTTGTTTGGGCATCACTGCGCACCCAAAGCTGGGTACCTGAAGCCACGGGGGTGTCGTCCGGCAGCGGGACAGTCCCCGCCGGGTCGGTATAGAGGGTGAAACCATCCGGCACTGTAACGGTGAGAGTCGCTTCGTTCCCTGCTGCCACGGTGAAAGGACCGGTGGGGCCGTCGACCGGACCGGAGGCCACCGGGGGAGTAATGCTCACATCCGGTGCCGGCGGCTCGGTAAGCGGTCCGGCGGCGAGGACATCTGCAACAATCTGGGCGGTCAGCGGGCGAATGGGGTCGGTATCCTGGAGCACGTAACCGTCGCTGAAGAACCAAACAGCTGCTTGCACCGCTGCAGCGCGGATGTTGTCATTGTCGGCCGGGGGAAGGCCTGGCTGATCCGGGAAATAGCTGTTCAAGACCCGGTTTACGTATCCGATGTTGGGGACGTTCGATTCATCCCAGGAGCCGTTCTCGTACCCCAGGCCCGCATAGGTGGCCGTGCGAATATCGATGCAGTACATCTGCTGGGTGTTTCCGGCTTGATCCACCGTGGTGATGATGCCGGCAAAGGGTTCGTTGGCTGCTTCATATCCAGCGGGAACATCGCCCGGGTACCCCGTCGTTGGATCGAAGGCCGTTCCGACCGGCGGGAGCCCGCCCGTCACCGCTGTGCCGGGCCCTGTACCCGTCATCGTGATTTCAACTACGTCCAGAGGGACCTCTTCGCCGGGCGCCGGACCCTCCTGGAATACAGCCTGCGCCGGTGACGCAAGCTGCATCAGCAGGCACAGCACGGCAAAGATTCCCAGTCCCGTGCCTCCGGCCTTCCTGGTCCAACGGCTATCCCCCGGCACACCGCCGGCTTTCTGAAGCACGCTCATAGCTTCCCGCTTTCAACTTGGCCCGTTTCAACATCGCCAGAGCCAAATTTGGGCGGGTAACGCCACAGGCTCCGTAAGCAGCGAGGCTACCGGGTTGGGAAACGTGTGAGAAGGGAAGGTCAGGAATCATCTGCTGCTACTGATGTTAAACGGGTGACCCGTGAGGTGGGCTTGACAATTCAGCTGTGCTCGACAATTTGTCTGGCGCACGACGGCGGAGCGCGGTCAGCTATTGCGCTCCCCGGCGCCAGGACAGGGCCATGTGCAGGGGGATTAAACAGGTAAGGCCCCGCCAACAGGCGGGGCCTTACACACTTGGGATGTTAAACAGTTGAGGTCCGCACCATCACTGGTGCGGACCTCAACCTCTCTGCCAGAATTTGTCCGGCGGTGACCTACTCTCCCACATCCTCCCGGATGCAGTACCATCGGCGCTGTGGGTCTTAGCTTCCGGGTTCGGAATGGGACCGGGCGTTTCCCCCACGCTATGACCGCCGTAACCCTTCCACCCACACCACCCCAACAAACAAACCTCGGGTGAGGGGAAAACAATGGTCACAACAAAACACACAAAACCAATAACAACATTGAGTGTTCTATAGCGAAGTTATAACTGTAATTATACGACACACCAGAACTCATGAGGGTGTGGTGGTGCCGGTTCCAGGAGTGACAAACCACACGGGTTTGTTATCCGGGAACCACATAGTGGACGCAAGCAGCACATGATCTAACACAACCCTTATTTGGCGGGAACGTTTGAAGTCGTTTCCTGCCCAGATTGTGGTGTGGTGTAAGTTATCGGCCTATTAGTACCGGTCAGCTTCACGGGTCTTTAGTCCCCGCTTCCACATCCGGCCTATCAACCCAGTGGTCTGGCTGGGGGCCTCTCACACACAAGGTGTATGGAAATCTCATCTCGAAGCGGGCTTCCCGCTTAGATGCTTTCAGCGGTTATCCCATCCGAACGTAGCTAATCAGCGGTGCACTTGGCAGTACAACTGACACACCAGAGGTTCGTCCGTCCCGGTCCTCTCGTACTAAGGACAGCCCTTCTCAAATTTCCTGCGCGCGCAGCGGATAGGGACCGAACTGTCTCACGACGTTCTAAACCCAGCTCGCGTACCGCTTTAATGGGCGAACAGCCCAACCCTTGGGACCTACTCCAGCCCCAGGATGCGACGAGCCGACATCGAGGTGCCAAACCATGCCGTCGATATGGACTCTTGGGCAAGATCAGCCTGTTATCCCCGAGGTACCTTTTATCCGTTGAGCGACGGCCATTCCACAATGTACCGCCGGATCACTAGTCCCGACTTTCGTCCCTGCTCGAGATGTCTCTCTCACAGTCAAGCTCCCTTGTGCACTTACACTCGCCACCTGATTGCCAACCAGGCTGAGGGAACCTTTGGGCGCCTCCGTTACTCTTTAGGAGGCAACCGCCCCAGTTAAACTACCCATCAGGCACTGTCCCTGACCCGGATTACGGGCCGAAGTTAGATATCCAGTATGACCAGAGTGGTATTTCAACGATGACTCCACCCGAACTGGCGTCCGGGTCTCACAGTCTCCCACCTATCCTACACAAGCCACACCGAATATCAATACCAAACTATAGTAAAGGTCTCGGGGTCTTTCCGTCCTGCTGCGCGTAACGAGCATCTTTACTCGTACTGCAATTTCGCCGAGTTTATGGTTGAGACAGCGGGGAAGTCGTTACTCCATTCGTGCAGGTCGGAACTTACCCGACAAGGAATTTCGCTACCTTAGGATGGTTATAGTTACCACCGCCGTTTACTGGGGCTTAAATTCCCAGCTTCGCCCCAAAGGGCTAACCGGTCCTCTTAACCTTCCAGCACCGGGCAGGAGTCAGTCCGTATACATCGTCTTGCGACTTCGCACGGACCTGTGTTTTTAGTAAACAGTCGCTTCCCCCTGGTCTCTGCGGCCCCGATCCCCTCCGGACAGCTTGTGTCCATCAAGGTTGGGGCCCCCCTTCTCCCGAAGTTACGGGGGCATTTTGCCGAGTTCCTTAACCATAATTCTCTCGATCGCCTTAGTATTCTCTACCTGATCACCTGTGTCGGTTTGGGGTACGGGCGGCTAAAACCTCGCGCCGATGCTTTTCTAGGCAGCATAGGATCACCGGATTCCCACCAAAGTGGGTCCCGTCAGATCTCAGGATCGTCATCAAAGACACAGCAACGGATTTACCTATCGCTGACCCTACATCCTTAGACCAGGACAACCATCGCCCGGCCCGGCTACCTTCCTGCGTCACACCTGTTAATACGCTTACCTCCCGGGATCAGGTCCCGCGCTCCACCAAAAACCGGGTCACCACAAGGGCGGCCGGTCAGGTATTGGGCGGTTAGTGTCCCCCGATCAGTATTGGCGGTTTTTCGCCGGTACGGGAATATCAACCCGTTGTCCATCGACTACGCCTGTCGGCCTCGCCTTAGGTCCCGACTTACCCAGGGCAGATTAGCTTGACCCTGGAACCCTTGATCATTCGGCGGACGGGTTTCTCACCCGTCTTTCGCTACTCATGCCTGCATTCTCACTCGTGTAGGCTCCACCGCTGGTTTACACCGCGACTTCACTGCCCACACGACGCTCCCCTACCCATCCAAACGCTTGAACGAAAATGGATAAACCATCCGCTTGGCTAATATTTGAATGCCACAACTTCGGCGGTGTACTTGAGCCCCGCTACATTGTCGGCGCGGAATCACTTGACCAGTGAGCTATTACGCACTCTTTCAAGGATGGCTGCTTCTAAGCCAACCTCCTGGTTGTCTTCGCAACTCCACATCCTTTCCCACTTAGCACACGCTTAGGGGCCTTAGTTGGTGGTCTGGGCTGTTTCCCTCTCGACTATGAAGCTTATCCCCCACAGTCTCACTGCTGCGCTCTCACTTACCGGCATTCGGAGTTTGGCTGACGTCAGTAACCTTGTAGGGCCCATTAGCCATCCAGTAGCTCTACCTCCGGTAAGAAACACGCAACGCTGCACCTAAATGCATTTCGGGGAGAACCAGCTATCACGGAGTTTGATTGGCCTTTCACCCCTACCCACAGCTCATCCCCTCCATTTTCAACTGAAGTGGGTTCGGTCCTCCACGCGCTCTTACACGCGCTTCAACCTGGCCATGGGTAGATCACTCCGCTTCGGGTCTAGATCACGCCACTGCATCGCCCTGTTCAGACTCGCTTTCGCTACGGCTTCCCCTCACGGGTTAACCTCGCGACGTAACACTAACTCGCAGGCTCATTCTTCAAAAGGCACGCTGTCACAAGCACAACACCACAAGTGGCATCGCCCTGCTCCAACGGATTGTAGGCACACGGTTTCAGGTACTGTTTCACTCCCCTCCCGGGGTACTTTTCACCTTTCCCTCACGGTACTTGTCCGCTATCGGTCATCAGGGAGTATTTAGGCTTACCAGGTGGTCCTGGCAGATTCGCACGGGATTTCTCGGGCCCCGTGCTACTTGGGATCCTCTCCAAGCGGCAGCATACATTCCGGTTACGGGGCTAACACCCTCTACGGCCCGGCTTTCAAACCGGTTCACCTATGCACCTGCACTCACTTCACCAATCCGGCAGAACTGGTACGGAAAGTCCCGCAACCCCAGTGATGCAACGCCCGCCGGCTATCACACACCACTGGTTTAGCCTCTTCCGCGTTCGCTCGCCACTACTAACGGAATCACTGTTGTTTTCTCTTCCTGTGGGTACTGAGATGTTTCACTTCCCCACGTTCCCTCCACGCACCCTATGTGTTCAGATGCGGGTCACCCGGTCACTCGCGCGCCGGGCGGGGTTTCCCCATTCGGACATCCTGGGATCAACGCTCGGTTATCAACTCCCCCAGGCTTATCGCAGATTCCTACGTCCTTCTTCGGCTCCTGATGCCAAGGCATCCACCGTGTGCCCTTAAAAACTTGACCACAAAGATCAATAAATATTATCGCTATCGAGAAAACCATGACAACACCGGAAACACACCCATCAAGGGCACATCCCCGGATCACCAGGTTTATCTGAAATTGCACTTAATAATTTTAAGATGCTCGCGTCCACTATGTAGTTCTCAAACAACAACCCCGTCACACCCCGCCACCACCACGTATTCACCGTGGAAGTCTTAGGTCTGCGCAGGAACAATCAGAAACAACACGGTACCCGTGCCACCTCCAACCAAACGGCTGTCAGTTCATACGGTCCTGTTGTCTCAGGACCCAACAGTGTGCCAAACGGTAAAACCCGGTACTCGAGGCACCGGCAGCTCTTTCCAACCACAACCATCCCCACAAGTGGGAACGTACACGGCGTACTCATGCTGCCAGGCTCAACGCCGGGCACCTGCTCATTGATATTCCACCCTTGAGCACCCACCGAAGAACAAATGTCTTACGATATGGGCATCTCCTGCAAAGACCGCATCCAACACTGTGGAAGGACACAAAATCCTTGAGGTGCTCCTTAGAAAGGAGGTGATCCAGCCGCACCTTCCGGTACGGCTACCTTGTTACGACTTAGTCCCAATCGCCGGTCCCACCTTCGACGGCTCCCTCCCACAAGGGGTTAGGCCACCGGCTTCGGGTGTTACCAACTTTCGTGACTTGACGGGCGGTGTGTACAAGGCCCGGGAACGTATTCACCGCAGCGTTGCTGATCTGCGATTACTAGCGACTCCAACTTCATGAGGTCGAGTTGCAGACCTCAATCCGAACTGAGACCGGCTTTTTGGGATTAGCTCCACCTCACAGTATCGCAACCCTTTGTACCGGCCATTGTAGCATGCGTGAAGCCCAAGACATAAGGGGCATGATGATTTGACGTCGTCCCCACCTTCCTCCGAGTTGACCCCGGCAGTCTCCTATGAGTCCCCGCCATCACGCGCTGGCAACATAGAACGAGGGTTGCGCTCGTTGCGGGACTTAACCCAACATCTCACGACACGAGCTGACGACAACCATGCACCACCTGTAAACCGGCCACAAGTGGGGGACCTGTTTCCAGGCCTTTCCGGTTCATGTCAAGCCTTGGTAAGGTTCTTCGCGTTGCATCGAATTAATCCGCATGCTCCGCCGCTTGTGCGGGCCCCCGTCAATTCCTTTGAGTTTTAGCCTTGCGGCCGTACTCCCCAGGCGGGGCACTTAATGCGTTAGCTACGGCGCGGAAAACGTGGAATGTCCCCCACACCTAGTGCCCAACGTTTACGGCATGGACTACCAGGGTATCTAATCCTGTTCGCTCCCCATGCTTTCGCTCCTCAGCGTCAGTTACAGCCCAGAGACCTGCCTTCGCCATCGGTGTTCCTCCTGATATCTGCGCATTTCACCGCTACACCAGGAATTCCAGTCTCCCCTACTGCACTCTAGTCTGCCCGTACCCACTGCAGACCCGGGGTTGAGCCCCGGGCTTTCACAGCAGACGCGACAAACCGCCTACGAGCTCTTTACGCCCAATAATTCCGGATAACGCTTGCGCCCTACGTATTACCGCGGCTGCTGGCACGTAGTTAGCCGGCGCTTCTTCTGCAGGTACCGTCACTTTCGCTTCTTCCCTGCTGAAAGAGGTTTACAACCCGAAGGCCTTCGTCCCTCACGCGGCGTCGCTGCATCAGGCTTTCGCCCATTGTGCAATATTCCCCACTGCTGCCTCCCGTAGGAGTCTGGGCCGTGTCTCAGTCCCAGTGTGGCCGGTCACCCTCTCAGGCCGGCTACCCGTCGTCGCCTTGGTGGGCCATTACCCCAACCAACTAGCTGATAGGCCGCGAGTCCATCCAAAACCGCATCAAGCTTTCCACGGACCGCCATGCGGTGGTCCGTCGTATCCGGTATTAGACCCGGTTTCCCAGGCTTATCCCGAAGTTAAGGGCAGGTTACTCACGTGTTACTCACCCGTTCGCCACTAATCATTTTGTGCAAGCACAAAAGTCATCGTTCGACTTGCATGTGTTAAGCACGCCGCCAGCGTTCATCCTGAGCCAGGATCAAACTCTCCGTAAATGTGTTACAGACACAGCACCGGAGCCAAGGAAAATTGGCTGCACGGTCCTGCACTAAATTCGAAACCAGCTAAAAAAGCCGTCCCATACCCACGGGGTGGGCGGTAACAGCCAGTTCAACCAATTAAAATAATTGGTATCAATAAACTTGGCACACTATTGAGTTCTCAAACAACAGACTGCTTCCGGCACCGGCAGGCTCAGATCCAGGGGATCTTCCGCTCTGCGTCGCTCCGGAGCAACTTTTCAATCTTACCGCTCTGGTCTCAGACTGTCAAAACGACTGCTCGTCCGTCCGGCGAACCGGTTGAAGCCGTAGGCTTCGTGACGCTCAGCTGTTCTCGTTGCCTCGATCAGCGCGGGTATTAACTCTAGCACGATTTTGGGGTGGGGGCATACACCGCTGCCGGGTTCCCGCCGGTAACCCGCCGAACCCCTGTCAGCCCCTGTCAAACCCCGCCAAACACCCCGAACCGGTCCGAAAGGCCGGCTCGGGGCTTCTGGTCAGGCCAGGTCAGACATCCTTCGGCTTCAGGTACAGCACGCCGAGGGGCGGGACGGTCAGGGTAGCCGATGCGGGCTGTCCGTTGCAGGCGCCCTCGACTCCGGTGACAACACCCATGTTCCCCACGCCGGAACCGCCGAACTCAGCGGCGTCTGTGTTTAGCGCTTCCACCCACTCGCCGGCCCACGGCAGACCCAAACGGAAGTTCTCGTGCGGGGTGCCGGCAAAGTTGGCGATGCAGACAAGCGGGTTGCCCTGATGGTCGTAGCGGATGAAGGACAGGGCATTGCGGGCGCCGTCGTTCTCATTGATCCACTGGAAGCCGGCCGGCTCATTGTCCCGGTCGAACAGCGCCGGAGTGTTCCGGTAGATCTCGTTGAGCTGCCGGACCAGCAGTTGGACGCCCTTATGCTGCGGGGTGTCCGTCAGGTACCAGTCCAGGCCGTACTGCTCGGACCATTCAGCTTCCTGGCCAAACTCCGTGCCCATGAAGATCAGCTGCTTGCCCGGATGCGCCCACTGGAACGCCAGGTAGGCGCGCAGATTGGCCAGCTGCTGCCAGCGGTCGCCGGGCATCTTGCGCAGGAGGGAACCCTTGCCGTGCACAACCTCGTCGTGGCTGATCGGCAGGAGGAAGTTCTCCGTGTAGGCGTAGACCAAGGAGAACGTCAGCTTGGCGTGGTGGTACATCCGGTTGATGGGGTCTTCGGACATGTACTCGAGCGTGTCGTGCATCCAGCCCATGTTCCATTTCAGGCCGAAGCCCAAACCACCGCTGCTGGTGGGCTGCGTGACGCCGGGGAACGCGGTGGATTCTTCAGCGATCATCACGATGCCGGGGACCCTGCGGTACGCGGTGGCGTTGACTTCCTGGAGGAAGGAAATGGCCTCCAGGTTTTCCCGCCCGCCGAAGGCGTTGGGCCGCCACTGGTCGGCGGGACGCGAGTAGTCCAGGTACAGCATGGAGGCCACGGCATCCACGCGCAGTCCATCGATATGGAATTCCTCCAGCCAGTAGATGGCGTTGGCCACCAGGAAGTTCCGGACCTCGCGGCGTCCGTAGTCGAAGATCAGAGTGCCCCAGTCCGGCTGCTCGCCGCGGAGCGGATCCCCGTGTTCATACAGCGTCTGGCCGTCGAACTTCGCGAGCGCCCATTCGTCCTTGGGGAAGTGCCCGGGGACCCAGTCCAGAATGACGCCGATGCCGGCTTGGTGAAGCTTGTCCACCAGGTAGCGGAAATCGTCCGGATGCCCGAACCGGGCGGTGGGAGCGAAGTAGGAGGTGATCTGGTAGCCCCAGGAACCGCCGAACGGGTGCTCGGCAACCGGCATGAACTCCACATGGGTGAATCCCTGCCAGGTCACGTATTCCGCCAGCTGGTCCGCAAGCTGCCGGTAGTCCAGGCCCAACCGCCAGGAGCCCAGGTGCACCTCATAGACGCTCATTGGCGCATTGTGCGGGTCACGGGCAGCCCGCGCTTCCATCCACTCGGCGTCCTGGAAGGAGTAGGTGGACTCCACAACGCGGGAGCCGGTCAACGGCGGCACCTCGGTGCCCTGCGCCATCGGATCGGCCTTCTCCCGCCAGATTCCGTCGCTTCCGAGGATTTCGTACTTGTAGCGTGCACCGGGCTGGACATCGGGAATGAAGATTTCCCATACGCCTGAGCCGCCAAGGGAGCGCATCGCGTTCAGCGTTCCGTCCCAGGCGTTGAAGTCGCCCTTTACCCGCACCGACTGGGCATTGGGCGCCCATACGGCAAAGCTGACGCCGTCGATGTCGCCAAGGACTGACTTGTAGTGATGCAGGTTGGCTCCGAGCACCGTCCACAGCTTCTCGTGCCGGCCTTCACCGATAAGGTGCAGGTCGATCTCCCCCAGGGACGGCAGGAACCGGTACGGATCATCAAAAAGCTGCGGTTCCAACCCTTCATAGGTGACTTCGAGCCGGTAGTCGGGGACCTGGCCGGGGCGGTCGGCGGGGAGGGTGCCGACCCAAATGCCGTTGTGCTCGTGCTCGAGGTCAACGCGGCCCGCGGATGTCACGGCGGTGACGGCTTGGGCCAGCGGACGCAAGGCGCGAATGGTGACCAGTCCCTGGTCATCGAGGTGGGCACCCAAAATGGCGTGCGGCTGATAGTAGCGGCCCTCGGAAACGGCCTGCAGGATGTCTGCGGAAACAGGCAGCGGGTTTCGGTGCACCGGCGCTGCGCTTACGTCAGCGGGAGCGACGGCGTCATGGGCCTGGGAGGGGACGACGGCGTCATGGGCCTGCGCGGAAAGCGCGGGTTCCGGTGACACAGCCACGCGCTCCGGCTGCGCGGGAAGCGCCGGCTCCGGCGAAGAATTCTTGGCCTCGGGTTCGGGCCGTGGGGTCTTGTTCACTGGGTTCTCTTCCTGGCTGCTCGTCCCGTGCGCTTGTTTGCGTGCCTGTTCCAGAATCTGCCGCACGGCAGCAACCGGAACACGGATCCAATCGGGACGATTGCGGATTTCATAAACAACTTCGTAAAGGGCCTTATCCAGCCACAGGGCAAGGTACAGCGGATCGCTGCGGTTTATCTGCGTGCCGGTCTCCTTCTCGTAGCCCCGCAGGAACGCTTCCGAGGCGGTCGCCGCCCAGCGGGCGGCATCGAGGCCACGGCGCTGCTGCCGGCGGGATCCGGGAACCGCGGCCCCGTCCTCCCGGACAGCGCCTTCGACCAGCGCGACGCCGGCGGCGTAATCGATGGAGCGGAGCATGCCCACGACATCCCGCAGGGGGACGTCCGGCACACTGCGTTCATCAGCGGGCCGCAGCGGCTCGCCCTCAAAATCGAGGACCATCCAGCCGTGGCTTCCGGATTTCAGGACCTGGCCCAGGTGATAGTCGGCGTGGATGCGCTGAAGGTTGGGCAGGGTTTGGAGGTCGGAAATCTGCTGCAGCAGATACTCCAGCGGTTCGTCATACTCCCCCACATAGCTGCGGGCTTCCTTCCACGCCCAGCGGATCCGGTTCCCCAAAGACTCAAGAAACTCGGCCCGTTCCGCGGCGGAGGGAGGCTGGGTGCCGAAAGCCTGCGCCAGCTGGCGGTGGATTCTTCCGGTCACGGCGCCGAGTTCTTCGGCTTCGGCCGTGAAGTCAGTGCTACTGAGGGCGGCTGCGGACGCAGTCCGCCAGGCATCCTCGCTGTTGGGAATGAACTCCCGCAGGACACTCAGATGACCGGTCACCCACTTGTCGTCGTCGTTCGCCCGGGGGTCATGCCAGCTTCCGGTGACCCAGCCCAGTGTGGCCGGGACATCCTGGGAACCCGCCGCCGTGAGTTTGGCGCTGACCTCGACGTCGGGGCTTTCCCCGGCGGCCAGGACACGGTAGAACTTCACGATCAGCTGGCTGGGCTCCGCTGGCACCACCACCGAGGTGTTGGACTGCTCGCCCTTCATCAGCTTGGCGGGCACCGTCGTGTCGAACGGCGGCCACTGATCGAACCCGCCCAGCGCGACGCCGTGCGTGTGCCCGTCGAGGGACGCCGATTGGGAGCGCATGAGCTCCAGCCATGCTGTTACGAAGACGGGATCGGCGGCGCCGTCGTACAGCCAGCGCTCCCCCGCTTCCTGGTGCTGCGCACGGCCCAGCAGGGACCCGGCAAGCTCCGGGACCGGGGCCTGGTGATAGCTGACGGGCACGCTGATAATGTCGGTGCGGTGGCCCGAGGCCACTGCCACCAGGTGGACCTCCAGCTCCACCAAACCGGCGGGATCTTCCAAGCGGATGCCGCCAACCCGCTCCAGGGTCACGTCGCGGCCCTTCGCGGGGAACCAGCGCTGCGCCGGAAGCCAGGCAGTCAGGAGTTCAGGCA
This sequence comes from Arthrobacter citreus, assembly GCF_038405225.1. Lineage (NCBI taxonomy): Bacteria > Bacillati > Actinomycetota > Actinomycetes > Micrococcales > Micrococcaceae > Arthrobacter > Arthrobacter citreus. The sequence continues at coordinate 2,971,579 of NZ_CP151657.1, forward strand.
GGGACGGCGTCAGCTGGGTCATTTCTTCACGGCCTCCGAAATGGGTATCAGGGGAATCGCTTCGGTCTGGGGCGATGACATGTTGGATTTCGGCGAACGCAGGCGCAGCCAGTAGAAATCGTGGCTGCCCAGCGTCAGGGTCACGGAACCGTCAGGCCCGAAGGCCGGGAAGGGCGTTCCGCCGAAGGCGTCCCGCAGTCCGCGGCCGGCAAACTCCGGCAGGCTGACCGTGGCCGAAACCGGGTGCTGGGACAGGTTGAAGATGCAGAACATGACTTCGCCAACCTCCCCCTCCGGATTGTCCGCCGGCAGCTCGCGCAGGAACGCGAGCACGGACTCCGCCTCGGTGGGCACGTTCCGGTAGGAACCCAGGCCAAAGGCTGGGTGCGTCCGGCGGACCATGATCATTTGCCGGATCCAGTGCAGCAGCGAACTGGAGCTCGCCAGCTGCGCCTCAACGTTCACATGGTTGAAGTGGTAAACCAGCGACTGCACCACCGGCAGGTACAGCTTGCCGGGATCGGCGGTGGAGAAACCGGCGTTGCGGTCCGGGTTCCACTGCATGGGCGTCCGCGAGGAATCCCGGTCCTCCAGCCAGATGTTGTCGCCCATGCCCAGCTCATCACCGTAGTAGAGGAAGGGGCTTCCCGGCAGTGACAGCAGCAGCGCATGGATGAGCTCGATTTCCGAGCGCGAGTTGTCCAGCAGCGGCGCCAGCCGGCGGCGGATGCCGATGTTGGCGCGCATGCGGGAATCGGGGGCATACCAGCCGAGCATCGCCTGGCGTTCCTCGTTGGTCACCATTTCCAGCGTCAGCTCATCATGGTTGCGCAGGAAGGTTCCCCACTGGGCGCCGGACGGAATATCCGGGGTTTCCTCCATGGTCTGGATGATGGGCGCCGCCTTCTGGTCGCGCAGGGCGTAGAAGAGCCGGGGCATGATGGGGAAGTGGAAAGCCATGTGGCATTCCGCTCCGGTTTCGTCACCGAAGTACTCCACAACCTCATGCGGCATCTGGTTGGCCTCTGCCACGATCACGCGGCCGGGGTAGTTTTCATCCACCATGGTGCGCAGGTCCTTGAGGAACCGGTGCGTCGCCGGCAGGTTTTCGCAGTTGGTTCCATCCTCTTCGAAGAGGTACGGGATGGCATCCGCGCGGAAACCGTCGATGCCCTGGTCCAGCCAGAAACGGACGACGTCGAAGATGGCCTCGACAACTTTGGGGTTCTCAAAGTTGAGGTCCGGCTGGTGGCTGAAGAACCGGTGCCAGTAGAACTGGCGGCGCACCGGGTCAAAGGCCCAGTTCGACTCTTCGGTGTCCACAAAGATGATCCGCGCATCTTCGTACTTCTGATCCGTGTCGGACCATACATAGAAGTCGCCGTAGGGGCCGTCCGGATCGCTGCGGGATTCTTCGAACCACGGGTGTTTGTCGGAGGTGTGGTTCAGCGGCAGGTCAATGATGACGCGGACGCCGCGGGCATGGGCCTCGGCGACCAGACGCTTGAAGTCACTGATGGTCCCGAACTCATCCAAGACGTCGTAGTAGTCGGAAATATCGTAGCCGCCGTCGCGCAGCGGGGATTTGAAGAACGGCGGGAGCCAGAGGCAGTCCACGCCCAGCCACTGCAGGTAGTCAAGCTTGTCGATCAATCCCGTAAAGTCACCGGATCCGTCCCCGTTGGCATCGGCAAAACCGCGGACAAGCACCTCATAAAAGACGGCCTTGCGGTACCAGTGGGGATCATTGGTTAGCCCGGGAGCGTGCAGCTGAAACGGGTTGGGCACTAGGAGTTCCTCCGAACTGACAGAATGTGGGCGGGTTCGACATGGGCGTCCAGACGGACGTAGTTGTGAGCACCCCAGCGCCAGCTTTGGCCGCTGATGAGGTCATCCACCCAATAGGTCCCATCCTCGTTGAAGTCCTGCAGGTCCAGATGCAGGGCCTCGAGATCCAGGGAGACCGTGCACTCGCGCGCACTGTGCGGATCCGTATTCACCACAATGATCAGGGTGTCCCTGCTCGAGGGGTCCCCGGGCCGGACCTGCTTGTGTTTGGAGTACACGATGGTTGCTTCGTCCGTGCTCGAATGCACGGTGAGGTTCTGCAGGTCGCCCAGGGCCGGGTGGGACCGCCGGATTTCGTTCAGGCGCGTGATGTAGGGCGCCAGGCTTCGGCCTTCAGCCTCAGCTGCGGCGAAGTTCCGCTGCTTGTATTCGAATTTCTCGTTGTCGATGTATTCCTCGGCACCGGGCCGGGCCACATGCTCATACAGTTCATACCCGGAGTAAACGCCCCACAGCGGGCTGGCCGTGGAAGCCAGCGCTGCGCGGATCTTGAAGGCCCCGGGGCCGCCGTACTGCAGGAACTCAGTGAGGATGTCCGGGGTGTTAACGAAGAAGTTGGGACGGAAGAAGGCCGCCGTTTCGGACGAGACCTCGGTGAAGTACTCCTCCAGTTCCCGGCGGGTATTGCGCCAGGTGAAGTAGGTGTAGGACTGCTGGAATCCGGCCATGCCCAGGGCGTGCATCACGGCCGGACGGGTGAATGCCTCGGCCAGGAAAATCACTTCGGGGTGCTTATCGTTGACTGTTTTGATCAGCCATTCCCAGAACTTCAGCGGCTTGGTGTGCGGATTATCCACGCGGAAAATCTTCACCCCGTGCCCGATCCACATCAGGACGATGCGCAGTATCTCCTCCGACAGACCGGTGTAGTCATTGTCGAAGTTCAGCGGATATATGTCCTGGTATTTTTTGGGCGGGTTTTCGGCGTAAGCGATTGATCCGTCCACCCGGGTGGTGAACCATTCCGGATGGCTGCTCACCCAGGGGTGATCCGGCGATGCCTGCAGCGCAAGGTCAATCGCAACCTCCAGGTTCAGTTCGCGGGCGGTGTCAACGAAGGCGTCAAAGTCCTCGAACGTGCCAAGGTCCGGGTGGATGGCGTCGTGTCCGCCCTCCGCTGATCCGATTGCCCACGGCGATCCGGGATCCCCGGGTCCGGCCACGAGAGTGTTGTTGGGGCCCTTCCGGTGCGTCGTTCCAATCGGATGGACCGGCGGCAGATAGATCACGTCGAAGCCCATGCGTGCCACCCGCTCCAAGCTGCGGGCGGCCGTGCGGAACGTCCCCGAGGTCCATTCACGGGTTGTGGGATCCAGGACCGCGCCTTCGGACCGGGGAAAGAACTCGTACCAGGAACCGCGCCCGGCCAGTTCCCGCTCCACCCGGAGGGGGAACCGGGCGCTGCTGGTTACCAGGTCCCGGATCGGATCCCGGTCGATGATGTCGAGCACCGCATCGGAGCTTCCGGCCGCAAACCGGTCCTCCACGGGGAGCCCGGAATCGGCGAGCGTGTCCGCGGCCGCGGTGAATACCGCGGCGTCCTCTGCGCTGCGCCCGGCGGCGGCGGACCTGAAGAGGGCTACACCCTCAGCGAGCATGAGCTCCACATCGACACAGGCGGCGATCTTCACCTCGGCGTTGTGGTGCCAGGTTCCGTAGACGTCGGCCCAGCCCTCAACGGCGAAAGTCCAGTTTCCGGTGGCTTCAGGCCGGAGCAGCGCTCCCCAGCGGTCCAGCCCAATGCCGACGGGGTGCATGCGGACCCGCTGCACCTCAACACCCTCGGGGTCATACAGGACAGCGCTGACACCCACGAGGTCATGGCCTTCGCGGAACACCGTGGCCCCAATGACGAGGTCTTCACCGGGAATGGCTTTGGCCGGGATGCGGCCGCATTCCACCACCGGTGTCACATTGTTGATGGGAATCCGGCCGAACCGGAGTTCCTCGGCGGGCAGGTCTTTGGATGGCATCGCACTGGAACTGGTCACAGACTAGACGTTAGCGACATTCCGGGCAGAATGCTAAGGCAACGTACTTTCCGGTGTTTTCCCGCAGGTGGCAGCCTGTATTACGACATTTCCGGGGCTCCCGCCGGAGCGGACCAAAACTGGCAGTCATTTGCCGGATTCTTTGGTTCATCCATCCCCTTTGGTGCCGGGTTTGCGCTAGCGTAACCGGGGTGAAGGCAATTCGAAGGTTTACCGTCCGAACAGTCCTCCCCGACAGCATCGCCCCGCTGAGTAAGCTGGCCTCGAACCTGAGGTGGTCGTGGCACGAGCCCACCACGCGGCTTTTTGCTGACCTTGATCCGGCAGCATGGGTTGCCAGCGGCCATGACCCGGTCAAGTTCCTTGGGTCGGTCAGCCGCGCCAGCCTTGAGCGGATGGCGCAGGATGCGGGCCTTGTTGAACGTATCCAGGATCTGGGCGCCGACTTGGACACGTACCTCGACGCTCCGCGCTGGTACCAGACCCTGGGTGAGGATGCGCCCCGGTCCGTGGCGTACTTTTCCCCCGAGTACGGGATCAGTGCGGTGCTGCCGCAGTATTCCGGCGGCCTTGGCATCCTCGCCGGCGACCACCTCAAAGCAGCGTCCGATCTGGGCGTTCCGCTGATCGCCGTCGGTCTGCTGTACCAGGCCGGCTACTTTAAGCAGGCACTCTCCCGCGACGGATGGCAGCTGGAGACATACCCGGTCCTGGACCCCAACGGCCTGCCGCTGACCCTGCTGCGGGAGGACGACGGAACGCCGGCCCGCGTGAGCCTGCCGCTGCCGAACAACCGCCGGCTCTCCGCACAGATCTGGCGCGCCGACGTCGGACGCGTGCCTTTGCTGCTGCTGGATTCCGATGTCATGGGCAACGACGACGCCGCCCGCGGCATCACGGACCGGCTGTACGGCGGCGGTGGTGATCATCGCCTGCAGCAGGAGCTGTTGCTGGGTATGGGCGGCATCAAGGCGCTGCGCGTTTATGAGCGGCTGACCGGTGCTGCCGGCCCCGAGGTTTTCCACACCAACGAAGGCCACGCCGGCTTCCTGGGCGTTGAGCGGATCCGCGAGCTGATGGACACCGGCATGGGGTGGGAAGAAGCCCTCACGGTCAGCCGTTCCAATACCGTGTTCACCACGCACACGCCGGTTCCCGCCGGCATCGACCGCTTTGACCAGGCCCAGATACGGCATTTCTTTAACGCCGGACTGGCCCAGTCGGTCCCCACTGACAAGGTGCTCGGTTTGGGCGCCGAGAGCTATGAGGGCGGGGATCCCGGGAAATTCAACATGGCGGTCATGGGGCTGCGCCTGGCGCAGCGCGCCAATGGGGTGGCCAAGCTCCACGGTGAGGTTTCGCGTGAGATGTTCTCGGGCCTGTGGCCGGGGTTCGACGTCTCCGAGGTTCCGATCACCTCCGTCACCAACGGTGTGCACGTTCCGTCGTGGGTGGATCCGGAACTGACAAAGCTCGCCAGCGAGAAGTTCGGCGTAGCCACGGTCCATGACCGTGACTGGGGGCGGGCCTACGAGATCAGTGACCAGGACCTGTGGGACCTGCGGCGGCGCCTTCGCTCGAACCTGATCACCGACGTCCGGCGGCGGGTCCGTTCCGCCTGGCGCAAGCGCGGAGCCACGGATCCCGAGCTGGCCTGGACCGAGAATGTCCTGGACCCGGATGTGCTGACCATTGGATTCGCACGCCGCGTGCCTACGTACAAGCGCCTTACCCTGATGCTGCGCGACCCCGCCCGGCTCAAGGCGCTGCTGCTGCACCCCACTCATCCGATCCAGGTGGTGGTGGCCGGAAAGTCCCATCCCGCTGACGAGCAGGGCAAGCGCATGATCCAGGATCTCGTCCGCTTTACTGACGATCCCGAGGTCCGGCACCGCATCGTGTTCCTGCCCAACTACGACATTGCGATGGCCCGCACCCTGTTCCCCGGCTGCGACGTGTGGCTGAACAATCCGCTGCGTCCGCTGGAGGCCTCAGGCACCTCCGGGATGAAGTCCGCCATCAACGGCGGGCTGAACCTCTCGGTGCTGGACGGCTGGTGGGACGAGATGTTCGACGGCGACAACGGCTGGGCGATCCCCTCGGCGAATCCCACCAAGGGCGCCTACACCCGGGAGGTCTACAACCCGGACCAGCGCGATGATCTGGAAGCCGCGGCGCTTTACGATCTGCTGGAGAACGCCGTCACTCCCCTGTTCTACGGGAAGGAACCGCCCGCTGACGCCGGCGCCGCCGGCCCTTCGGATGCTCCGTCTAATGCGCTGCCGAGCGAGTGGCTGGAAATGGTCAAGCACACGCTGGCAGACCTTGGCCCCGCCGTCTCTGCGAACCGCATGCTGCGCGAATATGTGAACCGCTTGTACCGGCCCGCGGGGCAGTCCGGGCGGGCTGCGTCAGCCGACGGTTACGCAGCTGCCAAGGAGCTTGCCGCCTGGATCACCCGCATCCGTGACGGCTGGTCAGGAGTTTCGGTGGAGCATGTGGATTCCATCGGCATCAGCGATGATCCGCAGATCGGCGACCGGCTGACCGTGCAGGCGTACGTTTCGCTGGGCTCCCTGCGCCCGGAGGATGTCAGCGTGGAGGTGGCTTACGGCAAGGCCCTGGAAAACGACCAGCTCAGCGATCCCCGGACGGAGGAACTGGAGCAGGCGGAGGACCTGGGCTCCGGGCGGCACCTTTTCTCCGGCACCATCGGCATTGAGCAGGCGGGACCGTTCGGCTACACCGTGCGCGTGCTTCCGGTGCATTCCGGGCTGGCGTCCAAGGCCGAACTGGGCCTGGTCGCCAACGCCTAGGCCCTGGTCGGCAACGCCTAAACCCCGGGCGGCAACGCCTAGGCCCGGTACAGGCTGATGGAGTTGGCGGGAAGAATATCCCTCCCGCCACCGCGGTGCTGTCCGCCGATGCGTTCCCGGGCATCCGCCGCGGTGCTCAGGAGCAGCTCATAAGAATGGTCTTCGTCGCGGACGGCGCCGGAGCGGCTGAGCGCTTCAGCGTCCGGCAGGACAATCTCCGTGTCCTGGAGCGATCCGTTGAGGACAAAGAGGCCGTTCAGCTCTCCGGCGGAGGATCCCACCAGCAGCTGGACCACGCGGGTGGAGGGATCCTGCCACTTGTCCTGGGCCATTGGCTGGCCCTCGGCATCAAACCACAGCAGGGAGGATCCGCGTGCATCCGCCGGAAACCGGTATGGCTGCGAAGCCAGGAAGTACCGGCGCAGGCGCAGCAGCGTGCGGGTGAAGTCCAGCATCCGCTCTGCGTCGGCATCCAGGTCCCAGTGCGTCCAGGCCATTGGGTTGTCCTGGCAGTATGCGTTGTTGTTGCCGTGCTGGGTCCTTCCCAGCTCATCCCCTGCGGTAATCATGGGGACCCCCAGGGACATCAGCAGCGTGGCCATGACGTTTCGGGCGCTCTGGGCGCGGCGGGCATTGATCCGCTCGTCGTCCGTGGGGCCTTCGACGCCGTGGTTATAGCTGCGGTTGTCGTTGCTGCCGTCCCGGTTGTCTTCCCCGTTGGCCTCATTGTGCTTGCGTTCATACGAGGTCAGGTCCGCCAGCGTAAAGCCGTCGTGAGCCGTGACCAGGTTGATGGAGGACAGGGCCGTTCGGCCGGAGCCGGCAAACAGGTCGGCTGAGCCGGCCAGCGAACCGGCAATCCGGCCCACCGAGCCGCCGGTGCCACCGGCAGCCAGCGCGGCCTGGTCCTGCAGCCAAAAGTCGCGGACTGAGTCCCGGAACCGGTCGTTCCAGTCCGCCCAGCCGGGAGGAAAGTTTCCGGTCTGCCATCCGTCCGGTCCGATGTCCCAGGGTTCGGCAATCAGCTTGATGCCGTTGAGGACCGGATCGGCGGCCAGCGCAATGAGGAAAGGATGGCGGCGGTCAAAACGTCCGTCCGCCCCGCGGCACAGCGCCGGAGCCAGATCGAAGCGGAAGCCGTCCACCCGGTATTCCTGCACCCAGTAGCGCAGCGAATCCAGGGCCATTTGAATGACCCGCGGTTCGCTGAAGTCCAGCGTGTTTCCGCAGCCGGTGGTGTCGAAGTAGCGGCCCTCGGCGTCGTAGCGGTAATACCGTTCATCGCCGAGTCCGCGCCAGCTCAGAGCCGGCTGGTCCTTTTTCCCCTCGGCCGTGTGGTTGTACACCACGTCCAGGATGACTTCGAGGCCGCCCTCGTGCAGTGACCGGATCATTCCCTTGACCTCGTCCTGCACCGCCTTGGGCCCGGCAGCCTGGGCTGCCCGCGTGGCGTACTCCGAATGCGGGGCGAAAAAGCCAAGGGTGTTGTAGCCCCAATAATTGGTCAGGCCCAGCATCCGCAGGTGTTCTTCATCAGTGTGGAAGTGGATCGGCAGGAGCTCGACGGCGGTCACCCCCAGCTGCTTGAGGTAATCCACCATGACGGGGTGGCCGAAACCTGCGTAGGTGCCGCGGAGCTCGTCGGGGATTTCGGGGTGGAGCATGGTTTGCCCGCGTACGTGTGCTTCGTAAATGACGGTGTCCCGCCACGGGGTGTGCGGCTGGCGCGATGAGCCCCAGTCAAAAGCCGAGTCAACGTGCACGGAAAAGAACAGCGGCATGTCGTCCCGGCCCGGCTGTTGGTCGATCCCGCGCCCGTAGGGATCCAGCAGCAGCTGGAAGCTGCCCGGCTCGCCGGGCAGCTCCTGTCCCCGGGGCCAAAACCCGTAGCGGGCACCGTAGGAGAGTCCGCTGACCCGCCCGTGGTGGATGCCGGCTACGGACTCACCGAGGGGTTCAGAAACCCAGACGCCCGGAGCTTTCTCGAAGTGGATGTCCACTGCGGACAGGCCCGGGGCGTAAATGGACACGTTGGCGGTTCCCGGCACCTCTTCGATGCCGGGAACCGAGTTCTTTACACCAAGCGGGAAGGGCCTGGATACCCGCCGTGCGGCGGCCTGGCCCTGTGGATCACCAATCAGGTCTGCCATGCTGCCTCTCGGACTCCGCCGTGGATTAGGCGGAACGCTGCCGTGATATTTCGTACAGGCTAATGCCTACGGCCATGGACGCGTTCAGTGATTCCATGGCTGAATCGATGGGGATGGACACAATCTGGTCGCAGTTCTCGCGGACCAGGCGGGACAAGCCCTTGCCTTCGGAGCCCACCACGATGCAGATCGGGTCTTTGGCCAGGACAATGTTCGGCAGCGACACGTCGCCGTCGCCGTCCAGGCCCAGAACGAAGATGCCCATTTTCTTGAACGCTTTCAGGGCGCTGTTCAGGTTTCCGGCGCGGGCCACCGGCACGCGGACGGCGGCACCGGCGCTGGTCTTCCAGGCCGAGGCGGTCATGCCCACGGCGCGGCGTTCGGGCACGATGACGCCGTGCGCACTGAACGCCGAGGCGGAGCGGATGATCGCGCCGAGGTTACGCGGGTCGGTGATGCCGTCCAGCGCAACGAACAGCGGAGCGTTGCGGACGTGGCCCTTTTTCCATGCTTCGAGGGTTTCCTGGGCCAGATCCATCGGGTCCGCGTACTCGTAGGGCGGGATCTGCAGGACCAGGCCCTGGTGCACGGCCTCGTTGGTCATGCGGTCCAGCTCGGGCTTGTGCGTTTCCATGACGGGCAGGCCGCGGTCGGCCGCCATCTTCAGGGATTCGCGGACGCGGTCGTCCATGTCGATGCGGACGGCCACGTGCAGCGCCTTGGCGGGGATGCCGGCGCGCAGGGCTTCGACCACCGAGTTGCGGCCGGTCACCACTTCTTCAGCCACCTTGCCGCGGACGTTGGTGCCGCTGCGTCCACCGGCGGCGCGGGTGTCTCCGCCGCGCTTGGCTGCGGAGCGCTCAGCCAGCTGCTTGTTCTTGTACGCCTTGTGATAGGGGCGTTCTTCAGCCTTGGGCGTGGGTCCTTTACCCTCAAGAGCCTTGCGGCCCAATCCACCTGTGCCCCCGCTGGGGCCCTTTTTGGCTTTACGCATTGCGCCGGGACGTCCGTTGTTGGCCATCGATTACACCTTAAACCTAGAAGAAAGCATTACTTCTAGTTTACGCAGGCTCCCGGGCAGCCGGTGTCCATGCTGCTGGGGTGTACTCCAACAGCCAAAATCCGCGGCAGAAAGGCCCCTGTTTTCGGGCGGGTTCAGCCCTGTGCCAGGCTCCAGCGTGCGCCGTCCGGGGTGTCCTCGACCGCGATGCCCGCTGCGGCCAGGGAATCCCGAATCGCATCGGCCCTCGCCCAGTCCTTCGCGGCACGGGCGTCGAGCCGCTGCTGCAGCTGATCCTGGATCAGGGCGTCCAGGGCGTTGTGCTCCGGCCCTTCCGTGCGTGCCGGCTGCTGCACCGCATCCAGCCCCAGGGCCATGGTCATGGTCAGCACGGCGTGCAGTGCGTCCCGGACGTCATCCGTCCGTCCCGCAGCAAGGGCGGTGTTGCCTGACCGGACGGTGTCATGCAGGACCGCCAGTGCCTGCGGCACGTTGAGGTCATCGTCCATGGCTTCGGCGAAGGCCGCCGGCATGGACCTTGTGTCCAGGACAAAGCCGTGGTCTCCGGTGCTGTAGACCTTCGCCCGTGCCTTGTCGATGAATCCATCAATTCGTTCAACGGCGGCCGCAGCTTCCTGCAGCGACGTTGGCCGGTAGTCCAGCACCGAACGGTAGTGCGCCTGCCCCAGGTAATAGCGGACCACCCGGGGGGAGGCTTCGGCCAGCATCTCCGAGGGGCTCACCGTGTTGCCGATGGACTTGGACATCTTCTCGCCCTCGAAGGTGACCATGCCGTTGTGCATCCAGAAATTGGCGAAACCGTCACCGGCGGCCTGCGACTGGGCCATTTCGTTTTCGTGGTGCGGGAAGCGCAAATCCAGGCCGCCGCCGTGGATGTCGAACTGCGGGCCGAGGTACTTGGTCACCATCGCCGAGCATTCCAGGTGCCAGCCCGGCCGGCCCTTGCCCCAGGGGCTGTCCCAGGCGGCTGTTTCGGGCTCGCCGTCCTTATGGCCCTTCCACAGCGCGAAGTCCCGGGGGTCACGCTTGCCGCGCGGACCGGCGTCGGGCGCTGCCTGCATGTCGTCGATATTCTGCCGGGTCAGGGATCCGTACTTGTCCCAGGACCGGACGTCGAAGTACACGTCGCCGGAGTTATCCAGCGCCGGGTAGGCGTGGCCGGCGTCGATGAGGCGGGAAATGAGCGCGTGCATTTCCGGAATGTGCCCGGTGGCCCGCGGCTCGTAGGTGGGCCGCTGCACCCCCAGGGTGTCGTAGGCCTTGGCGAATTCCTGCTCGAAGCGGTAGGCCAGCGCCCACCAGGGCTCGTCCGGCACGACGTCGGCGGAGGGCTCGGCGCCCACCGAGTCAGCGGCCTTGGCCAGGATCTTGTCATCGATGTCGGTGACGTTGCGGACGGTGGTGACGCGGAACCCGCGGAACTGGAGCCAGCGCGTGAGCTGATCAAAAACGATGGCTGAGCGGATGTGGCCCACATGCGGTTTCCCCTGCACGGTGGCGCCGCAGTAATACAGGCTTACCTCGCCCTTTTTCAGGGGTACGAAGTCGCGGATCTGCGCGGTTGCGGTGTCATAGAATCTCAGGCTCACCGCTCTAGGCTATCGCCTGCGGGCCGCAGCGGGCTTATCTGCCGGGCAACGGTGGGTTCTGCACCTGGACGACGACGGCGGTGGCCACTGCGGCTATGCCCTCACCGCGTCCGGTAAAGCCGAGGCCGTCGGTGGTGGTGGCGGAGACGCTGACCGGGGCGCCTGCCGCACCGCTGAGGATGGCTTCGGCCTCGGCCCGGCGCGGTGCGAACTTGGGCCGGTTACCGATCAGCTGGACTGCGACATTGCCGATTTCGAATCCGGCGCCGCGCACGATCCGGGCCGCTTCCTCCAGCAGGGACAGCCCGGAGGCGCCGGCGTACTCGGGCCGGTCCGTTCCGAAATGCGTCCCAAGGTCGCCCAAGCCGGCAGCGGAGAAGAGGGCATCAGCTGCGGCGTGGGCCACCGGGTCGCCGTCGGAATGTCCGGCCAATCCGCGTTCTCCATCCCACAGGAGCCCGGCAACCCACAGCGGCCGCGGAGCGTCATCGGGCGCGAAGGCGTGCACGTCCACGCCGATTCCGGTGCGGGGAAGGTTAACGGCAGGCATGGATCAGTCCTCTTTGTCGGTAGGGGTGCGGGCCAGAACCGCTTCGGCCAGCAGCAGGTCCAGCGGGGTGGTGATTTTCAGCGACAGCTCCGAGCCCTCGACAACGTACACCGGCGTGCCCAGGGATTCCGCCAGCATTGCATCGTCGGTCACCGCGGCGGCCTGCTCCGCGGTGAAACCGCGGGCTGCTGCATGGGCACGGCGCAGCAGGCCGGCTTCGAAACCCTGGGGTGTCTGGACCGCGCGCAGCGTGGAGCGGTCGGGGGTTCCGGTGACCACCCGGGGCGCGATGCCCGCCTGCCCGGCAGCGGTGTCCGCCGTCGTCTTAACGGTGTCGGTGACCGGCACTGCCGGAATCACTGCGGCCGCCCCGGCGGCCAGCGCGTCAGCGACCCGGCCGAAGACCTCCGGCGGCGTCAGTGCGCGGGCAGCATCGTGGACCATCACTGCGTCGAGGTCAGCGGGGAGCGCCTGCAGCGCGGCCCGGACGGAGTCGGCCCGGGTGGCGCCGCCGTCAACCACGGTCAGGGACGCGCTGACCGCTGTCCCGCGGCACAGCGACCGCATGACCGTGTCACCGGCCGGGACTGCAACGCTGATGGCCGAGGCTATTCCGGACGCTTCGATCCCCCGCAGGGCATGGACGAGCAGTGCGACGCCGAACAACGGCACCTGGGCCTTGGGGATGCCGTAGCCCAGCCGCTGCCCCGAACCGCCTGCTACGACAATGACACCGATCCGCTGCTGGCGGGAAACTGTTGAAGACACCCCTTCAGCCTAGTGCCCGCCGGAGGACGCCGCTTCAGGACCGCGAGGGCGGGACCTGTCCTTAAAGACAAAATGCCGGTCCGTGAGGACCGGCAGCGTGCCGTGTGCTGTAAATCAGTGCTGCTAGCTTGCCAGAACCTTGTCCAGGACAACTGCGGCCTGATCTTCGTCTGTCTTTTCAGCCAGTGCCAGCTCTGAAATCAGAATCTGGCGGGCTTTTGCAAGCATCCGCTTTTCGCCTGCAGAGAGTCCGCGGTCGTGGTCGCGGCGCCACAGGTCGCGAACGACCTCAGCCACCTTTACCACGTCACCGGACGCAAGCTTCTCCAGGTTTGCCTTGTAACGGCGCGACCAGTTGGTGGGCTCTTCGGTAAGTTCGGCCCGCAGCACATCAAACACGTGCTCCAAGCCTTCCTTGCCCACCACATCGCGAACCCCAACGAGGTCAACGTTCTCAGCCGGTACTTCTATGGTCAGATCACCCTGTGCCACCTTAAGCTTGAGATACATCTTCTCTTCGCCCTTGATGGTTCGCATCTTGATCTCTTCGATCTTCGCGGCACCGTGGTGAGGGTAAACAACTGTTTCGCCAACCTCAAAAACCATGTGGACTTTCCCCTTTCCCAGCCTCAAGTTTACCATGGGTGCGACACGCCGAGAAGAGTTTTCGCAGGTCAGGTACCTGATCGTGACCCGCGTAGGTATTATCCGGCCTGCCTCCCGCGTTCCCACCTGCGGCGATGGCTGTGCGGAGGTCCATTTTGAGTCCCGGGCCAGGGGCCGAAAATCCAACATTTAGGCCGTTTGCCGATAGGCTAGGCACAAAAGATAGCCGCAGGTCGCAAGACCGCAATACCCCAGGAGTTTTGTGCTGTGAGATTCACACCCAAGAACCGGGCGCAGCGCGCAGCTGCCGCCGGTGTAATTGCGCTGGCAGTACTGGGAGTCTCCAGCTGCAGTGCAGTGAACGAGCAGGCAACGGTGCGCGAATACTCACCGTCGGACGGCATCGTCGAAAACGTCGGCGAAGTTGAACTGCGCAACCTCCTGGTGGTCAGCAACGGCGACGGCGAAGCCGGCCGTCTGCTGGGCACCGTGGTCAATGCGTCCCCCGACAATGTGGACTTTTCCCTGGCCATGGGCGGAACCACGCTGTCCTGGTCCATTGAGTCCGGCGACAAGATCATCTTCGAGGACGCCACCGCCTCTGACGTGACGGTACCGAATGTCGACACGCTGCCGGGCACCGGCCTCCGCGCGGATGCCAGCAACGGCACCGAAACGGTGGAGCTGAACGTCCCCGTTGTCGACGGCACCCTGGTGGATTACCGCGAGTACCTGCCGACGCCGTCCCCCACCCCGATCGAAGGTGCCACCATGGTGCCCTCCGACGAGGCCACGGATGTCCAGCAGGACACCGGAGCGGACACCGGCACCGCCACCTCGGAGCCGACTGAATCGCAGTAGGCTAGCCGCCGCGGTTCCGCCGCGGGACAGCTTAAAAGAACGAAGAAGGGACCCGGCCGGCGCTGAACTGCTCCCCGAAAGTTGGACTGAGAAATCAGTTCTAACTTTCGGGGAGCAGTTTTATGCTTGCGCAGAGTTCATTGTCCGAGGACCAACGCCAGAGCGCGGTAGCGTTGTTCGAAATCGGCTGGGGCGACAGAGCCGTGTCAACGAAGCTTGGAGTGAGACGCTCCACGATTCGCCGGTTACATGACCGATGGCTAGTTCGTGGAGGTACGACGCTGGTGGCCAAGCCAACCAAGAGGGTGTTCTCGTTTGATTTCAAGCTGACTGCGGGCAGCGTTATCTCTCCGGCGAAACGAGGGCAGACCTGGCCAAGGAACTCCAGCTGTCCTCTCCGCAGCTGATCGATAAGTGGACGCGGCAGTACCGGACAGCGGGTGAAGACGGACTGCGACCGAAGCCGAAAGGCCGGCCGAAAAATGACTCTGGTGCGGTTAGACAGCCTGAGTCGGAGCTGCAGCGGCTGCGCCGGGAAAACGAACGGCTGCGGGCAGAAGTCGCGTTCCTGGGAAAAGTACGGGCCTTGGGGGACGGGAAACGGCCGTAAAGGTACGCGCCGTTATCGCTCTCAAGGCCGAACACCGGCTGGAACTGCTGCTGAACATAGCGGGCCTGGCCCGTTCAACGTTCTTCTACCATCAGGCCCGTTTCCAGGACCCGGACCCGCAGGCGGAGCTCAAGGCCGCGGTCAGAGAAATCTTCGAGAAGAACCATGCCCGCTACGGGCACCGCCGCATCCACACTGTACTGGCCAAGCAGGGGTGGACCGTGGCGAAAAAGACCGTGTTGAAGCTGATGCGCTCACTGCGGCTGGTCTGCAAGGTGCGGCGAAAGAAGCGCTACGCCTCCTACCGCGGTGAACAGGGAGTGGTGGCACCGAACCTGTTGAACCGGGAGTTCGAAGCTGCTGCACCGAACCAAAAATGGGTGACCGACGTGACCGAGTTCAGCGTCGGTGACCGCAAGCTCTATCTCTCCCCGGTGATGGGCCTCTTCAACCGGCAAATCATCTCGTACTCGATGGGGTTATCCCCGAATCTGGAGCTCACTAACTCCTCGCTGCGCAGAGCCCTCAACATCCTTGAACCTGGGGCGCAGCCGCTCGTGCATTCGGATCAGGGATTCCAGTATCAGCACGTCTCGTGGCGGACGCTGCTGAAGAACGCCGGCGCGGTCCAATCGATGTCCCGCAAAGGCAACTGTTATGACAACGCGGTGATGGAGAACTTCTTTGGACACCTCAAGGAGGAACTCTTCCACCGGGTCCGGTTCCTGAATACCGATGCCCTGACAGCACAGCTGGATGAGTACATCCGCTGGTACAACACTGAACGCATCTCGACAAAGCTCGAGGGCCTGAGCCCGGTGCAATACCGTGCTCAGGCCCTCGCGGCCTAGACTTTTATTTGGCCAGTCCAACTTTCGGGGACCAGTTCACGGCGCCGGGTCCCTTCTGTTTATGCCCACCTGCCCGGCCGGTTTCCACTGGGCACAGGCTTCGGGATCAGGTCTCGAATTTGTATCCCAGTCCGCGTACTGTCACAAGGTGCCGCGGCAGGGACGGATCCGGCTCGATCTTGCTCCGGAGCCGCTTGACGTGCACATCCAGGGTTTTCGTGTCCCCGACGTAGTCGGCACCCCAGATCCGCTCGATCAGCTGTCCCCGGGTCAGCACCCGGCCGGAGTTCCGCAGCAGCATTTCGAGCAGCTCGAACTCTTTGAGGGGCAGCGGAATATCGGATCCGTTGACACTGACAACATGTCGGTCCAGGTCCATGCGCACCGGCCCGGCCTCCACTGTGGGACCTGACAGGTCACCGCCGTCGCCGCCCCGCCGCCGCAGGACGGCCCTGATGCGGGCCAACAGTTCCCGGGAGCTGTACGGCTTGGTGACGTAGTCGTCGGCGCCAATCTCCAGGCCCACGACCTTATCGATTTCCCCGTCCAGTGCGGTAAGCATGATGACCGGAACATCGGACCGCTGGCGAATCTGCCGGCACACTTCGGTGCCGGGCTGGCCCGGCAGCATCAGGTCCAGCAGGATCAGGTCTGCTCCGCGCCGGTCAAACTCGGTGACGGCGTCGTTGCCGTTGTCCACCACGCACACGTCGAATCCCTCCCGCCCCAGCAGGTAGGAAAGAGGATCGCTGAACGACTCCTCGTCTTCGACTATCAGGATCCTGCTCAAGCACTGACTCCTTGTTCGTGGCTGCCGCCCGCGGGCGGGGCCGATTCGGCGGATTCCATTTCCGGCAGCCGGACCGTGAAGGTCGACCCCTGTCCGGGCTGGGACCACAGACTGATTTCGCCGCCGTGGTTGGTCACCACGTGCTTGACGATGCTGAGGCCCAGGCCGGTTCCGCCCGTATGCCGCGAGCGGGCACTGTCGATGCGGTAAAACCTTTCGAACACCCGTTCCTGGTCATCGGGATGGATGCCCGGCCCCTGGTCGGTGACGGCAACCTGCGCCATGCCGTCGCGCGAACGCAGCCCCACGCCAACCCGGCTTCCGGGCGGCGCATAGCGGATCGCGTTGTCGATCAGGTTGCGGAAGGCGGTGGTCAGCATTTTCGCGTCCCCGTAGACGGAACCCTGCACTGACCCTCCGACGACGACGGTCGTGTTCCTGTTCTCCGCCGGCAGCCGGTTGGCCTCCACCGCGTCGGCGACCAGTTGGTTGATGTCCACCTCACGCGCCCGGTCCACCATGTCGGTGCTCTGCAGGCGGGACAGTTCGATGATGTCCTGCACCAGTGCGGTCAGCCGGGACGATTCCTTGCTCATTCTTGCGGCGAACCGGCGCACCGCTTCTTCGTCTCCCGCGGCGTCGTCCAGGGCTTCGGCGAGCAGCGAGATGGCCCCGACCGGGGTTTTCAGCTCATGCGATACGTTGGCGACGAAGTCGTTGCGCACCTCCTCGGTGCGGGCGATTTCCGTGTGGTCGTCCGCCAGGATGAGAATGTACTCTTCACCGACGGTCGCAACCCGGACCTGCAGAATGACGTTTCCCTGGCCCAGCGGGCCCCGCTGCAGTTCCAGCTGCCGTTCCTCGATAACCCCGTCACGGCGCACCCGCGCCGTGAGGGCCAGGAGCTCGGGCGGAACGAGCGTATGCCCGCGGACGAGGCCGAAGGCGTAGGCGCCCGGGCTGGCACGGACCACGCCGTCGACGGCGTCCACCACGATGTAGGCGCGTCCGATCGCTGCCAGCACGTCAGCGGCTCCGTCCGGGATGGCCGGCTCGTCGCCGGCGGCCAGTTCCCGGCGCTGGCGGCGGCTGGCACCATAGGCGAGCACGCCGGACACTCCCACGGCCAGGCCGAGGATTCCGGCAATCAGGCCCAGCAATACAGGATTCACTCTCCTAGCTTAGGCTGAGCGCCGGTACCCCGGAGGACCCGCGGTGGCATAAGTCCCTCCGTTAAACTAACGTTCATCTGAAGATGCCCAACGGTTAACCCCGTGCTGAAATCCTGCCAATACGGCTGTGACAAGGCAGCACGGGAACGTTGGACGAGTGCTGCACAAGTGAAAGGACCCGAAGTGCGTAAGGTTTTTCAGGCCGAGCTTCATCAGATTGGCGAAGAGCTGACCCAGATTTCCGAGCTCGTCACCGAAGCGATGCAGAAAGCCACCCTCGCCTTCGAAGGTGCGGACACGGAGTTGGCGCAGGATGTCATCGCTGCCGACGCGCGGATTGACTTCCTCCAGAATGACCTCGACGAGCGTGCCATCGACATCCTTGCCCTGCAGGGTCCGGTTGCCTCCGACCTTCGGATGATCGTGGGATCGCTGCGGATGAGCGCCTCGCTGGAGCGGATGGGGGACCTGGCCCGGCACATCGCCCAGCTCGCTCGACTGCGCTACCCGGAGCAGGTGGTTCCCGAACCGATGGTGGAAACGTTCAGCGAGATGGCCCGCCTGGACATCCGCATCTCAGAGCTGCTCACGGAGCTCCTGGAGACCCGGAACCTGGACCTGAGCACGGAGATTTACGCCTGCAACTCACGCATTAATGAGCTGCACGCCGGAGTGTTCAAGGCCGTGGCCTCCCCGGACTGGCAGGTTTCGGCGGTCAGCACAGTGGACCTGACCCTGGCGAGCCGCTACTTTGAACGCTTTGCCGACCACGGCGTGTCCGTGACCCGGAAGGTCAACTACCTCGTCACCGGTGAATGGCAGCCGCTCTCGGAGTCCGGCCGCTAAGGTCACCACAGACACCTGCAGCAAACAGTAAAGGGCGGCCCCGCGGGGCCGCCCTTTAGCGTTGCGGGACTGGTGCTACTTCTTGCCCTGATTGGCCACGGCCTTGATCGATGCCGCGGCCGCCTCCGGATCCAGGTAGGTGCCGCCGGCCTTGACCGGCTTGAGGTCCTCGTCCAGTTCGTACACCAGCGGAATACCGGTGGGGATGTTCACGGCCGCAATGTCGGCGTCGCTGATCCCGTCCAGGTGCTTCACCAGGGCGCGCAGCGAGTTGCCGTGAGCGGCGATCATGACCGTCTTGCCGGTCTTGATGTCAGCGGAGATGTCCGATTCCCAGTACGGAAGGAACCGCTCAAGAACGTCCTTGAGGCACTCAGTGCGGGGCAGTTCGTCCTGGGACAGATCGGCATACCGGGGGTCGTGCGCCTGCGAAAAGTCGCTGTCATCGGGCAGGGGCGGCGGCGGGGTGTCGTAGGAACGGCGCCACAGCATGAACTGCTCTTCGCCGTACTCGGCGAGGGTCTGCGCCTTGTCCTTGCCCTGCAGGGCTCCGTAGTGGCGCTCGTTCAGGCGCCAGCTGCGCTTCACATCAATCCAGATGCGGTCGGCGGCGCCGAGGGCAATGTTGGCGGTGTTAATGGCCCGCTGCAGGCGGGAGGTGTAAAGAATATCCGGCAGCAGATCATTCTCCACCAGCAGCTCTCCGCCGCGGAGGGCTTCGGCCCGGCCGAGGTCCGTCAGATCCACGTCCACCCAGCCGGTGAACAGGTTCTTTTCATTCCATTCGCTCTGGCCGTGGCGCAGAAGGATCAGTTTGTAAGTCATATATGTCATGGTAACGGAGGACCCGAGGCGCGGGGCAGGCCGGAAGCGCGCTAAGCACCGCGCACAACACCATGTCATGGGGCACTTCCGCTGACCAGTAACATTGTTTGGTGCAAAAGCCGCAAAAACCCGTAGGAAATGTGACCAGGGGCACTACAAATCCCAATAGATTGCGGCGGGTGGACCGCTGGCTGGCCGGGCCGCAGGGCTGGCGGCTGAGACGGGCCGCGGATCCGCTCATCGTTGACCTTGGCTACGGCGCCGCCCCCACCACCGCCGTCGAACTCCACACCCGGCTTGGCCGCATCCGCCCTGACGTCGACGTCGTGGGCATAGAGATCGATCCGGCGCGGGTGCGCTCAGCCAAATCCCTGGAACGGGATGGCCTGACGTTTCGGCAGGGCGGCTTCGAACTGCCCGTCGACGGACGGCGCCCGGTGATGGTCCGCGCCTTTAACGTCCTGCGGCAGTACTCCGAAGACGAGTACGGCGCGCACTGGGACATGGTCCAGTCCCGGCTTGCGGCCGGGGGCATCTTCGTTGATGGAACGTGCGATGAAATTGGCAGGCGCTCCACGTGGGTGGAGCTGGACTCCACCGGTCCGGTGTCGCTCAGTATTTCGCTGCGTTTCGGTGCCTTCGTGCTGCCCTCGGATGTGGCCGAGCGGCTGCCGAAGGCCTTAATCCACCGCAACGTTCCGGGCGAGAAAGTCCACGCCCTGCTGCAGGCCATGGACAAGGCATGGCTCCAGGCGGCCCCCCAGGCTTCCTACGGCAACCGCCAGCGCTGGCTGGCCATGTGCAGGGATCTCCGGGCATCGGGCTGGCCGTTGTTGACGGGCCCGGCCCGGTGGCGGCTGGGGGAAATCACCGTCGCGTGGGACGCTGTTGCACCGGCGTGAAACGAGCCGGGGTGAATCGGGCCTTCGGCTACCAGCGCCCGTAGGGACCTGAGGACCCCCGGCCGGAACCGCTGACGGACGGCTTCACATCCGCCAGATACACACAGGCGGCCACGAGCCCCGCCAGGGTAAAGGGCAGCAGGGAGCCGGGGCTCAGGGTGCCCAGGACGCCCACGGCCGTGGCCGCTCCGGTCATGCCCAGCCAGAACCCCTTGGTCCGCTTGCCGGTGGCCTCGAAAACCGCGGGCTTGCGACGCACCGCATCGGAAAACGCCCAGAGCGCAATGACCAGCGTGGCCAGGCCCAGGGCCTGGTAAAACAGCGGCTCGATGAGGAAGACGTAAATCACTGTTTCAGCCTACCGTGCCAGCGCCTGGGCGAGATCGTCCCAGAGGTCTTCGGCGTCCTCGATGCCCACCGACAGCCGCAGCAGGTTTTCGGGCACGGACTGGGGCTCGGCGGGCTGGCGGCGGCGCCGCTCGATCAGCGACTCAACTCCCCCCAGCGAGGTGGCCGGAAGCCACAGGCGCACCTTCTCGGCCACTGCTTCCGCCGCCGCGGCGCCGCCGGCCACTTCGATGCAGAGGATGGATCCAAATCCGTCCATCTGCTTGGCGGCCCGCTCGTGCCCCGCGTCCCCGGGCAGGCCCGGGTAGCGGACCGCCTCCACGCCGGGATGGTCCACCAGCCGCTGCGCCAGCAGCCCGGCGGTGGCCTGCGAGCGTTGAACCCGGAGCGCCAGCGTCCGCAGCCCCCGCAGCGCCAGCCACACCTCAAAGGGACCGCCGATGGAGCCGTGCAGCGAACGGTAGCTGTGCAGGCGTGTCCGCAGCTCCCCGCTGGAGGTGGCCAGCGCTCCCAGCACCACGTCGGAGTGCCCGGCGAGATACTTCGTCACGGAGTGGAGCACGACGTCGGCGCCCAGCTCGAGCGGACGGGTCACCAGGGGTGTGGAAAAGGTGTTGTCGGCAACCACCAGGGCACCGGCTTCGTGCGCTGCCCGCGTGAGGACCTCGATTTCCGCCACCTCGAGCATCGGGTTGGTGGGACTTTCGATCCACAGCATGCTGGCCGGTCCGAAGCCGTCCGCTGTCCACGCTGCGGAACCGCGCAGGGCCGCCACCACATCCTCAGTGTCGGCAACGTCGACCGTGCGGACGGTGAACCGGCCGTTGGCCGCTTCCTCTGCCGCCAGGAGCAGCGAACCCTGATAGCTGTGCCGCGGCATCACCAGGACACCGCCAACGGGAACCAGGGACAGGGCCGCCGCCACCGCCGCGAGGCCGGAGGCAAAGACCAGCGCCGGAAGTTCCGCTCCCTCGAGTTCGGAAAGCGCCTCTTCAAACGGATCCCAGGTGGGGTTGGAAAAGCGGCCGTAGACGCGTTCTCCGGGGACCGGTGTTCCCGTTCCGTGGAAAGTGGAGGAAAGCACGATGGGCGGATTGACCGGGGCATCCGGCTCCCGTGCCGGACGGCCCGCGGTAACGGCAACGGTCTCCCGGGACAGGTTCGCGGGGGAAGGAAAGATCGACTCGGAGCTCATCCGTTCAGCCTAGTGCGCTGCCATCCCCGGTGCGCGGCCGCAACACAGTCCCGGCGCAATGTGTCCGGCAGTTACGGGACCCGCCGGGGGCAGCACGTGCGAGTGAATTCGAACCGGGCTCCCAGCGGAACTGGGTAGGCTAGGCGGGTGAGTATTTCTAGTTCCTCCACGCGCCCGGCTGGCTTGTTCGTTGCCTTTGAGGGCGGTGACGGAGCCGGCAAGTCAACTCAGGCCGAAAAGCTCACTGCGGCGCTGGAAGCGGCGGGCCGGACGGTGGTCCGCACCCGCGAGCCCGGCGGAACCCCGGTGGGTGAGCAGCTCCGCTCGCTGGTGCTGGAGCACGGCAACGGGGAAATCGATGCGCGCACCGAGGCCCTGATCTTCGCGGCATCCCGGGCCGCCCACGTGGCCCAGGTGATCCGGCCGGCCGTGGAGCGCGGCGAAGTTGTGGTGTGTGACCGCTTTATCGACAGCTCGGTGGCGTATCAGGGCTCCGGGCGTGCCCTGGGCACCGAGGAGGTCCGCCAGCTCAACATCTGGGCAACCGAGGGCTTTTCACCGGATCTGACCGTGCTCCTCGATGTGGATCCTGAACAGGGCAGGCTGCGGCGCACGGCCAATGATGCCGAGGAGGACAGGATGGAGTCCGAGCCCGACGCTTTCCACCTGCGCATCCGCCGCACCTTCCTGGAGCAGGCCCGGAATAATCCCGAACGCTATCTGGTGCTCGACGCCGGACGGCCGGTGGACGAGTTGGCCGGCACCATCCTGGCCCGGGTCAGGGAGCTGCTGCCGTGAGCGTCTGGGATGATCTGCAGGGCCAGGCCCCTGTGGTGGAACAGCTGCGGCGGGGCGCGGCGCAGGCAACCCCCAACCACGCCTGGCTGTTCACCGGCCCGCCGGGCTCCGGACGGTCCAATGCCGCCCGGGCCTTCGCTGCCGCGTTGCTCTGTGATGCACCTGATCCCGCGCTGCGCGGCTGCGGCGAATGCAAGGCATGCCGCACTGCGTTGGCCGGCTCCCACGCCGACGTCACATCCGTCACCACGGAAAAAGTGACCATCAGCATTGTGGAGGCGCGCGAACTGGTGCGCAAAGCCCAGGACAAGCCCTCGACAGGCCGCTGGCGCGTCATCATCGTCGAAGACGCCGACCGGATGCAGGAACGCAGCACCAACGTGCTGCTCAAGGCGATTGAAGAACCGCCGCCCCGCACCATTTGGCTGCTGTGCGCCCCGAGTCCCGGCGACGTCCTGGTCACCATTCGCTCGCGCTGCCGCGCCGTCAGTCTCCGCCTGCCTCCCGTGGAGGATGTGGCCGATCTCCTGGTGTGCAGGGACGGCATCGACCCCGAGGTTGCACAAAATGCGGCACGGGCGGCTCAAAGCCACATTGGCATCGCCAAACGGCTGGCCACCGATGAGGGCGCCCGCACCAGGAGGGAGTCCATCGTCCGGCTGCCGCTGTCCCTGCGGAACGTCTCCGGTGCCATGAAGGCCGCCGCTGATCTCGTGGCGCTGGCCGAGGCCGAAGCCACCAGCTCCTTCGAGCAACGTGACGCCGCAGAACGGCAGGCGCTGCTGGCCTCGCTCGGCGCCTCGGAAACCGGGGCGGTCCCGCCGTCGATCCGCAGCCAGGTGAAGCGGTTGGAGGAGGACCAGGTCCGCCGCGCCAAACGCTCCAAGAATGACTACTTTGACCGCGCCCTCACCGATTTGCTGTCCTTTTACCGGGACGTCCTGATGCTCCAGCTTGGCAGCGGGGACAGCCTGGTCAACGAGAACCTGCGCCGGGAGCTTACCGAGTACGCATCCCACGGTTCGCCGGAGCAGACGCTGCTGCGGATGGAGGAAATTAATCTGGTCCGGCGGCGTCTGGTCTCCACCAACGTGGCCCCGCTGCTGGCCATCGAGGCGATGGCGGTTAGCCTGTTATGACAGCGTTGGACTGACCAAAGCCCGACCCTTCCCCGCCAACTCCCCGTCCCCAGGAGCATCGATGACCCCGGCCAGCCGCTATTCCCGACTCGCGCTGGCTGCAGCGTCCGCCGTCATCGTCCTCGCCGGCATGACGGCCTGCACCGGTGAGAATCAGGCGGAGGAAACCAGCACTGCCCCGCAGCCGGGCACCACGTCCTCCGCCGGCGCCGAAGTGATAGGGGACGTGCCTGAGGACCTGCTGCCCTATTACGGCCAGGAAGTCAGCTGGGGCGGGTGCGAAGCCGGTGCCGGGGACGGGCTGCGGTGCGCCACCGTCGAGGTGCCGATGAATTACGCGGATCCCGCCGGGGAGAGCATCGAACTGGCCGTCATCCTGGCCGGGTCAGAGGGCAGCGCGCGGGGAACCATCCTCGTGAATCCCGGCGGTCCGGGCGGCTCGGGTTATGACGCCGTTGGCGAGAATCTCCAGGGAATCACCACCGAGCGGCTCCGGGAGAACTTCAATTTCCTTGGCTTCGACCCCCGCGGAGTTGCCCGTTCCACTCCCGTCGAGTGCCTCACCGACGAAGAGCTGGATGAGGAGCGCGCTAAGTACTGGGATCCCTCCACTCCGTCCGGGCTGGCGGCATCCCGGGAAAGTGCCCGGGAGCTGGCGGACAAGTGCGCCACAAACTCGGGATCGGTCCTGGGTTTTGTGGATACCGTGAGCGCGGCCCGGGATATGGACATCCTGCGCGCTGTTGCCGGCGACGAGAAGCTGAATTATCTGGGCTTCTCCTACGGGACGTTCCTCGGAGCAACCTATGCCGAACTGTTTCCGGAGAACGTGGGGCGCATGGTCCTCGACGGTGGGCTGGACCCGGCAGCGAGCAACGAGGAAATCACTTTGGGGCAGGCGGAAGGCTTCGAAAAGGCCATCCGGGCGTATGTGGAGGATTGCCTGTCCTCCAGCAGCTGCCCCCTGTCCGGCACACCGGAGCAGGCCATCGAGACCATCCGCACCCTGATCGCTTCAGTGGAAGCCAGCCCGGTGACCGCGAAGGACGGCCGCACGGTAACGGTCTCCACCTTTGTCAGCGGCTTCATCCTGCCCCTGTACAACGACCAGAACTGGCCGGTGCTGACCCAGGCCCTCGATGCCGCCCTGCAGGGGGATCCGTCCCTCATGCTCCGGCTTGCCGACCTCAGCGCCGAGCGGGAGCCTGACGGAACCTACGCGTCCAACAGCACCGTGGTGTTCAGCGCCATCAACTGCCTGGATTACCCGATGACCGCCGATGATCAGCAGATGCGCCGCGACGCCGAGGAGCTGGAGCAGGCGTCCCCGACCATCGGCAAGTACCTCGCCTATGGCGGCATCACCTGCGAGGCATGGCCGTACGACGCCGTCAATGAACCGCATGAAATCAAGGCTTCCGGCGCCGATGACCTGCTGGTGATTGGCACCACCGGGGATCCGGCAACGCCTTATGAGTGGTCAGTGTCGCTGGCTGAGCAGATGGAATCAGCCACCCTCGTCACCTGGGAAGGTGAAGGACACACGGCCTACGGCCGCGGCGACGAGTGCATTGCCGACATTGTGGACGACTACTTCATTGACGGTACGGTTCCCGCCGAGGACACCGTCTGCTCCTAAGCGTTTCTTTTTTGGGGCAGCCCCTTGCCGCCCTTACTCACCCGACGTAGCTTTTACTCATGCAGGTAAAACCGGTGTCGGTCACCGGGGCCGCCCGGCGGTCCCAGATCATCGGCGCAACAGTGGCGGTAATCGCCGATCAGGGATATGACCGCGCGTCCTTTGCGCGGATTGCGGAGCGGGCCGGAATTTCCAGCACCCGGCTCATCTCCTATCACTTTGCCGGGAAGGCTGAGCTGATGGCCGCCGTGGCCGCCGAGGTCATTTCCTCCATCGGTTCCTGGACGGGACGCGCCGTGCACGCCCAGCCCTCAGCAACCGGACAGCTGCGCGCTTACATCGAAGCCACGGTGGAGTTCATAGACCACCACCGGGACGAAATGGCCGCACTGACCGGAATTCTGCTCGCCGGCGCCCTGAATTACTCAGCGGACGACGACGGCGCGGCGGGCGCTCCGCTGGAGGACATCCTGCGCCGCGGGCAGGAGGCGGGCGAATTCCGGTCCTTTGATCCCCTGGTGATGTCGGCCGCCGTCCAGCGCTGCGTCGACGGACTGCCATTCCTGCTCCAGCGCGAACCGAATCTGGACTGCACCCGGTACGCGGCCGAACTGGTCACGCTCTTCGAGCTGGGCACCGCGGCGGACCAGCGGTGAAAGGAATCCGAGCGGTGTCCCGGAGCCTAGGCGCTTCCGGCACCACTCGTGCGGGCCGGCGCCGGATGTTCGGCGCCCTGCGCCTGCTGGCAGGGTTCCTGCTGCCCCTGGCCGTATTTTACGGATTGCGGGCCGCCGGGGCAAGTGCCTACACCGCGCTGCTGGCCGGCACGGCGGCTTCCCTGGTGGACACGGCTGTCGATCTGGCACGCAAGCACAGCATGAATCCGGTGACTCTTTTTGTGATTACTTTGATGGTCTTCAGCACGGCAGTGTCCCTGCTGGCCGGCGACCTGCGTTTCCTGCTGGCGCGCGGAGCATGGGCCACGGGGCTGTCCGGTTCGTGGTTCCTGGCCAGCTCCTTCACCCGCAGGCCGCTGGCTTACCTGTTGAGCCGGCCGCTCCTGGAAGGCCGTTTTGGCTGGCCGGCGGACTGGGACACCCTCTGGGAACGGCTGCCGCGGTTCCGCCGGGTCTGGCGGGTCACGGGTGTCATGGTGGGCGTGTCGCTGCTGCTCGACTGCGGACTGCGGATCCTGATGGCTTACACCCTGCCCGTGGACAGCGTTCCGCTCCTGTCCACCGCACTGTCGGCCGCCACTAGCGCGGTGCTGATCATTGCCGTCAACATCTACTATCAGGTGACCGGCGCCGCCCGTAAATGGTCCAGCTTCTACGCCGGCGCCCAGACCGGACCCAACCCCTCGTTTTGACCAGCCGCCCTGCGGCATATAAAGTTGTTCCTTGTGGATTCTGGCCGTTAGCGGACCGATGAAGCCCGCCTCCTTAGCTCAGTTGGTAGAGCGTCTCACTCGTAATGAGAAGGTCGCCAGTTCGATTCTGGCAGGAGGCTCCACCACAGGAAACGAAAATCCCCTGAGAACCCGCAAGAGTTCTCAGGGGATTTTTTGTTGCGTGGATCAGCAGGTGGCCACCCGGGCCACTGGTATGACTCACAGCGAGACACGCGCCCAGCACGGCCAGCGCGGTAGCCCGGGTTGTTGCCTGCCGTTTCCGGCCACCTGCGGTCCTCCCAGCGTATTCCGCTGCCCTCACCACAAAAAGGTGCCCGTCCCGCATGAGCGGAACGGACACCTTATGCGCACAGACTGAAGGTCTTAGGCGAAGTCGGCCGTCGCCGGGTCCGCGCCGTAGCGGGTGCCGTTGTCGAGGGCGTTGATGGCCTCAATGTCCTCGTCGGAGAGCTTGACGTTCAGCGCCTCCCAGTTTTCCTTGATCCGGGATTCCGTGACCGACTTAGGGATCACGATGCTGCCCAGGGCCAGGTGCCAGGCGATAACGACCTGGGCCGGGGTGGCGCCGTCGTACTTGTCCGCAATCTCGGCCAGCTTCGGGTCCTCGAGCAGGCCCTTGCCGGAGCCCAGCGGGGACCAGGACTCGTGCAGGATGTTGTGCTTGGCTTCGAAGGCGCGCAGCTCGGCCTGGTTCAGGTACGGGTGCGTCTCGACCTGGTTCAGCACGGGTACAACGCCGGTGGCGTCGATGATTTCCTGCAGTGCCTCAACGGTGAAGTTGCAGACACCGATGGATTTGACCCGGCCCTGCTTCTGCAGCTCGATCAGGGCCTTCCAGGTGTCCACGTACTTGTTCTGCTTGGGCTGCAGCCAGTGGATCAGGTACAGGTCCAGGGTTTCCAGGCCCAGGCGCTCCATCGAAGCGTCGAATGCCTTGAGGGTCTCTTCGTAGCCCTGGTCCGCGTTCCAGACCTTGGTGGTGATGAACATGTCCTCGCGCGGGACGGACGTGGCGGCGATGGCACGGCCGACGCCGGCCTCGTTGCCGTAGATCTTGGCGGTGTCGATGTGGCGGTAGCCAACTTCGAAGGCCTGCCCAACAACCTTTTCGGCCACTGAGTCCTCTACCTGCCACACGCCGTAGCCAAGCTGGGGAATGGTGTTGCCATCATTAAAAGTCACAAGCGGTGATGTAGTCATTGGCCTATCCTTGCAAAGGACCGGCCCAAATCGGCTTTCCATGACGTCTCTATGCTGGACGCGAAATATCCGGTTGCCCTATTCCCGATTCGGAAAAGAATTTCGGGCTATTTGAGGGCGTCTGCAGCGGCTTTCATGGCCCGTTCGGCTTCAAGCACGTCTTCGGCCACCAGCTGGGCGCGCCGGTGGACGTTTTCCAGGCCGGCGGAAGCAAACCCCCACCGTTCACTGTCCAGCCGGGACATGGCTGCCGCCTCCGCTGTTGCCGCGAGGGAGTTGCCGCTGCGCGACAGCGCGCGGTGCACGGCAATGAGCGAGCCGGGAATGTCCTGCCCGTTGCTCGGCAGGCGCCGCTGCGCGTTGACGCACACCTCGCGGACCCGGGGCAGCAGCTCCGCCAATCCGTTGGCCACGGTCACCAGCTCGTTGTACACGGCGTCGTCCTCCACGCCCTCCAGCATCTGGTGGTAGCGGTCCAGGCCTCGGGTGAAGCGGTCATGGGCGCGCCGCCACACACCCTTCCCGAGCTGGGTGTCGTCCTTCCGCCCCTGCCGGGCGGCTGCAAAAAGTGCCATGGGTCCTACAGGTACTGGCCGGGGCCGGCGTGCGGCTCGGGCTGGGCGGAGGAACGGGATGGTCCGGAGGGATCGGCGCGCCGGGGCTCGCCGTTGTCACCGATAACGACGCCGGGTGCCAGCACTGTGCCGGGCGGCAGCTGCCGGAGCTGCAGCCGGGAGGCCATTTGCTGGTTGGCGGTCTGCTGCGCCGCTATGGCGGTTTGGATGCCGCGGAACAGCCCCTCAAGCCAGCCCACCATCTGGGCCTGGGCGATCCGCAGTTCAGCGTCAGTGGGCACGCTGTCATCCAGGAACGGAAGATTCACCCGGTGGAGTTCCTCCACCAGTTCCGGTGCGAGTCCGTCCTCCAGTTCGCGGAGCGAGCGTGCGTGGATCTCCGCCAGGCGGTTGCGGGCGGCGTCATCCAGCGGGGCGTTCCGGACTTCTTCGAGGAGCTGCTTGATCATGGTGCCGATCCGCATCACCTTGGCGGGTTCATCCACCAGGTCGCGGAGTTTCGCAGGACCGGAGCTGCCGTCGCCTCTGTGGCCGTGTTTTCCGGAGTCAGTGCCGCCGTCGTTGGGCACTGCAGGGGCGTTGGTATCCCCGGGGGCAGAGTCGCCGGCTGCCCGCGTGCTGACCGGCGGGTTGCTGGACGGCGTTTCACGTGTGCCGGGATTGGAGGAGGGTGATGCTGTGTCGGAACCGGGCGCAGGCGCTACATCCGGCCGGGCGGCGGATCCGTTCTCGTCAGTCATGCATTAATGCTCTCATGGTTGGGGTTCATAACCGGGTGCCGGGTCAGCTTTCCAGCTCCTCCGTCCGCATTTCGGCGTATTCTCCGTCCGGACTCAGTCCCGCCACCTGCTGTCCGGCGTTCAGTTGTCCGGCTGTGTAGTGCCGGTCATCGAATTCCGGTCCGCTCAGGCGTTCTTCTTCCGGCATGTTGATGTCGTCGGCCAGATGCTCGTCTTTGTTGTCCGGCTCCGGGGCCGGCAGGCTGATGTCTTCCCGCAGGTGCTCGTCCTCTGGCAGGTCACTGGAGTTTTTGTTGTGCTTTCCCATGCTTCACCGTAGGCACCGGGCCCGGCAGCGCTCAAGGCTTGGTCACGAAACAACACAAAACACCGCTGGCGGGTCCAACGACGACGACGGCGGCACCCAAGGCGGGTGCCGCCGTCGTCGTCACCGGTGGCTACTGATGCAGCGGACGCCGGCCCGGGAGCGGCCCTAGCAGCAGCGGCCCTCGGGGTTGGAGTCCTGCCGGTCCATCTTGTCCTTCCAGAACTCCCGCTCCGTCAGCGGCGCTGAAGTGCAGCCGGAGGACTGGTGAAAGGTGACGTACTTTTGGTACGCGTCCTCCCCCATGACGTCCCTGAAGAACCGCACAAATCCGCGCAGCCCGTCCTTCACGGTGCCCGTGCTCACGAGTGTGCCTTCCGGACAACCTTCCGGTCCGCGGGCAGCGCATCCCACTGGGCCTGGATGTCCTTTTCAGCCGGGGTTGCCAGGAACCCCGCAGGTGCGAACATCCGTGAAGCAACCGCCGGATCCTCGGCGCTGGGAGAACCGCCGGCACGGAACGAACGGATGCTGGCAATGACCGCGGTGATGATGACGATGATCGCCAGCGTCACAAACACAATGGACAGCGTGCCCTGGATGAAGGTGTTGCGGACCACGGCTTCCATGGCCTCCACGGTCTTGGCGGTGCCGAAGCTGGTTTCGCCGCGCTCCAGGGCGCCCTTGAAGGCGTTGTGCTGCGCCCAGTAGCCAACGGCAGGAACCGGGCTGAAGATCTTGTACATCGAGGCGGTGATGGTCACCACTGACGCGAAGGCCAGCGGGAGCGCCACGATCCAGATGTACTTGAAGACGTTCTTCTTGGCCAGGATCGCCAGGCAGATGGCAAGGGCGATGGCTGCCAGCAGCTGGTTGGCGATGCCGAAGAGCGGGAATAGGGTGTTGATCCCGCCGAGCGGGTCCGTGACCCCCATGATCAGGATCGAGCCCCAACCTCCCACCATGACGGCGGTACAGATCCAGGCTCCGGTTCGCCAGCCGGTGTCGCGGAACTTCGGAATGAAGTTGCCGATGGAGTCCTGCAGCATGAACCGGGCCACGCGGGTTCCGGCGTCGACGGCGGTGAGGATGAACAGGGCTTCGAACATGATGGCGAAGTGATACCAGAACGCCATCATCGAGGAGCCGCCAATCAGGCTCTGCATAATCTGGGCCAGGCCGACGGCGAGGGTTGGCGCGCCGCCGGTGCGCGAGACGATGGATTCCTCGCCCACGTTTGAAGCCATGTTGGTGAGCATGTCCGGAGTGAGGTTCACGCCGGCCAGGCCCAGGCTGTTCACGAAGGCGACGGCCCCTTCCACGGTGCCGCCGGTGGCGGCTGCGGAGGAGTTCATCGCGAAGTAGATGCCGCGGTCAATGGAGATGGCTGCAACCAGGGCCATGATGGCCACGAAGGACTCCATCAGCATGCCGCCGTAGCCAATGAAGCGGGTCTGGCGTTCCTTTTCGATCATCTTCGGCGTGGTGCCGGAGGCGATCAGGGCATGGAACCCGGACAGGGCGCCGCAGGCGATGGTGACAAACAGGAAGGGGAAGAGCGGGCCGGCCACCACCGGGCCATTGTCAGCGGAGGCGAATTCGCTGATGGCCGGGACGGTGATTTCGGGCCGCACGATGATGATGGCGACCGCCAGCATCACGATGGTGCCCACCTTCATGAAGGTGGAGAGGTAGTCGCGCGGTGCCAGCAGCAGCCACACCGGAAGCACAGCGGCGATGAAGCCGTAAATGATGATGCCCCAGGCGATGACGGTCTTGTCCAGGGTCAGGGCGTCGCCCAGTGCGGTGTCGGCGATCATGCCGCCGCCGATGATGGCCAGCAGCAGCAGGACAAAGCCGATGATGGACACTTCGGTGACCTTGCCCGGGCGCAGGAAGCGCAGGTAGACACCCATGAACAGGGCAATCGGAATGGTCATGCCCACGGAGAAGACGCCCCAGGGGCTTTCCGCGAGGGCGTTCACCACCACCAGCGCCAGGATGGCGACAATGATGATCATGATGGTCAGCGTGGCGATCAGGGCTGCGGTGCCGCCCACCCGGCCCAGCTCTTCGCGGGCCATCTGGCCCAGGGACCGTCCGCCGCGGCGCATGGAGAAGAACATGACCAGGTAATCCTGGACGGCGCCGGCCAGGACGACGCCGATGATGATCCAGATGGTGCCGGGAAGATAGCCCATCTGGGCGGCCAGGACCGGCCCCACCAGGGGTCCGGCTCCGGCGATGGCGGCGAAGTGGTGGCCGTACAGCACGCGGCGGTCCGTGGCGGCATAGTCCTTGCCGTCTGCCTTGTACTCCGCGGGAGTGGCCCGCCGGTCATTGGGCTGCAGCAGTTTGCGCTCAATGAACTTGGAGTAGAAGCGGTACGCGATGAAGTAGGTGCAGACAGCGGCGAAGACAAACCAGATGGCGTTGACGGTTTCGCCGCGGACCAGTGCCAGCATGTACCAGCTGACGCCGCCCAGGAGGGCGATGCCGGACCAGATGGCGATCTTCAGCGGTGTCCAGTGGCGGTCTTCGGCGTCCGCTGTTTCGGGGTCCACCGCAACCGGCGGAAGATCGGGATCCTGCACCAGGACGTCACTGTCCTCAGGCTGTCCGGGGGCGGCCCGGCGCCGGCGATTCTCACTCATGGGGGTTTCCCTTTGCTTGCGGTAATGACTCGGAGGGGCCGGCAGTGAAACCGGCCCGGGAGACGAAAAAGCCCGCCTCTTGCCACCGAGATTAGCAGTGCATCTGTGATGCACTCCACAGCATGCTCAGGTGGTCAGGAGGATCTTGCCGGTGTGCCGGCCGGAATCGAAGTACTCGTGGGCGGCAGCCGCGTCGGCCAGGGGAAACGTCCTGTCCACGAGCGGACGGATTTTGCCCGCTTCCACCAGCGGCCACACGTACTTGCGGACGGCCTGCATGATGGCGGCCTTCTCTTCCGGCGGCCTGGACCGCAGGGTGGTTCCGATGACCGCGAGCCGCTTGCGCATCACCAGGTTCAGGTCGATCTCAGCCTTGGTGCCGCCCTGCAGCCCAATGATGACCAGCCGCCCTGAGACCGCCAGTGCCTCCAGATTGCGCGGCAGATACTTGGCGCCCATGACGTCCAGGATGACGTCGGCGCCGCGGCCGTCCGTGGCTTCCCGCACCCGCTCGACGAAGTCCTCGTTTTTGTAGTTGATGAGCACCTGCGCGCCGAGGGACCGGGCCAGTTCCAGTTTTTCGTCCGAGCCTGCCGTCACCAGGGGCACGGCCCCGAACGCGGCCACCATTTGGATCGCCATGGTCCCGATGCCGCCGGCGCCGCCATGGATCAGGACGTGGTCCCCCTCAGCGACTCCGGCCGCCATGAACAGGTTGGAGAAAACCGTGGCCGCTGTTTCGGGCAGCGACGCCGCGGTGACGGGGTCGACGCCGGCGGGAACGGGAAGGACCTGGCCTGCGGGCACGTTGACCTGCTCGGCGTAGCCGCCTCCCGTCAGCAGCGCGACGACGTCGGCCCCCACGTCGAGGCCCTCCACTCCGGTGCCCACTGCGGCAATGCGGCCGGACACTTCCAGGCCCGGGTACTCCGAGGCGCCGGCGGGCACCGGGTAACGGCCCTGGCGCTGCAGGACATCCGCCCGGTTGAGGCCCGCTGCCGTCACATCGATGAGGACTTCCCCGGGTCCGGGCACCGGTGCCGGCACCTCCTGTACCTGCAGAGCTTCCGGGCCTCCGGGCGTAGTGATGACAACTGCTCTCATTCTGTCCTCCAGGGGGTTAGATCAGATTTTGGTGAATTGCACCTTTCTGCCAGACTACTAGTGGGGAAGGTTGTCCGAGCGGCCGATGGAGCTGGTCTTGAAAACCAGTGTGCGGTAACCCCGTACCAAGGGTTCGAATCCCTTACCTTCCGCACAGGAAATAATGCAGGGCGCGTTGCCACTCGAATCCGGGGGCGGCGCGCCCTTCGCTTTGCCTGCACATTCCTCCCATCTCCTGTGCCGAATCCCGTGTACCGAAACCCCGCTTTGTTCCGCAGGGGAAACAATTCACCCTTATCGGAATTTGCGGCCCAGGATGGGCGCGTCTTTGAGCCGTCGCACGAAAACGAAGTGCACGCAGCCATGGGGTTGCCGGCTCCCTTGTTCCCCGGAAGATTATTGGACCCTCGACGCCAGGCCTGCCAACCAGTCCACCTCCAGGTCACCCATTCGTAACCTTCGACACATACTATTACTCACGTCACTCGCGTTACCCCCCCCTCGCCGCCGGCTGCCCGGCGGCTTTTACCGTCGGCTGGTACCAGCTGACCAAGGAGCATGAGGCATGAGACCTTCAACCTGGAAGGCGGCCCTGGGAGCAACCCTCTCGGCCGGCTTGCTGGCGGCCCCGATGACGGCGCTTCCGGCCTACGCCCAGGACAGCAC
This sequence comes from Arthrobacter citreus, assembly GCF_038405225.1. Lineage (NCBI taxonomy): Bacteria > Bacillati > Actinomycetota > Actinomycetes > Micrococcales > Micrococcaceae > Arthrobacter > Arthrobacter citreus. The sequence goes on from NZ_CP151657.1 coordinate 3,005,548, forward strand.
CGCAGCTGCCCCCGGCATCATCATCAACGAGGCTTATCTGAGCGGAGGCAGCGCCAACGCGCCCTTTGCCAGCAAATTTGTGGAACTGTACAACCCCACGGACGAAGAGGTGAGCTTGGACGGCTGGTCGCTGCAGTACCGGTCAGCGGGCTCGACGGCGGCACCCACCGGAATCGGAGCCCTCGCCGGCACCATTCCCGCCGGCGGTTATTACCTGGTGTCCGGAGCGTCCAACGGCGCGACGGGCGCACAGCTGCCCGACGCCGATGCGAGCATCGGAGCCAGTTTCAGCGGTTCGGGCGGCACCCTTATCCTCGCCAACCAGGCCACGCGGGTGGATCCGCTGCCCGCCGGTTCCGTCAGCGCCACCCCGGGCGTGGTGGACCTGCTCGGTTACGGAACATCCAACACCTTTGAAACCGCTGCAGCCGCTGCGCCGGCCGGAAACGCCGACCCGAAGTCCCTGAACCGGACCGGGTTCGCTGATTCGAACAACAACGCCGCGGACTTCACGCTCAGCGCCACCGTCACTCCCACCGGCACCGGCGGCTCGTCACCGGTCGAGCCCGATCCCACGCCGACCCCCACACCCACTCCCTCCCCGACCGAACCGGTCGACCCGCCTGCAGGTCCGGTAACCATTGCCGAAATCCAGGGCACAGCCGACGCCAGCCCGCTGGTTGGCCAGACGGTCACCACCCGCGGCAAGGTCACCGGCGTTTATCCCACCGGAGGCTTCAACGGGTACTACATCCAGACCCCCGGAACCGGCGGCGCACTGGACCCGGCCGGCCACACGGCGTCGGACGCCATTTTTGTCTTTTCCGCTGACACTGTCGGTTCCGTAACCGCAGGCGACTACGTGGAAGTCACCGGCACCGTCGGCGAGTACTACGGACTCACGCAGCTCACGGTCGCAGCCGGCAACATGTCCCGTCTCACCGAGCCGGCCGAGGAAATCAAGCCCGCCAGCGTGGCCTGGCCCGCCTCCGATGCGGAGCGCGAAACCCTCGAAGGCATGCTCCTGGCACCGCAGGGCAGCTTCACCGTCACTGACAACTACTCGCTCAATCAGTACGCCGAAATCGGCCTGGCCGCCGGTGACGCACCGCTGGTCCAGCCCACCGCGGTGGCGCCCGTGGGCACCCCCGAGCACGCCGCCGTCGTCGCCGACAACGCGGCACGGGCGGTAAAGCTCGACGACGGTGCGAGCACCAACTTCCTGAGCGCCGCAAACCAGGGCATCCCGCTGCCGTACCTGACCCTGGACAATCCGGTGCGGATCGGAGCCGCAGCCACCTTCTCCACCGCGGTCATCCTGGACTTCCGCAACAGCGCCTGGAAATTCCAGCCGCTGACCGCGCTCACCGCCGCCAACGCGCCGGAGGTAACTCCGGCCTCGTTCGAAGCCACCCGCACTGCGGCTCCCGCAAGTGTCGGCGGCAACCTGAAGCTGGCCTCCTTCAACGTCCTGAACTACTTCAGCACCACCGGGGATTCGATCGCCGGCTGCACCTTCTACCCCGACCGCGCCGGCGCACCCCTGACCGTGCGCGGCGGCTGCGACGCCCGCGGTGCCGCCAACGCGGAGAACTTCGAGCGCCAGCAGGCCAAGATCGTGGCCGCGATCAACGCCCTCGGCGCCGACGTCGTCTCCCTCATGGAGGTGGAAAACTCCGCGGTCTTCGGCAAGGACCGTGACGACGCGCTGGCCAACCTGACAGCTGCTCTGAACGAGCAGGCCCCCGGCACCTGGGACTACGTCCGCTCCCCCGCCGCATTGCCCGACAACGAAGACGTCATCCGTACCGCGTTCATCTTCCGCACCGCAACCGCCGAGCCCGTGGGCGACTCCGTCATCCTCAATGACGAAACGGTGTTCTCCAATGCCCGCGAGCCGCTGGCCCAGGCGTTCAAGCCCGCAGGTATCGAGGATGGCTCCACCATCCTGGCCATCAGCAACCACTTCAAGTCCAAGGGTTCGGCGCCTGCATCCGGTGAGAACGCCGATACCGGCCAGGGCGGTTGGAACGCCGACCGCGTCCGGCAGGCACAGGCGCTGGCTGCCTTCGCGGACACCGTGTCCGAATCCGCCGGCACCGAGAAGGTCTTCCTGCTGGGCGACTTCAACTCCTACGCAGCCGAGGATCCCCTGAAGGTGCTGGCAGACGCCGGCTATGTGAACCTGGGCAAGGCCACAGGCAAGCACTCCTACGCCTTCAGCGGCCTGGTTGGATCCCTCGACCACATTCTGGCCTCTCCGGAGGCGGCCGAGGCCGTCACCGGAGCCGACATCTGGAACATCAACTCCGTGGAATCGGTGGCTCTGGAATACAGCCGCTTCAACACCAACGTCACCAACTACTACGCTCCGGACGCCTACCGTTCCTCGGACCATGACCCGATCCTTATTGGACTGGATCTGAGCCCTGCCGGAGCGGAAACCGAAGAGCTGAACCTGCTGAACATCAACGACTTCCACGGCCGGATTGACGCGAACACCGTGAATTTCGCCGGCACTGTTGAACAGCTCAAAGCAGCTGCCCCCGAGGGCAGCTCGGTGTTCCTCTCAGCCGGCGATAACATCGGTGCCTCCCTGTTTGCCTCCTCAGTCCAGCAGGATGCACCCACCCTGGATGTCCTGAACGCGCTGGGTCTGCGGGCGTCAGCAGTGGGCAACCACGAATTCGACGCCGGCTTCGCGGATCTCACGGGGCGCGTTGATGCTGCTGCCGATTTCCCGTATCTCGGCGCAAACGTCTACCTCAAGGGCACCACCACACCGGCGCTGGATGAATACACCATCCTTGACGTCAACGGTGTTTCAGTGGCGGTCATTGGCGCCATCACCGAGGAGACAGCCACGCTGGTCAGCCCCGGCGGCATCGCCGAGCTGGAGTTCGGCGATCCGGTGGAAGCAGTGAACCGGGTGGCGGAGCAGCTTCAGGCTGAGGGTCTGGCGGACGTCATTATTGCCGAGTACCACGAGGGTGCCGGCGCCGGCACTCCCGACGGCGCGTCGCTGGAGCAGGAGCTCGCCGCCGGCGGCGCCTTCGCCGAAATCGTCAACGGCACCACCGCCCTGGTGGACGCCATCTACACCGGCCACACGCACAAGCAGTACGCCTGGGACGCACCCGTTCCCGGCGTCGAGGGCAAAACCCGTCCCGTGCTGCAGACCGGTTCCTACGGCGAGTTCATCGGCCAGATCAACCTGGACTACAACCCGGCCACTGACGCGGTCCTCTCCTACACGGCCACCAACGTTCCACGCACCACGGAAAGCGCCGCGTCGCTGGTTGCCGCCTACCCCGCGGTTGCCGAGGTCAAGTCCATTGTTGATGCTGCCCTGGCCTACTCCGCCGAGGTCGGCAACGAGCCCGTAGGGTCCGTCACCGCCGACATTACGACGGCGTTTACCGGAACCTCACGCGATGACCGCGGCTCGGAATCCGCCCTGGGCAACCTGGTGGCTGATTCCCTGCTCAGCACGCTGTCCTCGCCGGAGCGGGGCGGCGCCGAAATTGGCGTCACCAATCCCGGCGGGCTGCGGGCCGAGCTGTACTACGGCGACGACGGCGTGATCACGTACGCCGAAGCCAACGCAGTGCTGCCGTTCGTCAACAATCTCTGGACCACCACCCTCACCGGAGCCCAGGTGAAAATCATGCTGGAGCAGCAGTGGCAGCCGGAGGGCGGCTCGCGTCCGTTCCTGGCACTGGGTCTGTCGGACAACATCACCTACACCTACGACCCGGCGCAGGCTGCGGGGTCGCGGATCCAAACAGTCACCGTAAACGGTGAAGCCCTCGATCCGGCCCGGGCTTACCGGGTGGGTACGTTCAGCTTCCTGGCCCAGGGCGGCGACAACTTCAGTGTCTTCGCCGAGGGCACGGACACCCGAGATTCCGGGCTCGTGGACCGCGATGCCTGGATCAGCTACATCCAGGCCAACAGTCCGCTGTCACCGGACTTCGCCCGCCAGGGCGTTGTGGCGCAGGGTGCCCCGGCAACAGCGGCAGCCGGAGCAGCCGTTTCCTTCACGGTTTCCGGCCTGGACCTGACATCGCTGGGGAGCCCGGCCAACACGGCGCTGGCCGTGAACTGGGTCAATGCGGCGGGCACCGCCACCGCACTGGGCACCGCACCGGTCACTGCCGGTGCGGCCAATGTCAGCGTGACGGTTCCGGCGTCGGCGTCCGGCGCGGGAACGCTGGTGCTGACCGCAGCTCCCTCCGGGACCACGGTCACGCTTCCGGTGACCGTCGAGGCAGCACCGGTGGAGCCGCCGGCACCTGTCTGCAAGGCTCCGGTTCCGCCGAAACACTGGTGGGACGTCCGCGGCTGGCTCCGGTACACGCTGGAGTGGGCACGGTATCTGATCTGCCTCAGCGGCCGGTAACCCGGACCGCAGTGCGGATCTAATGCAAAAGACCGGCGGTGCCGGGAGTCCTGCTCCCCGCACCGCCGGTCTTTTTAGCTCCCTTTTTAGTTCCCTTTCAGTTCCCGGACCGGATCGGCTGCTGCTCCGCCGGCCGCAAGGTCACGGGCGCTGCCGAAAGACGGTGTCCTGCCAGTCTTTGTGCACCGCCGTGTCATGGGAGATCATCACGTGCTTGACGTTGGTGTATTCCTCGAAGGAGTAGGAGGACATGTCCTTGCCGAACCCCGATGCTTTGTACCCTCCGTGCGGCATCTCGGAGACGATCGGAATATGTTCGTTGATCCACACGCACCCCGCCTGGATTTCCGCCGCTGCCCGCATCGCCCGGTTGACGTCTTTCGTCCACGCCGAGGCCGCCAGCCCGAACGGTGAATCGTTGGCGAGCGCCAGCGCTTCGTCATCACTGTCAAAGGGAAGCGCCACGAGCACCGGTCCGAAAATCTCGTCCTGCACGATTTCGCTGTCCTGGGCTGCTCCGGTGATGAGAGTGGGACGGTAGAACGCCCCTGCCATGTCCGGCGCGAATCCGCCGGCCAGAATCCGTGCCCCGCTGTCGGCAGCACGGAGCACCATGGAAGCGACCTTTTCCCGGTGCGTTTCCGAGATGAGGGAACCCATGTCGGTGTCATCCTGCCGGGGATCTCCCACCACCATATTGTCCATCAGCTCTGCCACACGGGCCGTGAACGAATCGAACAGCGAGGAGTGGACGTAGGCGCGGGTTGCAGCCGTGCAGTCCTGGCCTGCGTTGATGGTTGCTCCGGCAACGGCGCCATGGGCTGCAGCTTCCACATCGGCATCATCGAACACAATCAGCGGCGCCTTGCCGCCAAGTTCCAGGTGCACGCGCTTACCGCCTTCAGCGGCCAGCTCCATGACGCGGCGTCCCACCGCGGTGGACCCGGTGAAGGAGACCATTCCCACCGAAGGGTTCCGGATCAGCGCCTCTCCCACTTCCCGTCCGTCACCCACCACCACGTTGATCACACCGGGAGAAATTCCCGCTTCGGTTGCTATCTGGGCGAACAACAGGGAAGTGCCGGGCGTCAGTTCACTGGGCTTGAGGACAATGGTGTTTCCCGCCGCTATTGCCGGAAGAATTTTCCAGGCCGCCATTTGCAGCGGGTAATTCCACGGCGAAATCGAGGCAACAACGCCGATGGCTTCACGGCGGATCATGGAGGTCGATTTTCCGGCATAGTCACCTGCGGCGAGTCCTTGCAGGTGGCGTGCGGCTCCGGCGAAAAAGTTGGTGTTATCGATGGTGCCCGGAACGTCGAACTGCGTGGACATGCGCAGGGTTTTACCGGTTTGCGCGGTTTCCAGCTCCGCCAGTTCCTGCGCCTGGGCCTCCAGACCCGAGGCGAAGGAACGCAGCAGATCCGACCGTTCGCCGGGGGTGCGGGCTGACCAGGCGGGAAACGCCGCAGCCGCCGCCTTCACCGCGTCGTCGGCGTCCCGGCTTGTTGCGTACTCGATACGCTCAGCCTCCCGGCCAGTGGCCGGATTCACCCGGGCAACGGTGGCCCCGGTCCCCCTTCGGTAGCCGCCGCCGATGTGCTGGTGTCCTGATGGAAAGGAAATCATTAGTGTGCCCCTGGGTTTTCGGTGGTGACCCGCGGTGCACGGGGAAGGACATAGAACTTGCGCAGCGCTTCGGTGATGATCCATGTTGTCCGCACCCCCTCGCTCAGACGCACGACGACGCCGGGGTACAGGTCGGTTCTTTGTTCCGGCAGATCCCCGCGCGGTTCGATGATCAGGAGGCCCCTGCCCGCCGTCACCACAAAGACTTCGTCTACTTCGACGTCGTACATGGTACCGGCGCTCAGCTCCCAAACACCAAGTTCGGAGTCCGCCAGCCGTCCGAGCGGCTGCACCCCGGTGGTGGGTGTTCCGCCTCCGTCCTGGGCCGGGGCAACCGGCTGGTGGTCCAGCAGTATCGAGGCGATATCCAGCGCTTGTCCCGCCTCCAGTCCTGTTCGTGGGTGGACCGCTGCGCTTTCTGCCGCGCTCACGAGTCGAACCCCATCCCGAGCGAGTCCATCGTCTTCAGGAAGAGTCCGCGTTTGCCCTGGTTGCGGTCAGCCCGGGCCAGTTCGTGGGTCATCAGCTTCACCCCAACCCAGGCAACAGGTTCCGGCGGGAAGGGAAGGGGCTTTTTCTTGACCATCTCCAATTCGGTGCGCTGTGTTGTGTCGCCGGAGAGCAAATCGAGCATGACGTTGGCGGCGAATCGGGTTGCTCCAACGCCCAGGCCGGTGAAGCCGGCGGTGTAGGCCACTCTGCCCTTGAAGGCTGTATCAAAGAACGCGAAGAACCTGCTGCAGGAATCGACCGGCCCTCCCCATGCGTGGGAAAACCTCACACCCTCAAGCTGGGGAAAGGTGAAGTAGAAGTGGGCTGCCAGTTTGCGGAACGTCTCGGAATTCTGGTCGTATTCCGGTTTCACCCGGCCGCCAAAGTAATACTCGGCGTCGTAACCGCCGAAGAGAATGCGCGTGGCGCCCGTGGCATCCACTGTCTTGCGGTAGTAGTGGAAGCGGTTGTTCAGATCTGCAATTCCCTGGTCATCGTTCCAACCCAGCGCCGCAAGCTGGTCTTCGGTGAGCGGTTCCGTCATCAGCGCGTAGTCATAAACCGGGATCGTGTGGAGCCGGTGGCGTTTAAGCAGGGACGGGAAAACGTTAGTCGCCAACGCGACCCGGTTGGCCACCACCCCGCCGGCCCTGGTGCTGACGAGCATTTTCCCGTCTGCGTCCTGGATCTCAGTGGCGTGGGTGTTCTCATGGATGATCACGCCCTTCTCCAGGCAAACCCGGCGCAGGCCCCACGCCAGTTTTGCCGGGTTCAGTGTTGCGGCCCCTTCCCGGTCCCACAGTCCCGCGCAGTAGACGGGCGATTGGACGCTGGCCCGCACTTGGCTCCGGTCCAGGAATTCCAGTTCGGGATGGAGCGTGACTTCGTCCCGCAGCCATTGGACCTGGTGTTCCTCGGTGGCTACCTTCAGGACACCGGAATAGATGAAGTCGCAGTCAATGCCATAGCGGTCGATGGTCTCCGCGAGCTCACGCAGGTTCTCCAGCCCGAGGGTCCGCAGCAGATCGTTTTCCTGGGGCAGGTGCTGCCGTCCGTTGGAATCACCGTGCACCAGGGTCGCTTCGCAGAACCCGCCGTTGCGCCCTGACGCGGCCCATCCCACGGTTTGGCTCTCCAGCAGCATGACCGGCCGCTCAGGATCTCTCTCCTTGGCCATCAAGGCTGTCCACAGGCCCGAGTAGCCCCCGCCCACCACCAATAGATCGGTGTCAGCAGTGCCTTCCAGCGACGGAAGCGCAGCCGGACGCTCCGGGTCGTCCAGCCAGTACGGGATGTTGCTTGCACCTTTCAGGGATGCATCGATGACCGAGGGGTCGAAGGTGTCGGACGTGCTTTCGTAAATACTCATTGATTTTCTTTCATTTTGTATCACCGCGCCGGGACCGGCATGCGAAACGTCCGGTCCCGTTTGCGCGGATTAGTGATGCAGGTGGTGCCCGACGCCGCTGCCCGCCTCAGGGGCAGCGGATCCGGAGCCTGCGCCGAGGTTGATCAGGGCCACGCCGGCAGCGGTCAGCAGGATGCCGGTCAACTGCAGGGCGGTGAGCCGTTCCTGGAACCAGACCACGCCAATCAGCGCTATGGCGATGGTGCCCGCTGCGGACCAGATCGCATACGCCATGCTGAGCGGAACGTATTTGAGAACCAGGCTGAGGAGATAAAACGAGAGCACGTATCCCAGGACCGTCCCGATACTGGCGGCAGGCTTGGAAAACCCGGCGGATACCTTCAGGAGGGTTGTGGCCGCTATCTCGGCGGCGATGGCCGCAGCCAGGAGAAACCAGTGCACGTCGTTTCCTTTCTAGCGGGTGGGGGACTCGGATTCCTGTGCTTTCCGGGCATCGCTCTTTTGCACGAAGAACCACATCACCACTCCCGTGGCCAGGACGCCCAGGGCGATGGCCAGCTCCTTGTATCCCCCGTACCCGGTGACGGAGAAGCCGGTGGCGCCTACGACAAGGATGAGGACCATGAACGCCGTGAGGAAAAGCGAGAGCGGCACGAACCACCGGGCGAGCTTGATCGGCCGGACCGCATTGGGCCTGTCCTTCCGCAGCATGAAGAAGCCCGATACCGCGAAGATGTGGGTAAGGATGTAGCCGAGGTTTCCCGTGACGATGATCGCCAGGGGCGATTGGAGCACCACCAGAACAACGATGTTGAGAACGAGCATGACGTTCAGTGCCCGGATCGGAACGCCCCTGCGGTTCAGCTTCCCCACCGAGCGGACCGTGATGCCGGTTTTGCCCATCATGAAGAGGACACGCGATGCATCTGCCACCGACGTGGTCATGATCAGCAGCAGCGATGCGATCAGGCACAGGACCATGACATCCGCGGCGCCGCCGATGAGCGAGGCGAAGCTGTCGACAAAGAACGTCGCGGGGTCTGCTTGGATGGCGGCCTCGCCGGCGTAACCGCCCAGGGTGATCGGGATCAGGAAAAAGACCCCAAGGCAGAACAGGACCGCAGCCTTGATGGCCTTGGTGGTGTCCTTGACCGAATCCCGGTATTCAGGAGCAAAGGTGGCGCAGACCTCGATGCCGAAGGTCGTCCAGGCCATGATGTAGAGCCAGACCAGGGCCTTATGCAGCCCTTCCATTCCGTGCAGGTTCCAGGTCAGCTCCGCCGGACGCCATTCGCCGCTGAAGAGCGGCAGGACGATAAAGGCAAAGAGCGGAATCATCAGGATGCCTGCCGTGATGTACACGAAGGCCATCGTGAACCGGACACCGATGACGTTCACCAGGTACATGAACAGGATGACGGCGATGCCAATGGCGATCGGCAGGTTCAGCGTGATGGGTCCTAAGTCCATCGTCCACGTGGACTCGGGAAACCACTGCGCCTGCACCAGGGCTCCAGTCACTGCACCGTAGGTTGCCAGGTTGGTGCCCCAGGGCAGCCAGTACCCCACGCTGGCCAGCGGGGCCACCCATGGGGCGCGCTTTTTCCACGCTTCGGCCGCGTAGTGGCTGATGCCCCCGGAAGACTCCGGAAACATGGTGGCGAGCTCGGTGTAAATCCAGTTGACGCCCATGGCAATGAGCATGGAAATGGCCCACAGGACCGCCGCTCCCCACCCGCCCAGGTCCGCGACGGAAGCACCCAGCGTGGCGATCAGTGCCGCCGGCATGGTCATGGACATTGCAAAGCCGTCGAACCAACGCATTTTTTTCGGTAGCTGCTCTGTCTGCTCAGGCAGCGCCACTTGTTCAGCCATCGTGCTTCTCCATCTCGGTCACCACCAGTAGGACAGGTAGAAGCATTGCAAAACTGCTGTAAAAGTCAAGAGATACCCAATTTATTGTTTTTGTAACAAGAAATTAACGTTCACTTGCTCTTGACGTTAGGGGCCTCCGGGCTAGAGTGATCTACGACACCAAGCTCCAGACCTCTCGAAAGGGCCCTGAGATCATGACCGCTGTATCTGCCCCCACCCGCACACAGTTGTTCATCGGCGGTGAATACTCCGATGGCAGCGGCGACGCGCGTTACGACGTCGTCAGCCCCTCCACCGGAGAGTTCATAGCCTCCATTCCGGTCCCCACCGAGGCGGACCTGGATCTGGCGGTCGAAAAGGCTCATGCGGCGAAGGAAGCCTGGCAGAAGATCGGCGTCTTCAAGCGCGCGGAGATTTGCCACGGGATCGGTTATGCGCTGGAACGCCGGGTGGACGAACTGGCCCGGCTGCAGACGCTGGAACAGGGCAAGCCGCTGGCTGAATCGATCGCCGACGTCAAGGAAGCCGCCCAGCTCTTCCACCTTCACGCAGAAGACGCGATCCGCCTCAACGGTGAAACGATTCCTTCCTCGGACACCAGCAAGCGCATGTTCACCTTCCGTGCTGCTGTTGGCGTGTGGGCCATCATCACGCCGTGGAACTTTCCGCTGCTGATGTTCGCCGAGTTCGTCGCTCCGGGCCTGGCCACCGGCAACGCCCATGTGGTCAAGCCGCCGCAGAACACCGCGCTCACCGTGCTTGCTGCGATGGAATGCCTCATCGAGGCCGGTGTTCCGGAGGGTCTGGTATCAATCCTTCCCGGTGACGGTGCTTTTGGCGCCCAGCTGGTGTCCCATACCGGGATCGATGCGATTGGCTTCATCGGATCCTCGGCAACGGCAGCCAAGATCCAGCAGACCGCCGGCCTGAAGCGGTCCATCATGGAATGCTCCGGAAACGGCCCCGTCGTCGTTCTCGCTGACGCCAACCTGGAGCGGGCAGCGAAGGCTGCCGTTGACGGCGCGTTCTTCTGCGCCGGACAGGTCTGCTGCGCCACGGAACGCGTAATCGTGCACCAGGATGTCCATGAAGAATTTGTGCGGGAAGTCCTCAAATACGCAAAAGCGACGGTGAAACTTGGCGATCCCCTCGCTGACGGCACAAACCTCGGCCCGCTGAACAACCAGCTCGTGGCGGAAAAGATGGACGCCCATATGGCCGATGCGCGGGAACGGGGCTTCGATATCCTCATGGGCGGTCAGCGCAGCACCGACTTCCCGACCGACCTGTACTACGAATTCACCGTCGTGGACGGAGTCAGCGAAGACAGCCTGCTCAGCAAGGAAGAGTCTTTCGGTCCGGTGCTGCCCATCATTGTTGGACAGGATGATGATGACATCCTCCGCATCGCCAACTCCGACGCACTGGGCCTGCAGTCGGCCGTGTTCACGCAGAACATGACGAGTGCCTTCCGCTTCATGGAAGAGCTGCAGACCGGCCAGGTGGTCGTGAACGATTCGAACGGCTGGTGGGACATCAACATGCCGTTCGGCGGTGCCGGCGGAAAAGGCACCGGCTGGGGCCGCATCGGCGGTGTCCACACCCTGCTGGACATGACCGACCTTCGCACCGGCGTCATCCACCTCGACTAAGGTGAAACCAGTACGGCTGTGGTGGTGCGGAGGCATCACCACAGCCGTCCCGGTTTGTCCGCCAGCTTGCAGCAGGCGGTTTTCCCCGTAAACCCGGGAGGCGCCTGCCTCCATTCATGTGCCAAAGGGAGCCTGATGACCGAACTGGACGACATTGACCGTCAGCTCATCGCCGCACTTCAACTGAACGGGCGAAAGTCCTTCAAGGAAATTGCCGAGGAAACCGGGATACCCGCTTCCTCGGTGCGGTACCGCGTGCAGCGGCTTGAAGACTCAGGCACCTTGCAGATTGTGGGAATCGCCAATCCGCTGTCCATCGGCTTCGACCGCCTTGCCCTCATCGGTGTTCGCTGCCTGCCGGGCAAGGCCCGTCAGGTGTGCCAGGAACTGGCTGGACTCACCGAGTCCAGCTACGTGGTCCTGACAACGGGCACCTACGACGTAATGGTTGAGGTTGTCTGCCGTGACCTGGAGCATTACACCGAGCTTCTGTATGACCGGCTCCAGCTCATAGACGGGGTCTCAGCAACTGAAACCTTTTTTGTCCTGGAGGCCCACAAGCTTGCCTACGGCTGGGGTGTCGGCACTCCCCCCGGCGCCCGCCCTCCGCATGTGGGAATGGCCGCGGAGTAACACTGCACCCGCTCCGGGTGTCCGTGCCGGTGACCTAGTTCCGGGGATCCGCGTCGTTAGGTGATTGGCTGCCCATGTCAGCGGCACCAAACATCTTTACGGCCGGGTTGTCGGTATCCTCATTGGGCCTGGGCTGCAGTTCCGGATGGTGCAGGTCCAAAGCCGGACGCTCGGAGCGGATCCGCGGCAGGGACGTGAAGTTGTGGCGCGGGGGCGGGCAGGAGGTTGCCCATTCCAGCGAACAGCCAAAGCCCCAGGGATCGTCCACTTCCACCTTGCGTCCGCGCCGCCAAGTGACAAACACATTCCAGAAGAACGGAATCAGGGACGCGCCCAGAAGCATCGAGGAAACAGTGGACAGCTGGTTCATCGCGGTGAAGCGGTCCTCGGGGAGGTAGTCCGCGTACCGCCGGGGCATGCCGGAGACTCCCAGCCAGTGCTGGATCATAAAGGTGCCGTGGAAGCCCAGGAACAGCATCCAGAAGTGGATCTTGCCCAGGCGTTCATTGAGCATTTTGCCCGTGAACTTGGGCCACCAGAAGTAGAAGCCCGCGAACATCGCAAACACCACGGTTCCAAAGACCACGTAGTGGAAGTGCGCCACCACGAAGTAGGTGTCGGAGACCTGGTAGTCCAGCGGCGGCGAGGCCAGGATAATGCCGGTGAGGCCGCCGAAAAGGAACGTGATCAGGAACCCGATGCTCCACAGCATGGGGGTTTCAAACGTGATGGATCCCCGCCACATGGTGCCAATCCAGTTAAAGAACTTCACCCCGGTGGGCACGGCGATCAGCATGGTCATGAGCGCGAAGAAGGACTGCATGACAGCGCCCGTGACGTACATGTGGTGTGCCCACACCGTCACCGACAGGGCCGCGATGGCCAGCGTGGCGAACACCAGTCCCTTGTACCCGAAGATGGGCTTGCGGCTGAAGACGGGCAGCACCTCGGAGATGATGCCGAAGAACGGCAGCGCAATGATGTAGACCTCCGGATGCCCGAAGAACCAGAACAGGTGCTGCCACAGGATGGACCCTCCGCGCTCGGGATCGAAGATCTGCGCGCCAAACCTTCGGTCAGCTCCCAGCGCGAACAGCGCCGCGGCGAGCGGCGGGAAGGCCATCAGGATCAGGATGGCGGTCACGAGCGTGTTCCAGGTGAAGATCGGCATCCGCCACATCGTCATTCCCGGCGCCCGCAGGCAAATGATGGTCGTGACAAAGTTGACCGCGCCAAGGATCGTTCCGAATCCGGACAGCGCCAGGCCGAAAACCCACAGGTCCCCGCCGATACCGGGCGAGAAGGTGGTGTTGGACAGCGGCGCATACGCCGTCCAGCCGAAGGACGCCGCCCCCTGGGGCGTGATGAACCCGGCGACGGCGATGCTGCTGCCAAAAAGAAAGAACCAGAAGGCCAGGGCGTTCAGCCTGGCGAACGCGACGTCAGGCGCACCGATCTGCAGCGGCATGATGACGTTGGCGAAGCCGGCGAACAGCGGGGTCGCGAACATGAGCAGCATGATGGTGCCGTGCATGGTGAACAGTTGGTTGTACTGCTCCTTGGTCTGCAGGATCTGCATTCCCGGCTCGAAGAGCTCGGCGCGGATGATCAGCGCCATGACGCCGCCCACGCAGAAGAAGACAAAGGAGGCGATCAGGTACATGTAGCCGATCGTCTTGTGGTCGGTGGAGGTGATCCAGTTGACGACAATCCGGCCCTTGGACAAGGGGACGACGCGCGGAGGTACAAACGTTCCGGAGTCATCGGTGGTGTATTTGAGCGTCGACATCGGATGCCATCCCTTGGGTACATCGGCCAGAACATCGTGCTTCAGGCGATCCCTCGGGAATCCGCCGTGGCTTGTATCGTAGGTCTCCTCTTTCCCCGCCGTCCAGAGACTCCGGGAGATGCATCCCCCAATCGTTGGCCATAGTGCGCCGCCTCTTGCGGGAATGAAACGGCGCAGCGGCCGGTTGGACCCGGGACAGACGTCGAGATTTCATCAAGGAGAAAGCTCATGACAACACAGGTTGAATCGTCCGCCCCTGCCCTTACCGGCTGGATTCCCGCGCAGCAGTTCATCGCCGGGACGTGGCGGGACGGCAGATCCGAGCGGATCCTCTCCGACACCAGCCCTTTCGACGGAAGTGAGCTGATGAGCATCCGGCAGGCTTCCCGCGAAGACCTGGACGAGGCTTACACCGCTGCAGCCAAGGCCCAGCAGGAGTGGGCAGCCCTGACCCCTTCCACCCGGCGCGAGGTCATGGAACGTGCGGCCGGGATTTTCGATGAGCGCCGTGACGAGATCATCGCCTGGCTCGCCGCAGAGGCCGGCAGCACCGTCGTCAAGGCCACCCTCGAGGTGGATTCGGCCCGCTCCATCACCAAGGAAGCGGCCACCTTCCCGCACCGTGTCTCGGGCAGGATCCTGGAGTCGGACACTCCGGGCAAGGAATCCCGGGTGTACCGCGGACCGCTGGGCGTCGTCGGGGTCATCAGTCCCTGGAACTTCCCGCTGCACCTGTCCCAGCGTTCAGTCGCACCGGCACTGGCGCTGGGCAACGCCGTCGTACTCAAGCCCGCCTCGGATACTCCGGTGACCGGCGGACTGATGCTCGCCAAGATTTTCGAAGAAGCGGGCCTGCCCGCGGGGGTTCTCAGCGTGGTCATCGGTGCCGGTTCCGAAATCGGAGACGCATTTGTTGAGCACCCGGTTCCGGGATTCATTTCCTTCACCGGATCCACACCCGTGGGCAAGAACCTCGGTGCGCTGGCGGCGAGCGGCCCCACCCTGAAGCATGTGGCACTGGAACTCGGCGGCAACAGCCCGTTTGTGGTCCTGGCCGATGCTGATGTGGACCAGGCGGTCAAGGCGGCCATCATGGGCAAGTTCCTGCACCAGGGCCAGATCTGCATGGCGGTGAACCGGATCATCGTCGAAGACGCCGTGTACGACGAATTTGTCGAAAAGTTCGCCGCTCACGCGAAGACGCTGAAGTCCGGGGATCCCCGGGACCCGCAGAACACCGTGGGTCCGATCATCAACGCCAAGCAGCTCGAAGGCCTGCAGAAGAAGATCGAGCTCGCCAAGGAGCAGGGCGCGCGGCTGGTGGTGGAGGGCGAATCCAACGGACAGGTCCTCTCCCCCTACGTTTTCGCAGACGTCACCAAGGACATGGAACTCTTCCAGGAAGAGATTTTCGGCCCCATCGCCGGCATCACCCGCGCCGCCGATGCCGAAGACGCCCTGACACTGGCCAACGCCACTGATTTGGGGCTCGCCAGCTCGGTCTTCACCTCCAACCTGGATGCGGGGGTCCTGTTTGCCCGCCGCGTCCAGGCAGGCATGACACACGTCAACGACATCCCCGTCCAGGACGAAGCCCACGTTGCTTTCGGCGGTGAGAAGAACTCCGGCCTGGGCCGTTTCAACGGCGAGTGGGCCATCGGGGAATTCACCACCGACCACACGGTCACTCTGCAGCGCGAACCCCGGCAGTACCCGTTCTAACCGTGGAAGTTCGCCCGCGGCGGCGGAGAAACCGGTAAGGCACGACGGCGGCCCGCACCTCACAGGTGCGGGCCGCCGTCGTCGTCAGTATCGTGGTGCCGGTACCGTGTTGCCGTCTCTGCCGGCGGACCCTGGCGCACCCGTTCTCATCTGCCGCCGGATCTGAGAGGATGCTGGACCAGCGCACAAGAGGAGATCCGGATGCGGGCGAACAGGCAACATACGGTGGAGAACGACGGCGCCCGGCTGGCGGTCTTCGAATACGGGCTGCCGGCGGAGCCGGGCACTCCCACGGTCCTGCTGGTCCATGGCTATCCGGATGACCACGCCATCTTCCGCAGCGTCATCGGGGACCTGGCTGCCGACCATCGGGTGATCGCCTACGACACCCGCAACGCCGGAGCTTCCCGTTTGACCGAAGGCAATGACGTGCCAGACACCGAGGTTCCGCCGGAGAACGCCGGCAGCCCGCTGGCGCCGTACCGGCTGCCGCTGCTGGTCAACGACCTGTACGCCGTGCTGGAGAGGGTTGGCGGACCGGTTCATCTGGTCGGCCATGATTGGGGATCCATTCAGTGCTGGGCCGCGGTTCGGGATGCCCGGGCTGTCGGCAGGATCCTGAGTTTCACCAGCATTTCCGGGCCGGACATCGGCCATCTAAACCGCTGGTTTTCACAGTGCCTCCGCGATCCGCGCCGGTGGCTTCTTGCCGCAGGGCAGGCGGTGCGGAGCACCTATGTCGGTTTCTTCCAGCTCCCGGTCCTGCCGGAAGCCCTGTGGCGTTTGCTGGGTCCGCGCTATGCGGAACGGACAGGGACCGCTGCCGAAACCGCCACCGACAATGCGGTCCGGGGCCTGCAGCTCTACCGCGCCAACCTGCTGGGATCGGGGATCTCCGCCCGGGCACCGCTGCCGCGCGTCGAGGTTCCCGTGCATGTGCTGGTGCCGCTACATGATCCGTTTCTCTCGCCCCGCCTGACGGATGGACTAGGTGCGGAAGTCCGGGACCTGCGGATCAGCCCGGTTGACGGCGGGCACTGGTGGCCCTCCGAAAACAGTGTGGCCTTCTGCCGGATGCTGAGGGGATTTGCCGGCAGCGGGGACGGGTCACCGGCGGCAGGCCCGGGCAGCAGCGCTTGACCCTGACGCTGCGTCAACCAGCACTGTGGGGGATGAGCGAAAACTTCAACTCCTTTGACATCGGATGCGTTGACGGTCCGCGCAACACCCCGTGGAACACCGCCGACCTCCAGATCGCGACACCGGAGAACACCTGCGTCATCTTCACGGCGGGCCGGGCCCTGGATCCCTTCGGCGGGCAGGCGGATGCCCTCCGGTCCATGGGCATAGACGTGCCGACCTAGCTCCCGGGTGCCAGGGGCAGGCTCGATGCCAGCTGCTGTTCGCCCGCCGTGCCGGCATCACTGCTGCCGCCGCCACGGGCGGCCGAAGCCAGCAGTGCAGCCGCAATGTCATCGGCATCCCGCACCGTGCGCGCCCCGGACCGGGCCGGAGATCCTGCCTCAGCAGCAATCGCCGTTCCCCACTGGACCGAAGACAGCTGCAGCCCCAGCACGTACAGGTCCTCCTGCGGCTCACCGCTGATGCCCACCGGCCGGTACGGCGGCAAGGTGACGTCCAGCCCGGGGGTGACCACCGCCGTGCCGTCTCCCGCCATCATGACCTTGGGCCGGGCGAGTCCGTCACGGAGCATTCCGCCGAGCAGCGGAGAGATGTTCCGGTCCACCCGGTTTGCCGGCATCATTGCCTCCACCAGCGTTTTTGCCGCGTATTCGGTGCCGGACCACGGGGATGTTCCCGTGAACACTCCGCGCGCTTCGTCCACGTCAAAACGCGGATCCGGACCCACAAAGTGCACGACGCCGGCACGCACCAGGGCGGCCAGCTGTTCAATCCGTTCCGGCGGCGGTCCGCTGGCCAGGCCCTCCACCAGCGGTTCGAACCAGCCCCGCAGTTCCGTGAGCCAGGATGCCTCGGCGAGTCCGCCGTCGGCCACCACCGCTTTCAGCAGGGTGCGTCCCGCGTTCAGCGCACCGATGGCCATTTTCAACGGGTCATCCTCGCCGGCGGCGGATCCCGCGGCGTCAGCCTCAAGATAGGCGAGGACTGCGTCGTCGAGATCCTGTGCGCCGCGGTACGGCCGCCTGCCCAGCGGCTGGGCCAGCGCTTCAAGGTTGGTGCGCCGGTGTTCGGGGACAAAACGGGCCAGGACTCTTTCCTTGGCCGCGTCCCATTCCGGGCCTGGCAGGTCCAGGGCTGCGCGGAGTTCATCCAGGAACACATTGGCCGGCTCCGCCAGTTCATCAGCGGCGATCCTGGCCAGTGTCGAGTAGTAGGCCCACACGGCATCCCGGTGCAGGAGCGGCCACAGGTCATGGTCAAAGCCGGGCAGGATGCCCTGGTTCCGGAAGGCAGCAGCTGCCTCTTCCGTGAAATAGCGCAGCCGGACGCTGCGCGGCACGTAGGAGTCCAGCCGGGCTTTCGCCCGGTACGGTGTTCCACGGCGGGAGGCGGCAATGAGGACCGGCTCGCGGCCGCTCGGCTCGTACCGCAGTGCGCGTCCCGCGGCTTTCCCGCTGGAAACAAAGCGTCCCCCGCGCCCCAGAGTCACCTGAATCATGATGTCGAAAAAGTTGAGTCCCAGGCCGCGCACCAGCACCGGCTCGCCCGCCGGAAGCACCGAGAAGTCCACGTCCGAGGGTACGGCGGGCGGCAGGTAGCGCAGGTTGTGGCGGTCCGCGGCGTCGCGGAGGCGGTCCTGGTCCGCACTGAGCGCAGCCGGCAGGTGTCCCAGGGCCAGGACGACGGCGTCAGCGGCCAGGATGCCTTCCCCGGCCACCTCCAGCGACCAGCCGGTCCCGCTCTCCGGGCGGGTAATGCTCAGGACTTCGGCGCGCACGTGCTCCAAGCGCACGCCGGAAGCGGCGGCAGTTTCCTCAAGACGCGCGTAGGTCCACTCGAGGTACCGTCCGTAGATCGCTCGGCTGGGGAAGGCTCCGGGAGTCAGAGCCGCAAGCTCTTCCCGGTCCCCGGCGGTCAAATCGGCGTCCGAGTCCGGGGCCGTCATCAGGATCCGCCACTGGTCAAAGGACAGGCCGGTGGGAGACGCAGCCAGCTCTGCGGCCGTGGCTCCGGCCGGAACTACCGTGGGGAAAAGCGAGGGGGTGTTCATCAGGAACAGCCGGGACTGTCCGGTGCGCCACACATGGCCGGGGCCGGGGTTGAACGGATCAAGGATGGTGATGCCCAGAGCCGGCCGCTCGTCCGGAGCCAGCGCCAGATAGCCCGCCAGCACGCGCTCCACCACAGAGATTCCACGCGGACCCGCTCCTATCACGGCCACCTGAAAGCTCTGCGTATTCGTCATGCTTCAAGAGTATCCGGCCTCTTCGGCTGCGCCGTCACGCCGCCGCATCCGGGAAACGACCGCCAGCGCAGCCGGCGCCGGCACCGCCGGAGGCGCTGTTCTCCCGCCGGTCCACGGCGTAGCATCTGAGCACCTTCGCCGTCTGAGCGCCCTGGGCCGGAAGACCCGCTGGGAGGAATTGCCCTCATGTCAGCATCACGGGAACAGCAGGACCTGCTGCAGGAGATTGCCCAGGCCCTGCAGGATGACGGGCCGGTGGCGGTTGGGACGATGTTCCGGAGTCCGGCACTGCGGACCGGAAAGAAGGTTGTCGCGTTCCTTGGTTCAGGCCCTGGGGACACCCTGATCCTCAAACTCCCCCGCGCCCGCGCGGTTGCCCTGCTGGAGGAAGGTTCCGCTGAGCCGGTCACCATCGGAAGGCGGACAATGCGGGAGTGGATCGAGGTTCCCGCGCGGAGTGACTCCGCCGCGACACGCAAAGCATGGACCGGTTTCGCCCGCGAAGCGCTCCTGTATGTCCGCAGCATTCCGGCCTGACCGCGGCTGGGCCCGACCGTGCCCGGGCCGGCATGAAAAGGTCCGGGCAAACGGTCTCACGGGAGCCCTAGGATGGGCACATGACTTCATCGACTTCCGATCTGTCCGCCGTCCCCAACGCCGATGACGAGTTCCTGTGGCTGGAGGACATCTACGGAGACAAGCAGCTGGACTGGGTGCGCGCCGAAAATAAAGTCACCGAAGACCTGCTCGCCGCGACGGGATTCGAGCAGACGGAAAAGCGCCTGTTGGAAGTCCTCGACTCCACTGACCGCATTCCGATGGCCGCCAAACGGGGCGGGCACTACTACAATTTCTGGCGCGACGCCGAGCATCCCAAGGGCCTGTGGCGGCGCACCACCTGGGACAGCTATTGCACCGAGGATCCGCAGTGGGAAATCCTGCTGGACGTGGACGAGCTCAGCCGCACCGAGGGCATGGAGTGGGTCTGGGGCGGCTCCGCGTTCCTGCGCCCGGCCGACGGAACGTCCTACCGGCGTGCCCTGGTGGTCCTCTCCCCCGACGGCGGCGACGCCGCACGCTACCGCGAGTTCGACGTCGTCGACCGCGCCTTCGTGCCGGGCGGGTTCGACATTCCGGCGGCAAAGAACCGGATCAGCTGGGCCGGACCGGACGAGCTGTACGTGGGCACCGATTTCGGCCCCGGCTCCATGACATCCTCCTCCTATCCGCGCACCAGCCGGATCCTGCGCCGCGGCATGGACCTGGCGGACGCCGAACCGTATTTCGAGATCCCCGAGGACCACATGATGGCAGTGGTGGCCCACGACCAGACGCCCGGTTTTGAGCGGGATCTCGCCATCGACATCGTCGACTTCTACAACAGTTCCACCTTCCTTCGCCGCAACGGCTCCTGGGTGCGCCTGGATGTTCCCCTGGACGTCAATGTTGAGGTGCACCGGCAGTGGCTTGTGCTGCGTCCCCGCACGGACTGGGAGCTCGACGGCGCCGTGCATCCCGCCGGGTCCCTGCTGGCCGCGGATGTGGAAGGGTTCCTGGCCGGCAACCGTCAGCTGTCCACGCTCTTCATCCCCGATCCCGCCACCTCCCTGCAGTCATGGAGCTGGACCCGGGACCACCTGCTGCTGAACCTGCTGCGCGACGTTTCCTCCGAAATCTCGGTGCTGGATCCGGCCAACAGCTGGACCTCCACGGTCCTGGACGCATGCCCGCCACTGCACACCGTGGACGCGTATGCCGTGGACGATGAAGACGAGGAAGCCGGCAACGACTACTGGCTGGTCAGCACCGGCTTCCTGACACCCTCCACCCTGTCCCGCGGAACCCTCGGAAGCGCCGGCGGGGCCGCAGCCGTGGTGAAGGAGTCGCCGTCGTTCTTTGACGCCTCTTCCTGCACGGTGGAGCAGCACTTTGCGGTTTCGGCCGACGGCACCAAGGTGCCGTACTTCCAGGTGGGACCGAAGGACCTGGTGCTTGACGGCGGAAACCCGACGCTGCTGAACGGATACGGCGGGTTCGAGCAGGCGCTGACGCCCGCTTACAGCGGCGTGGTGGGACGCGGCTGGCTGGAGCGCCGTTTCACCGACGACGACGGCGTGCAGCGGTCCGGCGTTTACGTGCTGGCCAACATCCGCGGCGGCGGTGAATACGGGCCGGACTGGCACCGTGCCGCACTGCAGGAAAACCGTCACCGCGCGTATGAGGATTTCGCCGCCGTGGCCGAAGACCTCACAGCCCGCGGCGTCACGTCGCGCGAACATCTGGGCTGCACCGGGCGCAGCAACGGCGGACTGCTGGTGGGGAACATGCTCACCACCTATCCGCACCTTTTCGGCGCCGTGTCGTGCGGTGTGCCGCTGCTGGACATGCGCCGTTACACCAAGCTGTCCGCCGGCTACTCGTGGATTGCCGAATACGGGGATCCGGAAGACCCCGCACAGTGGGAGTTCGTGAAGACCTTCTCCCCCTATCACCTGCTGAAGGAAGACGCCGATTACCCTCCAACACTGATCTGGACGGCCACCAGCGATGACCGCGTCGGTCCGGTCCAGGCACGGAAGATGGCCGCGCGCATGAAGGCGATGGGGGTGCCGAACGTGTGGTTCCATGAGGCCCTCGAGGGCGGTCACGCCGGTGCAGCGGACAACCGCCAGGCTGCCCGCATGTACGCGATGTCCTACGAGTTCCTGTGGGAGGCATTGACCGGGCGGCTGGGCTAGCCCACACCGGGACCCCTGCATGCTGACGCCCGGCGAACCGGGGCCCGGGAAACCAGGCCCCGGTGTGCCGCAGGCAGGCAGCCTATACTCGGCACGGTGAACAGTGAAGCAGCCCCAAGACGCGAAGCAACGGCGGATGAGGCCAAAGCCGTGGCCCACCCGCTGCGGATTCGTATCCTTCAGGTCCTGCGCGGTGAGACCCTGACCAACAAGGAGATCGCCGAGCGGCTGGGCTCCACGCCCGGGGCAACCCTCCATCATCTGCAGCTGCTGACCGAACACGGTTTTGCGGCAGCGGAGCCGGTGCGCTCCGGTGCCCGGAACGCGCGGGAAATTCCCTACCGGGCGACGGGCAAAACGCTGGGGCTGACCTTCAATCCGGCGTTGCCTGAATCTGCGCTGGTGGGTCCGGCGATTCTGGACTCGGCGCTGGAGAACTACCGGCTGGCGCCCGAGGCGGGGCGGATGTCCGAGACCAGTGTGACGCTGTACCTCTCGGAGACCCAGCGGTCCGGCTTCCAGGGCAGGCTCGCAGCCCTGATCAGCGAGTATGCCGAAAACCAGCCCGGCGAGGACGTCCAGAAGTACGGGTTCTTCTCCGCCATGTACCGGGCGGATGCTCCTGCCCCTGATGGTCCGTCCCCCGCCGGCGGGACTCAGGCCGACGGGTAACTGCCGAACGCTCCTTGCCGTTCGGAGACGTTTTGCTCTTACCCTCCCCTTATGGGTAGTCTTGTCAGGCTGGCAGCGGAAGCTACCAGAGAGCATTTGGAGACGTGCCAGAGCGGCCGAATGGGCTTCACTGCTAATGAAGTGTGGGCCTAAAGCCCACCGGGAGTTCAAATCTCCCCGTCTCCGCGCTAAGACCCCCGGGCAACCGGGGGTTTTTTTGTGCCTGCAGACGGCCGCGGCGCTGTCCCCCGACCCGCATTCCGGACTATGTTAGGGGCCAGTCAGCAGGCAGCTTCCTTGCTCCTGCCCCGCCTAGTTGAGGGATCTTCCATGGAAATGCGCTTAATGGGCCGCAGCGGCACCGTCGTCAGCACCTTTGCCCTCGGGACAATGACGTTCGGCAATGAATCCGACCAGCGGGTGTCCCATGACCTGTTGAACTCGTATGTGGAGGCCGGCGGCAACTTCATTGACACCGCCGATGTCTACACCTCGGGAACATCCGAAGAAATCATCGGTCATTGGCTCCAGGCGCGGCCCGAGGCTGCGCGCAACGTTGTCCTGGCCACCAAGGGACGGTTTCCGATGGGCGCCAGCCCCAACGATCTCGGGAACTCCCGCCGGCACCTGCGTCAGGCTCTGGATGCTTCGCTGAAACGATTGGGTGTGGACCACATTGACCTGTATCAGCTGCATTCCTGGGATCCGCTGACCCCCCTCGAGGAGAGCCTGGGTTTCCTACAGGACGCGGTGACCGCCGGAAAAATCAGCTATTACGGACTCTCCAACTTCACCGGGT
The DNA here is from genome assembly GCF_038405225.1 of Arthrobacter citreus. Classification (NCBI taxonomy): domain Bacteria; kingdom Bacillati; phylum Actinomycetota; class Actinomycetes; order Micrococcales; family Micrococcaceae; genus Arthrobacter; species Arthrobacter citreus. Next base: position 3,028,708 of record NZ_CP151657.1, read on the forward strand.
GGCAGTTGACCAAGGCTGTGTTCACTGCTCGGGCACACGGTTGGAATGAACCGGTGACCCTGCAGCCGCAGTACAACCTGCTGGAGCGCGAGATCGAGTCCGAAGTGGTTCCGGCAGCGCTCGACGCCGGACTGGGCCTGTTGCCCTGGTCACCCCTGGCCGGCGGCTGGCTCACCGGTAAGTACCGCCGCGAATCTGTCCCGGCGGGCAAAACCCGGGTGGGAGACAACCCCACCCGCCAGTTCCAGGGCTGGGACCTGCGCAGCAACAATGACCGCACCTGGCAGATTCTCGACGAGCTCAAGGCAACCGCCTCAGCGCATAAGGTCAGCTCCGCCCAGGTCGCCCTTGCCTGGCTTGCCGCCCAGCCGGGAGTGACTTCGGTGATTCTTGGCGCCCGCACCGTGGAGCAGCTGCGCGACAATCTCGGGGCCGCATCGCTTCGGCTCTCCGGGGCTGAACTGCAGCGGCTGACCGATCTGAGCATCCCGGCTGTCGGCAACTACCCCTATGGAGCTGACGGCCGCCAGCAGCGCTCACGGCAACTGGGCTAAGAGCCGCTTTAAGGAAACCCGCCTTCAAACCGCCGGATACTGCTAGAAGTCTTCGGGCCGCAGGTTTTTGACCCACTTGCTGATCTCGTCCTCTTCCGGAGTGGCCGGTTTCGGGCCTTCGGGGCCGCCCTGCGGACCTGAAGGTGCAGCGGAGCGTTCCGGTCCGGAAGCTCCGTCCGGGCCGCCACCGGCGGCTTTCGCTGAACCGGCGGCACTGGGACCTGCCTCCCTCTTTTCCGCGGACGGGGCCGGTCCACTGCCTGCCGCTCCGGCCGGATCGGAGGTATGTCCGTCAGTGCTGCCGCGGGATGTTTCTATGCTGTCGTTTCGGGGAGTGGGGGTGCCATGCTCCGGTGCGTCCGGCCGTGGTCCGGCGGAAGCGCTCGCTGCGGTTCCGGCCGGGCGCGGCGGCTGGAACGGCTGGGGATGCATGGCCAGGTTTTCCACCGCGGCAGCGGCGGCGCGAACCCCCACCCCGGTGAACTGAGCATAGAGTTTGACGGCCCCGATGGGGTGGCCCTGGGCGATGGCTGCATACACCTGCTGGTGCTGGGCGGCGTCGAGCCGGGCATTCGCTTCCTTCGCTGCTTCAGCCGAGGTCCGCGGTCCGGCCGGAGCTGCCTTAACGCCGGCTGTCTTACGGGCAGCCTTTTGGGGCTTAGCAGCGCGCTGCTGGTCCGGCTGCGCTCCCTCTGCCTGCGCAGCGTCGGGAGAAACGGAACCCTTCCGGCGCTGGGCGCGGGTCACCACAAAATTCACGACAACGATGGCCACGACAAACAGAACAATCACCAGAAACTCCATACCTTGATCCTAGCTTCGCTCGCGGCGCCCGCACCTGCCGCCCGGTATATTGACGTGCAGCCCCGCCCCCGGGCAAGCCCGGGCCACTAAGCAGTCCCATTTACTGAACCCCACCAACCATCGAAGAATGGAGCCACCATGAGCGAGACCACTTCCCTGCGTTCGCTGCGGGTGCACATAGCCGACGGCATTGCTGAGGTTGAACTCACCGGCCCGTCCAAGGGCAACGCCATGGGTCCGGACTTCTGGAAGGAACTCCCCCAGGTTTTTGATGCCCTCAGCGAGGACGTCAGCGTGCGTGCCGTCCTGCTATACGGCTCCGGTGGAAACTTCAGCTATGGCCTCGATCTGCCGGCCATGGCCCCTGTTTTTGCTCCCATGCTTGCTGCAGGCGGCATGGACGCCCGCCTGCGTGAAGGTTTCCGGCGCCAGATCAGGACCCTGCAGGAATCTGTCACCTCCTTGTCCAGATGCTCCAAACCGGTCATCGCCGCCGTGGACGGCTGGTGCATTGGCGGCGGGATCGACGTCATCACCGCCGCGGACATCCGCATCGCATCCCCAAGCGCCACTTTCAGCGTCCGAGAAGTGAGGGTCGGAATCGTGGCGGATTTGGGTTCCCTCCAGCGCCTGCCCGGCATCATCGGTGAAGGCCCGGCGCGCCATCTCGCGCTGACCGGAGAAGACTTTGGTGCAGACCGCGCCTGCAGCTTGGGCCTTATTACCGAGGTGGCCGACGACGTCGTTGGCCGGGGCCGCGAGCTGGCCGCCGCCGTTGCCGCGAACCCTCCGCTGGTTGCCCAGGGAGTCAAGCACGTCATGAACCACGCTCTGGATGCGTCCGTCCAGTCCGGCTTGGACTACGTCCAGCTGTGGAACACGGCGTTCCTGCCCAGCCGCGACTTCCATGAAGCGGCCACCGCGTTTGCCGAACGCCGTCCGGCTGTTTTCACCGGCAACTGAAGCCTCGCAGCGGCGCCGTTCCGGCCCGGAGCGATGCGCGCCCACACGCGTCTGAGGTTAGTGCCGCTGGCGCTTAAGATAGTCGGGTGGCTGTTACCGATGAAGCGATTACCAAGATCAAGGAAATGCTCATCAGCGGGCAGCTTAAGGCCGGGGACCGGCTTCCGCCGGAGAATGAGCTGAGCGACCATCTGGGCCTGTCCCGGAGCTCGCTCCGGGAAGCGGTCAAGGCACTGGAACTGATCCGTGTCCTTGATGTCCGCCGTGGCGACGGCACTTACGTCACCAGCCTGGAACCGGGGCTGCTGACCGAAACCATGGGCTTCATGGTGGAAATCCATCAGGAATCCTCAGCCCCCGAGCTCATGGAAGTGCGCCGCATTCTCGAACCCGGTGCCGCTGCCCACGCTGCCGCGCGCATCAATGCCCGGGGCCTGGCTGCGCTGCGGACCTGTCTGGACTCGATTCCCGCCCAGGCGACGGCAGCACAGCTGGCGGCGCATGACTTCACCTTCCACTCGCAGATTGCCCGTGCCTCCGGCAACCCCTACCTCGCCGGGATGCTGGATTCCCTCACCGGCAGCGCACTGCGGTTGCGAACGTGGCAACGGATTGTCGAGGCCGGGGCGGTGTCCGCCATCCTCAGTGAACACTCCGCTATTCTCGAGGCTTTGACACTGGGTGACGCGGATCTGGCCCGTTCCCTCATGACCGTCCACGTTGCCTCAGCGGAGCGGTGGCTGCGTCGGCCGGCGGCGGAAGCTGTTCCCCCGGCAGCTGCTCCGTTCGCGCAGCCGGCCTTCCCTTCTGCGCCGGTGAGGAGACTGGAACCGGAACCTGTTCCTGAGACGGAGCGCGGGTCTGAATGGGAGCGCGTGTCTGGACGGGATCCCGTTGCTCCGCGAACGACAACACCGGCCCCGGAACCGGCTCCCGTGCGGGCATCGCCACGGGCCAAAACGCGGAAACAGCCCACCGCGCCGCTGCCGGTCTCCCCGGCAGCACGTGGTGCCGAGCGGCAGCAACCGCAGTCCACCCCTGTGATGCGGTCCGCGCCGGCGCAGTCCTCCACGCAGTCTTCACCCGAAGGGCAGTCCTCCCCCGAGGAGCAGTCCAACCCCGCGCAATCCTCCCCCGAGGAGCAGTCCAACCCCGCGCAATCCTCCCCCGAGGAGCAGTCCAGCCCCACGCAGTCCGCCTCCGCGGCGCAGTCCAGGACCGCGCCGCAAATATCCCGAATCGCCCCCGAGCCGGCCCTCTACGAGTTGTTCGCTATGCCTTCAGCGCCAGTACAAAAGGCAGCACGGAAGCCGCGCCGGCCTGCCTGAGCACCCTGCCTGCTTCGGTAAGCGTCCAGCGGCTGTCAGCGAAGTCGTCCACCAGCAGCACCGGACCGGGATTGGCGGCGAACCAGGCCGCTCCCTCTTCAGGAACCGCAAACTGGTCCCAGACCGAGGCCAGACGGAAAGCACTGTTCCCTCCGGAGCCTCCCGCCGGCCCGCCGTGCGGGATCTGCAGTGCGCCCAGATACGGGATGCGGCCGAGTGTTGAGATGCCCTGCGCAAGGGAGCCGACCAGCTGCGGACGCGACCGCGACGGAATGCTGACCACTGCCACCGGCCGTTCCTCCCAGCCCCACTGGGCGAGCACCTGCACGCAGCCCTTGAGCAGTGCTTCATCCGCTGTTGTGTCTCCGGCGTCCGGGGCGAAAATCTCCCGCAGCCGTCCGCCCCAGCCGAGGTCCGTCAGACGCGCCAGCGCCCGACCGGTGGACAGGGCCGCTTCGGGCTTAATCTTTCCCTTGACGGGTATACCCAAGCGGTCCATGCCGGAGGGGTACATGCCGCGCGGATCAACATCCACGCCAACCCGGCTCAGCGCCTGGTCCGCATGATCGGTGGCTTCGGCGGCAACCTCGCCGGAGAACCACCGGCCGGCACAGTTGTCGCAGCGTCCGCACGGAGCTGCGGCCGGATCATCGAGCTGCAGGGACAGGAATTCCATCCGGCATGCCGTGGTGCTCTCGTAGTCGAGCATGGCCTGCTGTTCCTTGACCCGCGCCGCTGAAATACGCTCGTACCGCTCCCGGTCATAGCTCCAGGGCTGGCCGGTGCCGCGCCAGCCGCCGGACACCCGTTCCACGGCGCCGTCCACTGCGAGGACCTTCAGCAGTAGTTCCAGGGGCGAGCGTTTGAGGTTCACCCGGGTTTCCAGGGCCCCGGTGGACATAACCGATCCCGACGCCAGCTCCGCCAGTACGGCGCTGGCAGGCCCCTCCGCCGGCATGGACGAGGTGGCGAAGTACTCCCAGATGTCCTTATCTTCGGTCCCCGGCAGCAGCAGTACATCGGCGCTGGGGGTGCCGCGGCCGGCACGGCCCACCTGCTGGTAGTACGCCACCGGCGAGGAGGGTGCGCCAAGGTGGACCACAAATCCCAGGTCCGGCTTGTCGAAGCCCATGCCCAGTGCGCTGGTGGCCACCAGGGCTTTCACCTCGTTGTTTTTCAGCGCCGCTTCAGCCTGCTCCCGATCTGCAGGATCCGTGCGTCCGGTGTACGCCAACACCCGGTGCCCGGCTTTCTGCAGCAGCCTGGCGGTGTCTTCGGCGGCTGACACTGTCAGGGCGTAAATGATGCCCGACCCCGGAAGCTCGTCGATGTGCGTCAGGAGCCAGCCCAGCCGTGCCTTAGGTGTGGGCAGCCGCAGCACGCCCAGGCGCAGGGAGCGGCGTGCCAGTGCTCCGCGAATCGTGAAAACGTCTTCGCCGCCGGATGCCAGCTGCTCCTCAACGTCCTTGACGACCCGCGAATTGGCAGTGGCAGTGGTGGCCAGCACCGGCACGGAGGCCGGCAGCTGTTCGATCAGGCTGCGGATGCGCCGGTAGTCCGGCCGGAAGTCATGGCCCCAGTCGGAGATGCAGTGTGCTTCGTCGATCACCAGCAGCCCGGAGCGGCGGATCAGTTCCGGCAAATGGGTTTCCCGGAAACCGGGATTATTCAGGCGCTCCGGCGAGACCAGCAGCACGTCCACTTCATCTGCCTGGAGCTTGGCTGAAATGTCCTGCCATTCCAGCTGGTTGGCGGAGTTAATCGCCACGGCACGGACTCCGGCGCGGGCCGCGGCGGCCACCTGGTCGCGCATGAGCGCCAGCAGCGGCGATACGATCAGCGTTGGTCCGGCCCCGCGGGCACGCAGCAGCAGGCTCGCCACAAAGTACACCGCCGACTTGCCCCACCCGGTGCGCTGGACCACCAGTGCCCGCCGGCCGCCCGAAACCAGCGCCTCGATGGCTTCGTACTGCCCCTCATGAAACTCAGCGGCGTCGTTGCCGACCAGCGCCCGCAGCAGTCCGGTTGCTTCGGCCCGAAGCGCCGGATCCCCGGTAGAACCTCCGTGCATGCCGCCGTCGGTGCGGGGCGCTGTTTCCTGTTCGGCGGACGGAGGATTTTGGGTGTCTTGCTGGGATTCCATACCTTCCACTATCCCAGCCATGGCTGACGATTTCCTCCAGCCCCGCACGCCCCTGTGGACGGCCGAGGACCTCGGGAGAATCACCGCCGCACCTGTGGACAGCGGAATCCGGCGGCAGCACACCGGACAGCGGCAGCGCCAAAAGCCGGATGATGGAAGGCGGGCCTATAGACTGTCGGGGTGACTAGTGCATTCGATCTTTCCGCGTCCTTTAAGGCCTACGATGTCCGCGGCGTCGTAGGAGAGACCATCACCCCGCAGATCGTCAAGGCAGTCGGCGCCGCTTTTGTGGACGTACTCGACCTTGCCGGTCAGACCGTGCTGGTGGGCGGCGACATGCGCCCCTCCTCCCCCGAATTCATTAAGGACTTCGCCGCCGGAGCCACCATGCGCGGTGCCGACGTGCTGCTGCTGGACCTCATCTCGACCGATGAGCTCTACTACGCCTGCGGGGCCCTCAATGCTGCGGGAGCCACCTTCACGGCCAGCCACAATCCCGCGCAGTACAACGGCATCAAGATGTCCAAGGCCGGAGCAGTGCCCATCTCGTCCGAAACCGGGCTCTACGAGATTCAGGCAAAAGCAGAGCAGTACCTGAACGAAGGCACCATTCCCGCCGTCGGGACACCGGGCCGGATCAGTGTCCAGGACATCCTGAAGGACTACTCCGAGTACCTCCGCAGCCTGGTGGACCTGAACGGTATCCGCCCGCTGAAGGTTGTGGTGGACGCCGGCAACGGCATGGCCGGCCTGACCACCCCTGCTGTCCTGGGCGACACCATGCTGTCCGCCCTTCCGCTGGAAATCGTCGACCTCTACTTTGAGCTGGACGGATCCTTCCCGAATCATCCGGCCAACCCGCTCGAGCCGGAAAACCTGCGCGACCTGCAGGCCGCCGTCGTCGAGCACGGCGCGGACCTGGGCCTGGCCTTCGACGGCGACGCCGACCGCTGCTTCGTGATCGACGAAAAGGGCGACCCGGTCAGCCCGTCGGCGATCACCGCGCTCGTCGCACGCCGTGAAATTGCACGGGCGCAGGCTGCCGGTGAAGCGACCCCGGTCATCATCCACAACCTCATTACCTCCCGTGCGGTTCCCGAACTGGTGGAGGCCGACGGCGGCCGTGCCGTCCGCACCCGCGTCGGCCATTCCTTCATCAAGGCGCAGATGGCCGAGGAAGGCGCCGTCTTCGGCGGCGAGCACTCCGCGCACTATTACTTCCGCGACTTCTACAATGCCGACACCGGCATGCTGGCCGCCATGCACGTGCTTGCCGCGCTGGGCGAACAGACTCTGCCGCTTTCGGATCTCGCCCGCGAATACGAGCCGTATTTCTCCTCCGGCGAGATCAACTCGGAGCTCTCGGACGTCCCGGCGGCGGTTGCGCGCGTCCGGAACGAATTCGAGCGCGACGGCGTCACCGTGGATGCCCTCGACGGATTGACTTTCACCTCAGATGACGGACAGTGGTGGTTCAACCTCCGCGCGTCGAACACCGAGCCCTTCCTTCGGCTGAACGCCGAAGCCGAAGACCTCCCCACCATGGTGCGGGTCCGCGACCGCGTACTTGAACTAGTTAGGAACTAAAACCAATGGCTGATGTTGAACTGAACGGCGAAGAGCCCTCCGCACAGGTCCAGGAGGACCTGAATTCCCTGCTCGGCACCGCGCTCGGCGTGGCCCAGGAGCAGCTCGAGGCCCAGGGTGCCTTCCTGCCCGCCGCACTGGTTGTGCAGAACGACGGCGAGCTGCGGATGATTGCCGTGGCTCCCGAGGAAAGCGACGAAGACCTCGACGCCGATGCCATGATCGATGACATCTACCAGGTGCTGACCGAGCAGAAGGCAGACAACCGAGCCGCTGCCGTCTTCTCCGACATCCACCTGCCGGACGAGGCAACGGACGCCATCCACGTAGTGGCTGAGCACTCCGAGGGCGTCTGCATCTCCGCGATCCAGACCTACTCCGAAACCGACGGCTCCTGGACCTTCAACGAACCGCAGTGGGAGTCGGGCGACCGGCTCGTCTGGGGAACCGACGGCGAAGCCCCGGCTGAGTCCTAAGCTCACCGGAGCGAACCATACGGGGAGGCCCCGCACCTGCAACTGCAGGTGCGGGGCCTCCCCTTTCTGCAGCCTCACCGGGTGTTTCCGTCGGAGGCCGTCAGGGCTGGTCCGGGCCGGCGCAACGGAGGGAGGCCCCGCACTCCGGCGTAACCGGAGCTCGGGGCCTCCCTTGGGCGTCAGCGAAGGCTAAGCAGCCGCGAAGCGCTCCTTGAGCGTCTCCAGCTCGGCAACCAGGTCCTCGGGGAGGGACTCGCCGAAGCGGGCGTACCACTCCTCGATACCGGCGAGTTCCTTCTTCCATTCCTCGGGGTCAACGCGGACGGCGGCCTCAACGTCTGCCGCGGTCATGTCCATGCCGCTCAGATCGAGCGATTCCCCGGTGGGAACGTACCCGATCGGGGTTTCCACGGCGTCGGCGGTGCCTTCGATCCGTTCGATGACCCACTTCAGGACGCGGGAGTTGTCGCCGAATCCGGGCCAGGCGAAGCCGCCGTCGGCAGTGCGACGGAACCAGTTGACCAGGAAGATCTTCGGCAGGGTTTCCTGGTTCGCCTTGCCGCTGAGGGTGATCCAGTGCCGCAGGTAGTCTCCGGCGTCGTAACCCATGAACGGCAGCATGGCCATCGGATCGCGGCGGACCACTCCGACCTGGCCTGCAGCGGCCGCAGTGGTTTCCGAGGAGAGCGTGGAACCCATGAAGATGCCGTTGGTCCAGTCGCGGGACTGCGTCACCAGGGGCACCGTGGTTTTGCGGCGGCCTCCGAAGAGGATGGCCGAAACCGGTACGCCGTTCGGGGAATGGTATTCCTCGGCCAGCATGTCGATCTGGTCGATCGGCGTGCAGAACCGGGAGTTCGGGTGCGCGGCGGGGTGGCCGGCTTCCGGCGTCCAGTCGTTTCCGAGCCAGTCGGTCAGGTGCGCAGGGGCCTCGTCCGTCATGCCCTCCCACCAGACGCCGCCGGTGTCGGTGAGCGCCACGTTGGTGAAGATGGAGTTTCCCTTGGCGATGGCGCGCATCGCGTTGGGGTTGGTGCTCCAGCCGGTGCCGGGAGCGACGCCGAACAGGCCGGCCTCCGGGTTGGTGGCGCGCAGTTCGCCGTTGTGCCCGAAACGCATCCACGTGATGTCATCGCCGAGGGTCTCGACTTTCCATCCCTCGATGGTCGGATCCAGCAGGGCGAGGTTGGTCTTGCCGCAGGCGGACGGGAACGCCGCCGCGACAAAGTAGTCCTTCTTTTCCGGGCTGGTGAGCTTCAGGATCAGCATGTGCTCGGCGAGCCAGCCCTCATCCCGGGCCATGATCGAGGCGATGCGCAGGGCATAGCATTTCTTCCCCAGCAGGGCGTTGCCGCCGTAGCCGGAGCCGTAGGACCAGATGGACCGGTCTTCGGGGAAGTGAACAATCCATTTTTCGTCGCTGCAGGGCCACGCCACGTCGGTGTCGCCCTCGGCCAGCGGAGCTCCGACGGAGTGCAGCGCCGGCACGAAGAACGCGTCCAGCTCTTCCATCTTGCGCAGGACGTCCGTGCCGATGCGGGCCATGATCCGCATCGAGGCAACCACGTAGGCGCTGTCGGTGATTTCGACGCCGAACTTGGGGTCCTCCGCCTCCAGGTGCCCCATAACGAAGGGAATGACGTACATGGTGCGTCCGCGCATGGATCCGGAGAACAGGCCGTCCAGCTTGGCCCGCATCTGTGACGGTTCCATCCAATTGTTGGTGAAGCCGGCGTCGTGCTTCTTTTCCGAGCAGATGAATGTCTGCTCCTCAACGCGTGCCACGTCCTTGGGGTCGGAGAATGCCGCGAAGGAGTTCGGGAATTCCTCCGGATTCAGCCGGACCAGGGTTCCGGCTTCCACCAGTTCGTCGGTCAGGCTCTTGTTTTCCGCCTCGGATCCGTCGACCCAGTACACGCGATCGGGCTGCGTCAGCTCGGCCACTTGCTGAACCCAGGCAAGCAGGGCCTCGTGGGTGGTGGGGGCTTCCGCGGAAGCCCCCGTGGTGTTGCTGTCCAAATGGCTCGGAGCAGCGTTTTTGCCGCTCTCATCGAGAACTAGCTGACGCGCGTCATCGCCCATGACTCTTCCCTTCGTTGGGTCAGTGGTGTGATTTTGATGCTAGTTGTCGGCGTGCCGACGGCCCCTGCGGAAAAGGTAGTACCTATAATGACGGTCATGCGGAGTTTGCCTAGAATTCAACAAACTTGTGGGGCCCAGCATACCCGGATGTGACGAAGGTCATATAGACCGGTCTAGTTGACCGACGTCACTCCCAGCGATTAGGCAGCTCTCAGAAACTGGGCTATAGTTGTTTACGGCCAAACAGCCACGGACAAACTTTGAAGGAAAAGCCCAACAGGGCCGGACATCAAAATAATCCTAAATGCGTGCGTAGCTCAACGGATAGAGCATCTGACTACGGATCAGAAGGTTGGGGGTTCGAATCCCTTCGCGCGCACCACTGAAACCCGGTCTGACCAGTAGAAATACTGCTCAGACCGGGTTTTTTTATTGCCCGGATTCCTGCCCCCGGCCTTAGCGGGCCAGCTTGCGCAGCTCAACCCCCGGGTCCGCCAGCTGGGCCGGATCCACCACAATGCGGCGGTCGATAATGCGCCGGGCGGCACGAACCGTCATTCCGCCGTCGACAGCGGCAACGCCTTCCATGCGGCCGGTGTCGTCCAACCGGAAGGAGGCCACAGGCTGGCCGTCCTTTTCCCTGGTCACGACGCGCCCATCCCCCACCATTGATCCCGCGCCCTCAACATGGACTCCATGGCGGTCGGACCAGAACCAGGGCGCTCCATGGACCGGCAGCGGCTGGCTGAGGAGGGCAGCGGCTGCGGTGCTGCCGGTGTTGCGCGCGTGTTCCCAGTGCTCGGCCCGGCGCAGCAGTGTTCCGTCGGGCAGGCGGGTGCGGGCCGCGTCGCCCACGGCGAAAACGTTCGGGTGGCTGGTCCGCTGGTGCTCGTCCACCAGGATGCCATTGTCAGTGTCCAGGCCCGCGGAGGCGGCAAGCCCCGTTTCCGGAACAACCCCAACCCCCACCAGCACCAGATCTGCGTGCACGTCCGGGTTGCCGGCGATGGTGATGCTGTGCTGCACCCCTGCCCTGGTGATGGCCGTGGGGAGCCCGGTGATGACACGGATGCCCCGCTCCTCATGCATGCGGTGCAGCCTGTGCGCCAGCTCCACACCCACGGCAGGGACGAGAGGCGGGTCGACCGGATCAATCAGGGTGACTTCGGCGCCGAGGGCCAGCGCCGAGGATGCGGTTTCGGCGCCAATCAGGCCTGCTCCGATGATGGCCAGCCGAACGCCGGGATGCAGCAGTTCCCGCAGGTTGTCGGCGTCGCCCCGGTTCCTTAGCTGAAGCACCGTGTCCAGATGCCCGCCGGGAATATCCAGCCTGCGGGCGGCGGCGCCGGTGGCCAGCACAATATTGCCGGCGGTCAGCTCCCTACCGTCTTCGAGCAGCACCACACCATCATCCGGCTTCAGGGCTGCCGCCTTGCCGGCCAGAAGCTCGATCCCCTGCTCCGTGAACCATTCCGTCCCCGCCAGCTGGATCTGTTCGCGGCTGCGGGTGCCGAGCAAATAGTCCTTACTCAGCGGCGGGCGGTCATAGGGCAGGCCTTCGGGATCGATGATGGTTACCTGCCCCCCGAAGCCCCGGGACCGCAGTTCGCGGGCCGTGGCGAATCCCGCCATGCCGCCGCCTGCAATGATGACGGATTCAAGGGCCATGTATTTTTTTCCTCGCTGAAGCGTTGAGCAGTCCTACCAGCCTAGGCGCACCCCTGCGTTTCCCCTGCGCGGCGGTTTGACTGCAACGGCCCAAACACTGCCCATGCAGGGACTTTCGCAGCACGGGGTTGGCATGCCAAGCTCTGTCCATGACTGAACAAAGCGGCCCAGACCAAACCGGCACAGCGGCACATCAGCGTGCGGAGCGCAGGGAAACCGACGTCGTCGTCCTCGGCGGTGGAGCGGTGGGGGAAAACGCGGCTGGGCGCGTGGTTCAGGGAGGACTCGATGTGGTCCTCGTGGAACCTGCCCTCATCGGCGGTGAGTGTTCCTACTGGGCCTGCATGCCGTCCAAAGCGCTGCTGCGGCCGGGAACCGCACTGCACGCCGCACGGTCCGTGGCGGGTTCCCGTGAAGCCGTCACGGGGAACCTGCAGGCGCAGGCGGTGCTGGACCGCCGCGACAGCTTCACGTCGCACTGGAATGATTCGAGCCAGGAGGAGTGGGTGGAGGGAGCCGGCATCGGCTTGGTGCGCGGCCGGGGCCGGCTGACCGGTCCGCGCGAGGTCACGGTGGAGTACGACGACGGCGGCACGCTCACGCTTTGGGCCCGCCAAGCCGTCGTCCTGGCCACCGGCTCGCATCCCGTCGAGCCGCCGGTGAAGGGATTGGACCAGGTCCAGTACTGGGGTACCCGGGAGGCAACGTCATCGCAGCATGTACCCGGCCGGCTGATCGTACTGGGCGGCGGAGTTGCGGGGACTGAACTCTCACAGGCCTGGGCCCGGCTCGGTTCCGATGTGACCATGGTGGTGCGGCACGACATCCTGGACATGTATCCGGAGCCGGCACGCGAACTGGTCCGGGCAGGGCTGGAGTCCGACGGCGTTGCCCTGCGGACGTTCACCACTCCCGACTTTGTCCGTGGCACTGCCGACGGCGGAGTGGAGATGGGGTTGGAGGACGGCACCGTCCTTGCGGCCGACCGGCTGCTCGTGGCCACCGGACGGACTCCGGCCCTGGCGCATCTGGGCCTGGAGGATCTCGGACTCGACGCCGTGCGCCTGGTTTCCGATGACACCGGGCTCGTGGACGGCACCGACTGGCTCTACGTGGTCGGTGATGCCGCGGGCAAAGTACTGCTGACGCATCAGGGCAAGTATGAAGCGCGTGCCACCGGCTCGGCCATCACGGCACGTGCCCGCGGCGACCTGTCCCCCACCGAAGCGCCGCAGGCATGGAGCCGTGAATCCTCAACGGCTAATCACGTTGCGGTGCCGCAGGTGGTGTTCACCGATCCGGAAATAGCCATGGTTGGCCGGACCGTCGAACAGGCACGGAAGGACGGCATCAACGCATCGGAAACCTCGCTGGAGCTGTCGGTCGCCGGTTCGTCTCTGTTCGCCGACGACTATCGCGGCTGGGCCCAGATGGTGGTGGATGAAGACCGCAACGTGCTCGTTGGCATGACTTTTGCCGGCCCCGGGGTCTCCGAGCTGCTCCATGCCGCCACCATCGCCATCACCGGGGAGGTGCCGTTGGAACGGTTATGGCATGCTGTCCCCTCGTACCCCACCATCAGCGAGGTATGGCTGCGGCTGCTGGAGAAGTACGGGCTGTAGGGAAGGTGCTGCCGGCGTCAGGTCCGCCTGTCAGGCCCGCCGGACAATGAAGTCGGAGATCCGGGCGTCGCGCCCGTCGAGCTCCGCCCACGGTTTGGCCGTCTGCATGACAGTCAGTCCCGAGGTGGGGTAATCGGTGGCCATTTCCATCACCGCGTCCTCGTTCGACTCCACGGACGCCAGACGCATGGCCAGATCCTGCACTCCGGGCAGGTGAGTGATGACGAGCAGGCTGGTCACCGTTTCCGGAACATTATTGATAACGCTGAGGATTTGAGCGGCTGTGGCGCTGTACAGACTGTCCTCGAGCTTGGGGGTTGGCCCCTTGTCGCCCAGTTCCTCGCAGATCCAGGTGCAGGTTTGCCGGGTGCGCAGCGCAGACGAGCACAGGATGAAATCCGGGATGAAGCCGTTTTCCACCATCCAGCGTCCGGCCAGCGGGGCGTCCCGGTGTCCGCGGCTGGACAGCGGCCGTTCATGGTCGGAAACGTCCCGGGGCCAAGCCGCCTTCGCGTGCCGCAGGAGCATCAGCTTTTTAAGGTGGTGGCCGCTCATGCGCTCAGTCTATCGGCGGTACCGGCACCGAAAATTCCGGTTCCGGCACCGCCGATCCATCAGATGCTGTATTCGGGTGCTGCCCAGACCACAACTTCAGGGTGCTCGTAGAAGCGGTAGCCCTGGCCGCGGACTGTCCGCACCGTGTTCGCCAACCGGCCGAGCTTTGAACGGAGACGGCGGATGTGCACGTCAATGGTCCGCTCGTTCGGCACTTCCTCGGCATTGCGCCACAGGCCTGCCAGGAGTTCCTCGCGGCCAACGGTCCGGGTGGCGTTCTCCACGAGGTAGTTGAGCAGTTCGAATTCCTTGAAGGTCAGGTTCAGGGTGTCGCCGTCCAAGTGCACTTCACGGCGGGAGAGATCGATCAGGACGCCGGAGGGACGCGGTGCCGTCTGCGCCTGGACCTGCGGGGCCTCCGGACGGTGCCGGCGCTGCGCCGTCGGGTCGCCCAGTGCCTGGCGCACGACGTCGATATCGGCGCCCGCCGCCTCGGCCGGGGCCAGCGCAACGGCGGCGTGGCTCTGCGCTCCGGGGCACAGCGTCTGGATGTAGGCGCGCACTTCCTGGGCAAGTTTGGTCAGGGATGTACCGTTGGCTGCTGCCGTGTCCTCGTCGAGACCCACATAGATCACGAAGCCGCGGGCCACGGTGTCATTGCTGACGGACTGGGGACCGGGGATTCCGTTGGGCGTGACGACTGGGGTCGGCGCCGTCATCGGTGATGCGTCGGAGGACCCGACTGACTGCAGGGGACGGGCGGGCTGGGGATTGAATCCCTGAACCCCATACTGGGATCCGTAGGCCGGTGCGCCGTATTGGCGGGGGAAATCCCCTGCTGCGCCCTGCCGGGCTGCACTGGCCCGGTTCTGCGCATTGCGCAGTGAAATGTGTACGTACCCTGATGCTACTGACATGTTGCAACCTCAATGTGAATGACCGTCATCACGCTCGAATGCTGGGGGTGTGCCCGGGTCGAGATGGCGCAGTTTTCGCCCGTCGTTGGGCCTGAGTGGTGCCTGAGAAATGGGGGTGGGTAACTCAGGCGTGCATTCGACAACAGCACGGCTTCTCGCCGGCGTGACCGGCGGGAAGGACTGCGACAGGTGCTGCCGTGTGGATGTTCACATTACGGATTATTGCATGTAACAAAGGAGGGTGCGCAAGTAATAATGCTCGCTTTGTCTCACGATGTGGACGGTTAGGGCATAAAAGTGACGCACTTCACAAAAAAGTCCGGCAAATCTCTCTTTTCGAGAAGGGTGCCAGTGCCCTATGCTGAGGCCGATTTTTGGCTCCGTTCCGCCTGTCCGGAACAAAAAAGCACCCACATGCAGGCAACGCCTACAAACGGATGCGAGTCAAGCACGATGAGCGGTGTCCACATACTGGACACCGCTCTTGTGTTCGTTGGAGCTTTCTAGTCGACGACGCCGTACAGGCGGTCTCCGGCATCCCCCAGGCCCGGAACAATGTAGGACTTCTCATCCAGGCGCTCGTCAATCGAGGCAAGCACGATGGTCACATTGGCGTCCGCCAGTTCGCTCTGCAGGATCTCCAGGCCTTCAGGAGCAGCCAGGAGGCAGATGCACGTGATATCAGCCGCGCCGCGCTTGAACAGGAACTTGATGGCTTCACGGAGGGTTCCGCCCGTGGCCAGCATGGGGTCCAGAACGAACACCTGGCGTCCGGTGAGGTCATCCGGAAGCCTTTCCGCGTAGGTGATCGCTTCGAGGGTCTCCTCGTTGCGGGCCATGCCCAGGAATCCGACCTCGGCGGTGGGGACCAGGCGGGTCATGCCTTCGAGCATGCCGAGGCCGGCACGCAGGATCGGAACCACCAGCGGGGTGGGCTTTACCAGTCCGGTGCCAACCGCTTTGGTGACGGGAGTCTCGATCTGGACGGGCTCAACGCGAACGTTGCGGGTGGCTTCATAGGCCAAAAGGGTGACGAGTTCTTCCGTGAGCTGACGAAACACCGGTGAAGGGGTGTTTTTATCGCGGAGAACGGTGAGTTTGTGGGCAACAAGGGGGTGATCCACTACAAGTACGCGCATGCTTCAAAACTACCATTCCGAGGGATGGGTGGACCTGCGCCGGGCTGCCCGCCGGACTGCGGTAAGCGCGGAAGAAACGCAGACCTGCGGGAAGATAGGAGCATGATGCCCCCTACAGCGCAGCATGAGGCGTGGATGGATCTTGCCCTTGCCGAGGCCCGCCGAGCGCTCTCGACCCAAGACGTGCCCATTGGCGCCGTCGTTATTGGTCCCGACGGGACCGTGATTGGCACCGGACGCAATGAGCGTGAGGCCAGCGGGGATCCCACGGCGCATGCTGAAGTGGTGGCCATACGCGAGGCCGCCGCCACCGTGGGTGAATGGCGACTGGAGGGATGCACCTTGGTGGTGACCCTTGAACCCTGCGCCATGTGTGCAGGGGCAATTGTGCTGGCCCGGATTCCCCGCGTGGTCTTCGGGGCCTGGGACGAGAAGGCCGGCGCCTCGGGATCGGTGTTCGACATCCTTCGGGAGCGGCGCCTGAATCACTGGGTGGAGGTGTTCCCGGAGGTTCGTGGGCAAGAGTGCGGCAAGCTGCTGACGGATTTTTTCGGCTCTCGGCGATCGGGCTGACAGGGGACGGTTTTCCTACGTAGGCTTACTAACTCAGAACCCGAAACCCAAGGAGTTCCTCAATGAGTGCAGATCAGGACGGACTGGATACAGTCGTCAAAATCCTCGAACACGCCAAAATTGCGCAGTTGACCACAATGAATGCCGGCGGGCACCTGGTGAGCCGGCCGCTGGAACTGCAGGAGACAGATTCCGACGGGAACCTTTGGTTCTTCACTCAGGATCCGTCCCCCAAGGCCGACGAGATCCGGACGAACCCCAATGTGAACGTCTCGGTCCATGATTCCAAGGGTTACCTCTCCATCAGCGGCACAGCTTCCATCACCAAGGACGAAGGCAAGATCGAGGAGCTGTGGAAGAACTCCGTTTCGGCCTGGTTTGATGAGGGCCGGGACGATCCATCCATTGCGCTGATCAAAGTGGATGCGGACACGGCCGAGTATTGGGCCTCCGATGAACCCCGGGTTGCCAGTATCTTCAAGATCGCCAAGAGCACGGTCACCGGGGATACGCCCGACATCGGCAAGAACGACGTCGTCGACCTCTAGGCGTGCCGCACCAGGACCGCGGTGAGCCGTGGAACCGGCCGTTTTGGGGCACAGCGTTTTAGCCGGTAAGGTTGACGCGTTGGTGACGTGTCCGAGCGGCCGAAGGTGCAACACTCGAAATGTTGTTTGGTGAAAGCCAACGTGGGTTCAAATCCCACCGTCACCGCCAGCTGAAAAAGACCCCGTTTCCCCTGTAAATCAAGGGAAACGGGGTCTTTTGCTTTGCACTGAACGAACGCGCTTCGCTATCCCCCGGGCTGGATGTCCGGGTGGAGCATGGCGGCAGCCGTGGCCCGGTCAGCCTCAGCGCCGGTCGTCAGCGCGTACAGCGCATACCCGAGAGGGGAGGCCTCCCACAGATGCCGGGCCTGGGCGGCCAGGCCCGGGTGCACGTGCCCACCGGCCTGCTCGTACGCGGCGAGGGTCGCCTGCAGCATCTCCTCCCCGCCGGCGCCGTACTGGGCGGCCAGGTCTCGGGCGGGGTCGTCCACGCGGGCCGTCGTCCAGTCCAGAACCCCGGTGATGGTGCCGTGCTCGCCGAACAGGACATGGGCAGGGTAGATCTCCCCGTGGGTCATCACGGTCTTCTGTGGCCAGCAGGTGTCGTCCTCGAGCCAGTTCTGCACCGCCTCGGACAAAGCCGGGGCCACGGTGAACTCCGCACTCACCCGCGCAACGTCGTCCCGCCATGCCTGGCGGACCTGCTCGGGGGATCGAACCTCCACCCCCGCTGCCTCGGCCTCCGCTTCGCCCAGAGAGTGCAGGCAGGCCAGCAGCCGTCCGAGACGGGCGGCGTAGTCCGGGCTGGCCGGATCCATGTGCCAGAGCACTTCCCCGGTCTCGGACAATGTCAGGCCCGGGGCACCGGGCAGAGCAGGGTATGCGATCAGGTCCGTGGTGCGGACCTGCCAATCCGGAACTGCTACCCCTTGGGCCGCGAGAACCGGTGCCACGAGGTCCAGGATGCGGACCTCGGCGGCCATGCCCTCGGACACGTCCGTACGGCGCGGAACCCGCAGCACCCAGCGGCGGCCGGTCTCGTCAGAGGCCATGATGACGCGGTAGTCCAGGCCCGCCTCATTGACGGTCGCACCCTCGGCGGAAACCTGCAGGCCGTTGGACACTGCCAGGGCGATGACGTCATCGGGCGTGTTCATGGAACCATCCTTTCATCCGTCCTCACACAACATCCGAACCAGTCCGATGGCTCCGCCCACCATCAGGTGTAGAAGAACCGCACGGCATGAAAGAAGACCGGCGCCGCAAAGCACAGCGAGTCCAGGCGGTCCATGATGCCGCCGTGACCGGGGATGGTGGAGCCGAAGTCCTTGATGCCGCGGTCGCGCTTGATGGCGGACATTACCAGCCCTCCCGCGAAACCCATCACGCAGGAGATGAACGCCAGGAGCGCGGCCATCAGCGGACTGAACGGTGTGACCCACCAAAGGGCAGCCCCCAGGGCGGTGGCCGAAAGCACTCCCCCGATGAACCCTTCCCATGTCTTGTTGGGACTCACGCTCGGTGCGATCGGGTGCTTCCCGAGCGTCTTGCCCCACACGTACTGCAGCACATCGGAGCCCTGCACCACGATCAGCAGGAACAACAGCAGATGCGCGCCGGTAGCCCCACCAGTTCCAGGCGCCGAGCCTTCGGCCGCATCCCGGCCTGCCTCCATGGCCAACGGAAGCTGCAGGAGCGCCGGGGCGTAACTGATGGCATAGACGCACACCATCAGCGCCCACTGAATGGCTGCGGTTCGCTGCAGGAACCCAGTGGTCTGCCCGGCGAGCGCATTGCGCGCCGGCAGGAAGAGGAAGGCGTACACCGGGATGAACACGCTGAACATGCCATACCAGTGCTCCCAGAGGAACCAGTAGTGCAGCGCGGGAATGATGAACACCAGCCACACGAGCACTTTGTGGTCTCCGCGGCCGGTCGGTGAGATGGTGATGAATTCCCGCAGTGCCAGAAGTGACAGCAGCAGGAACAGCAGGATCGTCACCGTCTCGCCGGCTGCCAGGACGCCGCCTATCAGTGCGACCATCAACCACCAGGCGTTGATGCGCTGCTTCAGGTTCACGATGGTGCCCGTGGTGCCCAAGCGGCGGCCCAGGAGCCACGCCACCACGGTGGCTAAAACCAGAACGACGACGACGCCGCCAAGGAGTTTCAGTGACGTTGAGTCCAACAACCCCAGTTCCCAGCCGGTCACAGGTTGTCCTGCCGGCCCTGATGACGCGGGTCCGGGCCGCCGTCGTCCTGTGTGGATTGCGCGCCTTGATGCTTAGCCAGGCCTTCCACGAGAACCTGCCGGGCGCGGGCCAGGAACGTCTCCCTGTCCTCATCGGGATCCAGGTGGAGGGGCTCGCAGAAGATGACAGTCGAGAGGTGAGGCACCGGGATCACCTCGCCTTTGGGGAGGATCCGTCCGAGGTTGGCCAGCGTCACGGGGACCACAGGCACCTCAGGGTGGAGACGGGCCAGTTTGTAGAGTCCGCCGTGGAACGCGGCGATCGTATCGCCGTCGCCGCGGGTGCCTTCCGGAAAGATGATCAGCGAATCTCCGGCGGCCAGCACCTCAGCCATGCCCTCCACCTGGCCCTTGGGGCTGACCCCCGAGTCCGACGTGCGCTGCCGGCGGCTGCTGGAGCCGTGGCGTTCGACCAAATAGGCATTGAAGATCTGTTCGGCAAAAGCCTTACGCACCCCAGAGCCCCAGTAGTCCTTGGCAGCCACCGGACGGGCGCGTTGCTGAAGCTCTGCCGGCAGTGCGGCCCAAATGGTGAGGAAGTCCAGATGGCTCGAATGGTTCGCGTAATAGATGGCCTGCCCGGGTAGATCCAGTTCAGATCCACCGGCTGCAGTCACCACTCGCGCACCGGCGAAGGCGCTGATAAGCCTCGCGAGGCTGCGCCGGGAGGCTCTGCCAACGTTCATGCTGGCAGGTCCTTACTGTGGGCACGCAGCGCAGCGCTGACACGGCGCAATCGGCGGGCACAGGTGAGCAGGGAGCCTACCGCGATGAGCGCCAGGGTACCGAACAGTGCCCACCCTTCCGGCCAGGGAAGCCATGGTTCGGCGATGGCCACCAGGACGCCGATCATCAGCAACCACATGCGGTGCGGTTTGGCCAAGGGCCCGTCGAAGAAATTTCCCGTGCCGAGGGCTGCTCCTAGGCAGCGGATGTAGGCGGTGAGTACGGCGAGTACCGCCGCAAGGAATCCCAGCGTCATCCCGACATCGACCCGGCCGGCGGTCACCAGCCCGGCGGTGGCGATGCCTGCTGCCGCCAGGAACAGCACATCGGAGATCCGGTCAGGCAGTTCATTGTAGATATCGCCCACCGGTGAGCTCATACCCTTTTCCACGGCCAGCATTCCGTCGAGCATGTTCAACAACAAACGCAGCGGAATGCAGGCAGCAGCCGCGGCCAGAAGCACGGCACGAATCATGGCGTCGCCGGTCTGTGCCGACCAGATCAGCGCAGCGGCACCTACGGCGGCGAACACCACTGAACCGACCGAGATCTGATTGGGGGTGAGGTTCGCCGCTGCAAGAATATCTGCAGATTTTGCCGCCCACCGGCTGCTGCGCTGCGGAATTTCCCGCCTGTCCGTTCCGTGGCTCATCTGTAGTTTCCGTTCATTTGGCCCTTTGCGTAGCTCATAGGCTAGTGCGGGCCGGTCGGCTGAACCGGCATCAACCCGCGGTCAATCCCGTGGTTCAACGTCACCGTTCATTACAGTGTGAGCATGAAAGCTCTGGGTACATCGCCCTTCAGGAACGCCCTGCGGGACCATGGAATCGCCGGAGCCTGGGGCTTCGCAGAAGCGACGTTCTTCTTTGTGGTCCCCGATGTGTGGACATCCTCGGTGGGGCTGCGCCGCCCGAAGCGCGCGCTTGGCACCACGGTCTCGGCCCTCGGCGGCGCAATGGCCGGAGGGGCAGCGACATATTGGTGGGGCCGCAAGGTAGCCGCCAACACCTCGCGTAGGGCGTTAGTGAAAGTTCCGGCGGTCACGGATGTCATGATCAGCGAGGTGGAGCAGGAGATCGCCGAGTCCGGGGCTGCTTCTTTGCTGCGGGGCCCCACCCGCGGAGTCCCCTACAAGCTCTACGCTCGGGCAGCCGGGCTGCAGCGGACCTCGCTCATGGCGTTTCTTGCCTGGAGTGTTCCCGGCCGGATGATCCGCTTCATAGTGGTGACAGCGGCGGTATCCGGCATTGCCGCTGTGGTTCGCAGCAGGTTCCCCGGAATCTCTGAACGGCGCATCACGGCCGTGTTCTGGATCTGCTGGGGTGCGTTCTACGCGGTCTTCATTCCGCTGAAATCCCGCCGTGGGTCGAACTCGACCCAGCAAAGCACCGGCAGCTGAATCTCCCGGCGGGTTTTCCACAGCCCCGACCAGCTCGCTTGTGGCCGGTTTCCGCTTCGCGTTGTATCTGGTCAGACACAGATACCAGCGGAGGAGAACGGGCCTGCCATGAAGTTCAACCTCACGGCGCATAGCACCCCCACAAACGGAACCGCTGCGCAGGCGGGAACGGCTGATGGAACCTTCGTCGTCATGCCCGAGGCCGTCATGGCCATCCTGAATGAGGCGCAGACAACGGCGGCTGAATTCAACCGGCTCTTTGCAGCCGCCGAGGCCAACATCATCAACCTGGCAGATGTTTGCAAGGCCCCTCCCATCACCACTGAACTCAGCACCTACTCCTCCTTCATGCTCAAGCGGACCATTCGTACCGCCGGTGGCCGGATCACCGTTGCGGTGGACGCTGTGGCCAATGCCGTCCTGGCCCTCATCCAGGGCGATGGACAAATGAGCGACACGGCGCGGGAAGCGGCGGCCCTCGCAGCCCAGGACCACGTTGATGAGGCTCCGGGCGCGGCTGGCCGGTCCAGGTACGCGGGCCGCGGTCCGGCGCAGGCTTTCTAATGGATTTCGGCTTAACCGAATTTGAACAGCGGCTCCCGGAAACCGACACGATCCGCGTCCTTTCCGCCGAGACCACGGATCTTGGCGACCGCGCCCGGGAAATCATGGACTCCGTCGCAGGAACCTGGCTCAAGCTCACGGCGCCGGAAACCTACCAAGTGCAGGGAAACGAGAAGGTGTTCACTGCCCTGGACACTTCCCGGGCCAAGATCGAGGCGCTGTCCACCTCCGCCCTTCAAATCGACACTCTGATGAAGGTATATGCGGAGTCCGTTGACTGGCTCAGAGTGCGGATGGAGGGCATCAAGGTTCGAATTTCGGACTTCAACCGTGAATACCCGGAATCGGAAAAGGACGAGTGGGACAACGACAGCGATGCTGTTGCCGCACGCAATACCCTCGCGTCCGACGTTGGGCATCTCCACTCGGACCTGGATAAAGCGCAGCGGGAAGCCGCTGCACGAATCACCCACATCACCGACTCCGACCGGACCTATGGCGAGACCGGTATCCGTCTCGATGCCGAGGCAACTGCCTACGGGTACCGCTACTCCGACTACGCCGGAGCGTTCTCCGGCGGGTACCTGTCAACGGATATGCCCTGGTGGCAGGACACCATCGACTTTGCGGCTGACACCCGTGAAGGCGTGCCGAAGGCTGCGTGGGAATTCGTCACTGACCTGGGCGTGCTCATCGGCTTCCAAGGTTGGGGGAACGCCGGTTCCGCGTGGACGGGCATGTACCGGACCGGCGAGAACATCGTCATCCTGGGAACCGGAATTGCCGCACCTCAGCGCCATCAGCAGGCGTTCGATGAAATGACCCTCCTCGGACAAGACCTGATCCGGATGGACCAGTGGCAGTCCGACCGCCCGGGCCTCGCATTGGGTGGGAACATCTTCGATGTCGGTTCCCTCTTTATCGGAGGGGCCGGTGTTGCCGGTGGCGCCGCCAAAGCCGGGGCCAAGGCAGGGGCAGGCGCGATAGCAGGGGCAGGTATCGGGGCAAAGACGGGGTCAGCGGCCAGGCACCTCGGCCCCAAATTCCTGCCTCTGGAACCTCCGCCTGCGGGTCTTCCCCACGTCCGGAAAATGGTTCCTTCCCTTATTGAAGGCGGCCCTCTCCCCGTTACTCCACAGCCGTTGCCCGAGAACACCGCCACGCGCCGGGAAGGCAAAGGATCCCCCGGAGGCAAGCCGTTTTCCAGCACCTACAGCCCCAACGGCCGGGACCCGGCACGCCAGCCTTCCGTGGGGGATGCTGACGGAGGCAATGGTTCCTTCCAGGATGTATCACCGCGCAGCATCAACGGGGCTCCGGAGCAGCAGTACATCACCGGCATTGACCGGGTGCACGATACCCAGGCCCGTGAGTACATCCTCTTGAAGAACGACGGAACCGAGGTTGCCTTCGATGGACACAGTTGGCGCGGGGACCCTCCGAAGGAGTACTTCACGGAGGTCAAAGGGCACCTCGATTTCCTGGACGCCATCAAGCCCGATCTGCTCGCCATTAGGCTGGAGGAAATGATCCACAAGGAACTGAGGGGGCAAGTCGAAGCCCTCCAACACGCGGCATCCCCGGGGTATGTCCACGAGTGGGTCTTCACGGAAAAAGTTGTCATGGACGCGTTCGAGCGGGTCATGCGCCGGTATCCGCAGTTCCACGGCAAAATCTCCGTCAGGTTTGAGTCCATGCCATGATCTCCACGACAAACCCCAACCAGATAGGTTGACGCCATGAAACAGATCGTTGCAGAGCTCTTCACCCCGGAAGACGGCTCCGTCTTTATCCCCCTCATGTGGGGCGGCCGCAAAGAGTCTCCGGCGGACGTTGCTGCCCGAGCTGCGGCGACCATGTCCGCCCTCGCCGGCGCCGTACCGGAGAATCCCGCCCAGGAGCTTTCGTGGATGCGCATTGCCGATGACGGCCTGGGCTATACCCCGGCACCGAGCACGGCGGCCGATCTCAAGAACCTGGCCGCTGAAGAAACAGACCGCTCCCCCGGGCCCACGACTCTCCAGCTTCTGCTTTTCGCCGGCAATCCGGAAACCGGCTTAATCGCTTCCTTTGGCTTGAGTGCCGGAGCCGAACAGACATACTTGGGCAACAGCTGTACCGTCACGCTCGAGCAGGCATACCCGGTGGGGACCGTGGGTGAGGCCAGAGATCTCTTCAAGGACATCGTCCGTATTTGGCAGCCGGAGTCGGCAATCCTGAGCACCGACCGGACCATCGCGGAGATCGACGGTCTCTACGACACCTACGCCGGATATACGAGTTGGATCTCGCTGGAGTCATTCGGTGTTCCTCCGCGCCTGCAATCCGCTGCCGCCGAGCGCTTCGGGGACGGCACCCTCCTCACTGCCGCCGAGTGGACCGTTGAAGGGGTCCGCCGCATGCACCAGGAGCTGCGCGCCCTGCGGGTCCCGTCCCTCACCGCGGCAGCCGAAGTCCAAGTCATCCCGCAGTTCCCGGCCCAGTAGCGCCTCTCTGCCGCAGCCGGTTCCGCCCTGTTTCGGGTCAGGGGACAAATCCTGTTCCCTGCACCGGTCAGGGGGCCTATTCTGGGCCGCAGACCGGCAACCCCGGATTGCCGGCGAAAGCGACGGAGGCCGTTATGTCGATACGTATCCTCAGAGCCGATGGACCCGCTGAAGAGCTTGAAGACACTGAGGAGCTGAAGTACTCCTACCAAGTAACCGGAGGAGGAGTCCTCGTGATCCTCGAAGCCGTGGATGAGGGACGCTGGCTGGTTCGAAAAGAAATCTCTGCTTCGCGCTGGAACGAGGTCTCCGGGCGGCGCTATATCGGCGATCCTTCAACCGTGGGCGGGGTTGAAGGCGGAAAGGCCGAGGGCCGGCCCAAAACCAAGCTTCCGCCGCAGCGGGTCTAGGACAAGGTCCAGGCCGGGGCCCGAGCCGCGGCGTTGCGCCCCGTGTTGTTCCACCGTGTTAGTCCACGAAGTGGGTTTTCGGCGCCTTCTCTCCAACGGATGCGACCACTGCAGCCGCCACATCACGCAGTTTCATGTTTCGTGCGCTGGATGCAGCTCTGAGAATTGCCACAGCAGCGTCCTGGCTGCAGCGGTTCTGCGCCATGATGATGCCCGCGGCAAGATCGATGGTGGTTCGGGAGCTCATGGCGGCCTTGAGGTTCTCGCGGCTCTCGGCCAGGTGCGCAATACGCACGGCAAGCCGAAGGGATTTCGAGGCGCCGCGGGCAAATTCCTCCGCCTCACGCACCATCTCGTCGCTGAACGCGTTCGCTTCCCGCGCATAGATATTCAGGCCGCACCGGGCATCCCCGTCGAGGGGGATCGGCACGCCAAGGATGGATTTCAGGCCAAACTCAGAAATTGCCCCGGTATATTCCTGCCACCGGGAATCCAGGCTGATGTCCGGAGTGAGAACCGTTTCGTTGGTTCGCGCCGCCTCGAGGCAGGGACCGTCGTCGAACTCATACTGGACCTCATCCATTTCCAGGGCTTCCGGACTGCTGCTGGCTACCGTGCCCATTCGTTTTGGCCGCAGCAATGTCACGCCGCAAAACACTTCTCTCCCCGACCTGGAAAGCGCATCGACAGTCAACCGGGTCAGGTCTGCCAAGAAGCTCTCAACATCGGAGGTTTCGAGGACCATGTCCTGGAGGAGGCCGGAATAGTCCCTGTCAGTGTCCCCCTTCGTGGCGGCTTGCACCTCCTCTATGTCCTCCACGTCTTCCACATCCGAAAGTTGCGCCGATTTGCTGTCGAAGTTCGTCATGACACCGTGTTCCGTTGAGGGATGGAATCGCAGGGGGTGATTACGCCCGTCCTGCGATTAAAGCACCGTAACGGGGCGTGCTGCCCAAGGTCCATAGAATGCACCAAGTACAGACCGCTCGGGCGCGGCCGCCGGGTGAACATCCGGGGCGTGAAATGGTCACTCACCCCAGAAGAGCTTCACCGCCTCCGCTGCCGCTTTCCCCTGCGCCAGTCCGGCTGCGGCCGAAGGCCGCCGCGAAGATTGGAGCAGCATGTTGGTTCCGAACGCAGCCAGGCTGGCTTCATTGGCCTCGATCAGCAACGTGTCAGCCTTCCCCGAGAGACTCGCCAACACCTGGGGCAGCGAGGGACCAAAGGGGCTCTCGGGAGCTTCCGGCCCACAGGACAGCACCAGAACCTTGTCATATCCGGCCGCCACGTCAGCGTTAGTCGCCGAACGCATACCGCCGTCCATGTAAGGCGAGCCGTTAATGGTCACCGGCGGCCATGCACCGGGAACGGTGCAGCTGGCTGCCACCGCCAGGGCGAGCTCGGCACCGGAGGCGGCGTCGAAAACCGTGAAAGCGCCGTCGTCGGCATTTACCGCCGTTACCTTCAGCGGTTTGGCGGGCCACGTCTGCGCCGGAAGCAGCGAGCGGATCGTGCTGACCCAGGCCTCCTCGGAAAGCCCCTTTCCCGCGTCCAGCGCGGCAACACCCAGCCGTGCCCTTGCCTCCTGTTCGCTGCCCGCACCCCGGGCGGCGTCGGCCATCATGCTCTGGAACCCGTCGGTGCTGAACTGCGTCAGCTCCTGTTGCTCGATCACCGTTTCGGCCGGGTCATCCGCTGTGAGCTGCGATTCCAGCACCTGGCGAACCACTCCAAACCGCAGGGCTGCGCCGACAACGGAGCCGGCGGATGTGCCCACCACCAGATCGGCGTCGTTCACGTCGATTCCGTGGTCAAGCAACGCAGCCAGGACTCCCATCTCCCAAGCGATTCCAGCCACTCCCCCGCCGCCGAG
This sequence comes from Arthrobacter citreus, assembly GCF_038405225.1. Lineage (NCBI taxonomy): Bacteria > Bacillati > Actinomycetota > Actinomycetes > Micrococcales > Micrococcaceae > Arthrobacter > Arthrobacter citreus. The sequence goes on from NZ_CP151657.1 coordinate 3,055,376, forward strand.
GACCACCGCGCGTTTTTGCTCCCTGTTAGTCATGCGGGCAGTCTAGACGCGGGCCGAGTGATGCCCACCACAACTTTTCCGTGTCGCGGTGCCGGGGTATTCAATGGAGGCATGGCATTGCGTGTATTGATGGTTGGCCGGAAACACGAAGACTGGGTTGTTGACGGTATCCGCCGCTACGAGAAAAGGCTGAAAAAGCCGTTTGACCTGACATGGGTCTCCATTCCGCACTCTGCGCGCGAAGGTGATGCAGCCCGTAAAGAGGAATCGGAACGCCTGCTGTCCAAGCTCGGCAGCGACTACGTCATCCTGCTCGATGAGCGGGGCAAGGCCATCACATCTCCTGCACTGGCGAAAACGCTGCAGAAACCCCTCGACAACTCCCGCAATGTCACGCTGATCATCGGCGGCGCCTACGGCGTGGATGACAGCGTTCACACCCGTGCGGATTTTGTCTGGTCCCTGTCGCCTCTGGTCTTTCCGCACCAGCTGGTGCGGCTCATTCTTGCCGAGCAGGTGTACCGCGCCCAGGAGATCGCCGGCGGCCGTCCCTACCACCACGAGTAGCCGGTCCGAACTCCGGATCCCGGTACAGTGGAAGCGCCCAAACACCACCGGCGCCCCTGCACGCCCATGCGGCCCCGTTGGCCGCACCCCGAATTACTTTGCACTGCCCCCGCACTTCCCTGCACACTTTTTGGTGCGCTTTTTGAAAGGTCATTCATGCGTTCGCTTCCTCTCCGTTCCCTGGCAGCTGCTGGAGCAACAGCTCTGCTCATGATTGCCGGAACAGGCGCTGCCTCGGCGCACGTCCATGCCCATCCGGATTCCACGGAGGCTGGAGAGTCTGCGCTGATTACCTTCGAGACCTCCCACGGCTGCTCCGGCTCGCCGACGACGGCGATCACCATCACGCTTCCGGAACAGATCACTGACGCCACTCCCACCGCGAAATCCGGGTGGACAATCAGCAAAACCACCGAGGATTTCGCTGAGCCCCGCGTACTCGACAACGGAACCTCGATCGGCTCCCGGACGAGCCAGGTCATCTTCACGGCCACCGAACCGCTGCCCGACGGCGTCCGCGACACCTTCCAGCTGAGCGCCAAGCTTCCCGATGCAGCCGGAGAGACTCTGGCGTTCCCCGTCCTGCAATCCTGTGCGGAGGGTGAAACCAATTGGGCCGAGCTCCCCGCGGATGGCCAGTCGGATGCCGACCTTGAGTCTCCCGCGCCGGCGTTCATCATCACCGACGAACCCGGTACTGGCGGCAGCGATTCCCACGGCAGCGGCTCCTCCGCCGACCGGGCAGCGGACGGCGGAGAAGCAGACGATGACCGGCATGATCCCGTGGACGAAGACGACGTGGAGGCTGCCGCCGTCGCCGGTTATGCGGGTCTTGGCGCTGGAGTGCTTGGGCTGATCCTCGGTGCCGCGGCGCTGTACCGGACGCGGAAAGCGTAACGTTTGCAGCGTCATTTACAGTGCCTCCAGCGCGCGTAATTGACGCTCCCCCGCTTCGGGGGACAGGGTAAGGCTATGAATATGCGGTTGTGGAAGTCTTCGTCGGTATCTGCTCTGGCCCTTGGTGCCGTTTTAGCCGTGGCCGGTTGTGGCGCAAGCGGAGGAGAGACTGCGTCGTCTGAGTCGCCGTCGTCGTCCTCTCCCGCGTCAGCGAGCGCGTCCGCGAGCGCTCCGTCCAGCGGGCCGGAGACTTCCGCGCCCGCCACTGCGGGTTCGACGGCGTCGCCCACTGCCGCTGCTCCGAATCCTTCCGCCGGGCCCGGCGCGTGTTCGACCGCCGATCTGGCGGGAACAGTGGAAGAGAACATTGGTGGCGGCGCTGCTGGCAGTGTGTACCGGACACTGGTCTTGACCAACATTTCTGCGGCGCCCTGCACCACTGCGGCAGGCTACCCGGGCGTTTCCTACATCAACGCCGCCGGTGATCCGCTGGGGGCTGCTGCTGTCCGTTCGGGCGGACCCGTTGTCGGAGAACCGCTTCTCCTGGAGCCAAACCAATCGGTGGTCGCTGAGCTGAGGGAAACCCGCGCGGAAAACTATGGCGCTGACTGTGTTGCCGAGACTTCGGCAAACCTGGTTGTTTACCCTCCCGACAACTTTGAGTCGCTGAACATCCCGCACGAGATGCTGGCCTGCGCCAATCCGAACGTTGAGCTGCTCAGCGTGGGTCCCGTCGAAAAACGGTAGCTGTTTCAGCGGTTCACCGCGATGGCTGTGCAGCAGCTGGGGCGATGACTGGTTTGCCTCCAGTGCATCCCGGCGTCCGCTCTCACCCTCGTGGTTCCTCCACAGGTGTTGCGCCTCAACTTGCCTTCGCGCTTTGTCCACAGAGGTAAGGTTCCTTCAGACACCGGCCCCCATTTCCTCAACAATTGATTCATGGACACAGCGGCTGGATTCTGCGGAGTTGGCGCCTTCATTGCTTCCGTCGGGGAAGTCAATGAGGCGGCGGCGCTCATTAGCGGACAAGCCCTCCACGCCACAGCGCTCATGAACCCATGGGAGGCTGCAACCCTCGCAGTGGACGTTGAAGCAATGTCACGGATCGTGGAACACCTTCAGTTGGTTTGTGCCCAGGCTTTGGAGACTCAGCGCGTTACTGAAGCCTTCGGCGCGGATGGTCCAGCATCTCCCCCGGCAGTTGCAGAAGCGCTTCAGGGGAACAACACGTGGAGCCGTTCCGTGGGCTCGGAGGGATCGGAGGATTTGCCGCCGCAGCCGGCTCAAAGAGTGCGCGCCGAATTCCGCACCACTGCTGACTACATGCGCTGCCGGCTCCGTATCAGCCGTGCCGAAGCTCAGCGTCGCCTGAGGTTAGCCGCTGTCCTGCTGCCCTCCAGCAGCACCAGCGGAGAGCCGGTCCCGGCAGGCCTGCCGGCACTCGCCGAGGCGTTCGCCGGCGCTCTGCTCTCCTCGGCGGCCGCAGCGGTAGTGGCCAATGCTGTGGATGAGATCCGGCATCGTACGGATGCCGCTACGGCTTCAACTGTTGAAGCCAACCTCACGTTCCTAGCCGTTCGCCGGGACGGAGATTTCCTGGTCCGGGCGGCCCGGCGGTGGGTGCTGTTGGTGAATCAGGACGGCGCCGAGCCCACGGAGGACGAGCTGCGCCGCTTTCAGGGAGTATTCCCAGGCCGCAAGAAGAACGGGCTGAATCATCTGAGCATCTACTGCACCGATGACCAGCACGAGACCCTGCTAACGGTGATGAACGCAGCCGCCGGACCACGGATCCAGGGAGCCACGGCAGTGGGAGAAAGCAGTGCCAATCCGGCGGTCGAGTGGAGGGACGGCACCGCGGCTGATCCGGCCACAGCTTCACGTCTGAAAAGTCGAACCCGCCCCCAGCGCCTCCTGGGAGGCCTCGTCGACGCGGCGAAAACCGCTCTGGCAACCGGCGGTGTTCCTGCTGCCGGAGGGCACCGTCCCCAGGTGCTGGTCACCATCGATTCGGCATCCCTGCTTCAGTCAATCAACTTTGGCTCCGCACTCAGGCCAATGGATGGACCGGAGAAGCCACCCGCCAGGAGCAAACCCGGCAGCTTTGCATTCTCAGGCCCCGTTGCGGCCGCGACCGTTGGGAAACTCGCCTGCGATGCCGACCTGTTGCCGGTTGTCCTCTCCGGTGAAGGTCGAGTCCTGGACGTTGGCAGGACCCAGCGGTTCTTCCCTCCCCACCTGAGAAAGGCTCTGCATGCCAGGGACGGAGGCTGCGCCTTTCCCGGGTGCACCATCCCCGGGCCATGGACTGAAGCCCACCACATTCGGTATTGGAACCAGGGCGGGCATACCTCAACCGACAACGGCGTGCTCCTGTGCTCGCACCACCACCATGAGGTGCATAAGGAAAACTGGGTCATCGAGGTGACGTCGGGTGTGCCGTGGTTCGTTCCTCCGGCATACGTCGATCCCAGCAGGATTCCCTTACGGAACACATACTTCCGCACTGATCTGGGCGACGGCTCCCGGCGTTCAACGGAAGCCGTCCACGTTTCCTGACAGTCCGCGTGACGTGGCTAGTCCGGGTGATTGACGAGTCCGCGTGACCTGGCGAGTCCACGTGTCTTCAGGAGCCCAGGGGCCTTGGGGACCGCACCCAGGATTCGGCCTCCAGCCAAACCTCACCGCCGAGGGTCAAAAGTGTCAGTGCAGTGCGGAACAATAGGTCGCATGACATCGGGAGCTTCGGTGCTGCAGAAGTTCACCCCCGCCACCAGGGACTGGTTCGAGGGTGCCTTTAATGCGCCAACACCTGCACAGACCGGAGCGTGGGAAGCCATCTCCGAAGGGTCAAACGCCTTGGTGGTTGCGCCCACCGGATCGGGTAAGACTCTGGCGGCTTTCCTTTGGGCCCTGGACAGTTTCATTGCCTCAGCCGCCGGCACGGCGCTTGAGGATTCCGCAACAGCACCGTCTCCTCCCGAAACAGCATCAACCGGACAGCCCGGCAAACCACCGGGACGCAAAAGAAACACCGAGCCCAAACGCAAAACCAAGGTTCTCTACATCTCGCCGCTGAAAGCGCTCGGCGTCGACGTCGAGCGGAACCTGCGCTCCCCTCTCATCGGTATTACCCAAACGGCCAAACGCCTGGGCCTGCCCGCGCCGAGCATCACCGTTGGCGTCCGATCCGGAGACACCCCTCAGAATGAGCGCCGGGCACTGCTGACCCGGCCGCCGGATATCCTCATCACCACGCCCGAATCACTGTTCCTGATGCTGACCTCGCGGGCACGCGAAACCCTCGCGGAGGTGGACACCGTGATCGTTGACGAGGTGCATGCCGTGGCCGGGACCAAACGGGGCGCTCATCTTGCCGTGACTCTCGCGCGCCTGGATGCAATGCTGCCCAAACCGGTCCAGCGCATTGGTTTGTCGGCGACTGTGGAACCCCATGAAACAGTCGCCCGGTTCCTGGGCGGAAATGCTCCGGTCAGGATAGTGGCACCCTCTTCCACGAAGTCCTGGAACCTCACGGTTACGGTTCCGGTCGAGGACATGTCCGATCTGGGCGGAACACCTCCGGCGGAGGACACGGTGGAGGGCGGGTATGCCCCACAAGCGAGCATTTGGCCCCACGTTGAGGAAAAAATCGTTGATCTCATCGAGGCCAACCGGTCCACCATAGTGTTCGCCAATTCCCGGCGGCTGGCCGAGCGGCTGACCGCCCGGCTGAATGAAATCCATGCCTATCGGAAAGAGGCTGCCGTCCTTTCGGAGGCCGCAGCGTCCGCCGCCACCGGAACCGACAGCATTACTGCTACGGCCGGTAACCCCGGAAATCCGTCAGTTCCCACGGCACGTCCTCCCGCGCAACTCATGGCCCAAGCCGGAGTGTCCCTCCGCTACCGGGAGCAGGAACCTCCGGCGGTTGACAGCGAGAATCCTTTGCTTGCCCGGGCACACCACGGCTCCGTCTCCAAAGACCAGCGCGCCCTGATCGAAGACGATCTCAAATCCGGAAGGCTTCGCTGTGTCGTGGCGACCAGCTCCCTCGAACTCGGCATCGACATGGGTGCGGTGGACCTGGTCATCCAGGTCGAGTCTCCGCCGTCCGTGGCCAGCGGGCTGCAGCGTGTTGGGCGGGCCGGCCACCAGGTGGGAGAGACGTCCCAGGGCGTTATGTTTCCCAAGCACCGCGGAGACCTGCTCAACTCCACGGTTGTTGCCGAGCGCATGCTCGCCGGCGAAATCGAGCCCCTGTACATCCCGGCCAATCCGTTGGACATTCTGGCCCAGCAAACAGTGGCGGCAGCAGCATTGGGTTCCATCGACGTGGAGGAATGGTTCGACGTCGTCCGCCGTTCCGCACCGTTTGCCGGGCTGCCCCGCTCAGCCTTTGACGCGACACTGGATCTTCTGGCCGGCCGCTACCCCTCCGACGAATTCGCAGAGCTGCGGCCGCGAATTGTTTGGGATCGCACGGACGGCACCATCACCGGACGCCCGGGGGCACAACGGCTTGCCGTGACCTCCGGAGGAACCATCCCCGACCGGGGCCTGTTCGGCGTCTACCTGGTGGGTGATTCCGAAGGCAAAAACAGCCGCCGCGTCGGCGAGCTTGACGAGGAAATGGTTTACGAATCCCGGGTGGGAGACGTGTTTGCCCTCGGCGCCACCAGCTGGCGGATCGAGGATATTACCCATGACCGGGTGCTGGTGTCCCCTGCCTTCGGACAGCCCGGGAAGCTGCCCTTCTGGCGCGGAGATTCCCTGGGCCGGCCGGTGGAGCTGGGCCGTGCCCTCGGAGCTTTTGTCCGGGAGATGGCCGGAAGCGACGATGTGAAGGCCCGGGAACGCCTGTCCGCCGTCGGACTCGATGAGTGGGCAGCCGGAAACCTCATCACGTATCTGCGCGACCAGCAGCAGGCAACGGAAGTGGTGCCAAACGACAAGTCGCTCGTGGTCGAACGGTTCCACGATGAACTCGGAGACTGGCGTGTTGTCCTGCACAGCCCGTACGGAATGCCGGTCCATGCCCCCTGGGCTCTGGCTGTCGGGGCGCGGCTGCACCAGCGATACGGGCTGGACGGTTCAGCGATGGCGTCCGACGACGGCATCGTGCTGCGGGTGCCGCTGATGGAGGATGAACCGCCCGGTGCCGAGCTTTTCCTTTTTGAGGAAGACGAGCTGGAGTCCATAGTTACGGCAGAGGTGGGCGGATCCGCCCTGTTCGCGTCCCGGTTCCGTGAATGTGCGGCACGGGCACTGCTTCTGCCGCGGCAAAACCCCGGAAAGCGCAGCCCGCTGTGGCAGCAGCGGCAAAGATCGGCTCAGCTGCTGGACGTCGCCAAAAAGTACCCCACCTTCCCGATTGTGCTCGAAACGGTGCGTGAGTGCCTTCAGGATGTCTACGATCTTCCGGCATTAAAGGAGATCGCAGCCGGAATTGAACGCCGTGAAATCCGTTTGGTGGAAACCACCACGCCCTCACCCTCACCCTTTGCACGGTCCCTGTTGTTCGGCTATGTCGGAGCGTTTCTGTATGAGGGCGATTCGCCCTTGGCCGAGCGCCGGGCTGCTGCCCTGTCGCTGGATCCGACGCTGCTCAATGAGCTTCTCGGCAGGGCGGAACTGCGTGAGCTCCTCGATGCACGCATCATTGCCCAGGTTGAACGTGAACTGCAGCGGCTCGCTTCGGACCGCCGGGTTCGGGGGGTTGAAGGAGTTGCTGACCTGCTCCGGCTGCTGGGCCCGCTCACAGTATCCGAAACGGCGGCACGGCTGCAGCCCGCGGACAGTTCTACAGCCCAAGATGCCGATGCTGCCCCGTCTGCGCCGGGCGCGGAGCACGCGCCGACCGCGGAGCACGCGCCGACCGCGCCGACGGCGCCGGCAGAGTCCGACCATGCATCGCAGGAGTACGCCACTGAACTCCTCGATGAGCTGGTCCGTTCAAACCGCGCACTCAAAGTCGGCGTCGCCGGGCTGACACGCTACGCGGCCATTGAAGATGCTGCCCGCCTCCGCGATGCCCTGGGCGTTCCCCTGCCCATGGGTGTGCCGCTGGCCTTCATCGAACCGGTTGCGGATCCGTTGGGCGACTTGGTTGGACGCTACGCCCGGACCCACGGACCCTTCACCGCAGCGGAAGCCGCAGCGAGGCTGGGTCTCGGTGTCGCCGTCGTTACCGGGACCCTGCAGCGGCTCGCCGGCGAGGGTCGGATTGTCGAGGGGGAATTCCGGCCCACGGAAACGGTGATGCTCGACGCCGCGGCAGGAGTCGATACGACACCCGGAGCGGTTATCACCCTTCCGGGCGCACCGGGAGGATCCGAATGGTGTGACGCCGACGTGCTGCGCCGCCTGCGCCGCCGTTCGCTGGCCGCGCTGCGGTCGGAGGTGGAGCCGGTGGATCCGGCGACCTACGCCCGGTTCCTGCCCGTTTGGCAGAACATTGGGTCCTCCCTGCGCGGACTCGACGGCGTGGTCACCGTTATTGATCAGCTGTCCGGTGTGCCCATTCCGGCGTCGGCCTGGGAACCGCTCATTTTGGGCTCCCGGGTCAGGAATTACGCTCCTTCGATGCTGGACGAATTAACTGCCACCGGAGAGGTCCTCTGGTCGGGAACCGGTTCCCTTCCCGGAAATGACGGCTGGATTTCCCTGCACCTGGCCGAAAATGCGCCTCTGACCCTGACTCCGGCGGATGATTTTGATCCCTCCGACTTGCAGGTGCAGTTGTTGGATCTGCTGTCCGGCGGAGGTGCCTACTTCTTCCGCCAACTCGTTGATGCCCTGGCGCAGGGCTCGCAGGGCCCGCAAGCCTCCGATGCCAACGTCATCACTGCGCTGTGGGACCTGGTCTGGTCCGGACGGATCAGCAACGACACCTTCACACCTGTCCGGTCGCTGCTGTCCGGCGGCAAAACAGCCCATAAGCAGCGGGCTGCAACTCCCCGTGCCCGCACCGCCCGGCTGAGCAGAGTGGGCCGCGCCCCGGGTGCGTCGCTCACCGGAGGCTCCATGCGCCTTCCCGCGGGAAACCAGCCCGCAGCCCTGCGCAACGCCCCGCAGCTGGTTGCCGGCCGATGGAGCATGCTTCCTCCGGTCGAAACCGATACCACCGTCCACGCCCATGCAACAGCAGAGCTTCTCATGGACCGATACGGAGTCCTCACCCGTGGATCCGTTGCCAGCGAGGGAACACCGGGCGGTTTTGGCCTGCTGTACCGGGTACTTGCACGGCTTGAGGAGATGGGACGGTGCCGCCGGGGGTACTTCATTGAGCAGCTTGGTGCTGCCCAGTTTGCCGTTCCCGCAACTGTTGACCGTTTACGCTCATTCTCGGAGGACGCACAGCTGCGGAAACCGGAGCCCAATGCGGTGGCGCTGGCTGCCACCGATCCGGCAAACCCTTACGGAGCTGCCCTGCCGTGGCCCGCGCTCGACGGCGGACACCGTCCCGGACGAAAGGCCGGTGCACTGGTGGTGCTGGTGGATGGCAACCTGGCGATCTATGCCGAACGCGGCGGAAAGACTCTGCTCGCCTTCACCGAAGACCCGGCAACACTCGAGCTTTCCGCCGAAGCGCTGGTGGGAATCATCCGCCGCGGTGCCGCCGAAAAAATGGCCATCGAGAAGGTCAATGGGCAGGATGTCCTGGACACCGAGGCTGCCAAAGCGCTCACACGCGCGGGTTTCTACACCACACCGAAGGGGCTGCGCTACCGTGTCTGATTCGATCCGAAGGTTTGGTATCCGGGCGGCTCTGCCTCCCCTCGTCCCCACTCCGCAGGCTCCCCCTCCCGAAAGACATGCACCTCTTGCTGGCCCCGGCGCCCGCAGCCAGGGAGGTTTCCGTGCCTGAAGGAGATACCGTCTGGCGCAGTGCGCGCGAGCTAAACGCCGCACTCGCCGGACAGACCCTCACCCGGTGCGACATCCGTGTTCCCAAATTCGCCACAACGGATTTTTCCGGCAGCACGGTTTCCGATGTTGTTTCCCGCGGCAAACACCTCCTGATCCGGCTGGGCGACGCGGACACCGGCTGGATGCTGCATTCCCATCTGAAGATGGAGGGACTTTGGCACGTTTACGGGCGGGGTGAGCGGTGGCGGAGGCCGTCGTTCAAGGCGCGGTGCGTCCTGGAAACGGCCCAAAGCCAGGTAGTGGGCTTCGACCTTGGGTTCCTGCGCGTTCTTCCACGCAGCGAAGAGGACGACGCCGTGGGGTACCTGGGCCCGGACCTGCTGGGGCCGGACTGGGATGCCGCCGAGGCGCTGCGTCGTTTACAGGCGACCCCTGAACGGCCCATTGGCTTGGCGCTTCTGGACCAGCGCAATTTGGCGGGAATCGGAAATGTTTACCGCTGTGAGATTTGTTTCCTGGCCGGGGTGCATCCGCTGACACCGGTGGGAGAAGTGCCGAACCTGCCGCGGATCATTGATCTCTCGAAGCGGCTGCTCGAAGCCAACAAGACGCGCAGCCGGCGGATCACCACCGGAAACAGAGGCCGCGATCCGCTGTGGGTGTACAACCGTGAAACACGGGGTTGCCTGCGCTGCGGAACGAAGGTTGCACATGAACTGGTCGGGGACAACGAGCTGGAACTGCGGGACTTGTATTACTGTCCGCACTGCCAACCGGCTCGATAGGTCCAGCAGAGTCCACGGCCCACAGCTAATCCGGCGGCGTCATGTCCGTGCAATTACCCGGGAGCGGTCGGGTCCACAACGTACTATGAGCGTTATGTGCCCTTCCAGCTCTGCAGGTGTGCCGGGCTTCTGGTATTCGGGAGACCCGGATCAGGAGTCGGGACGAACCGTGCTCAAAGCCCTGCGGGATTACCGCGCGGCCGAACAGGATATGCGGCGCCGCACTCGGGAAGCCCTGGGCATCAACGAAAAAGACATGCAGGCGCTGCGTCACCTCATGCGCGCCCAAGAGCAGGGAAACAGTCTCAGTCCCACTGATGTCAGCCGTCTGCTGGCCATCTCCACAGCATCCACCACTGCTTTAATCGATCGCCTCGTCAGCAGTGGACATGTCCGCAGGGAACTTCATCCGACGGACCGCCGGGCGCTGGAGCTGGTCCCGACGGAGAAGTCGAGCCGGGAAATGCGCGAGATTTTCGGGTCCATGCACCACCGGATGATGGCCGTTGCCAGGGCACTGTCGCCGGATGAAGCGGAAATCGTGGCCAGGTTCCTCCAACAGCTCACCGACATCGTTGATGAAAAACCGGCACCTGACCAAGAGCCCGGCGAAATTTCCGGACCCTCCTGACGGTTCCCGCCGACCGCCACAGCCGCGAGCCGCCGCCGTCGTCGGACGCATTTCCTGCACTCGGTAGTCTGGAAGGGTGATGCAATCTCCGCTTCCCGTGCGCAACGGTGTAAACGCCACTCGTTTGCGGCTGCCGGTTGAAGGCCCCTGGGATACTGCCATGGACTACGTGCTGTCGCGTTTCGGCCACGTCGATCCTGACGGCATTATCGACCGGTTTGCCCGTGGCGAGGTTGTCGGCCTGGGTGGAATACCCCTGACCCAGCGCACTCCCCTGAATGAGCACACCTTTATCTGGTACTACCGGGAGCTGCCTCCGGAGAAGCGGCTGCCGGTCGAAATCAGCATTCTGCACCAGGACGAGAATTTGCTGGTCGTCGACAAACCGCATTTCCTGCCCACTACGCCCGGAGGGATGTATGTGGCGGAATCTGCTCTCGTCCGGCTTCGTGTCCAGCTGGATATTCCGGACCTTATCCCCATGCACCGGCTGGACCGGATGACCGCTGGCGTCCTGCTGTTCTCCACCAATCCGGCGACCCGCGGACAATATCAGACACTGTTCGAAAAACGCCGGATCACCAAGGAATATGAGGCTGTCGCTTCCGTCCGCCCCGATCTTGACCTGCCGCGCATCGTTCGCAGCCGCATGATCAAGTCACGGACATACCTGCTGGCGCAGGAGGTGGATGGCGAACCGAATGCGGAAACGCGGGTGGAACTCCTGGAAGCGCGCGACGGCGTCGGCCGGTACCGCCTTCAGCCACACACCGGCAAGACGCATCAGCTGCGGGTGCATATGGCTTCGCTAGGAATTGGCATCCTGAACGATTCCTTCTATCCGGACCTCTTGCCGCAGGCAGCCGATGACTACACCCGCCCCCTGCAGCTGCTCGCCCGCTCGGTTGAGTTTGTCGATCCCTTGAGCGGACAACCCGTACAGTACCGAAGCGGACTCACGCTGGCCTTCGCGCCGTAAACTGTCTGGAAAAGTTTTTCTGCCCCTTCGTTTTGTCTATGGGTAGGGTGGGTGAAAACGTCCGGATCGGCAAATGCTGCCTCCGGCAGGGGAAGGATCCTGATGATTCCGCCGTCAAAGCCGACCGGACCGCAGCGCGGTCCGGGTAATCAGCACGCTCCGGAGACGCCGCGGGAGCCGAAGACGCCGCGAGATCCAAAGAACCAGCGGGAACCGGAGCGGCAGTCTTTTCCCGATCTGCAGGACGGTCCGGATCCGGCGCCACCGCGGCAGACGTCCCGGGTCGATTCGGTTCGGAAACGTGTTGTGAAGCCTTCGGCTCCAGAATATCGGCCCAACCCGCCCTCATCGACGGCCTCGTCGTCCAAGACAGCATCCCCGTCGCTGTCGAAGCCGGCTTCGCGGTTGGGCGGCCCATCCCCGGTTCGCGCTTCTCTGTCCGCTCCTGAGGTGCAGTCTCACTCGGCCTCAGCGCCGCTGCGGCAGGGGAAACCTGCCGGAATCACAACACCGGATACATCATCGCGGGACCCGGATGCTCCAGGCAGAAGTGCGGACAGCGGGCCCGGTGCCAGTACTGACGGTGGGCCCGGCGCCAGCGCTGACGGCGGACCAGGCACCAGTGCGGACAGGAAGGTGGCCGGCAGGCCGGACGCTCCAGGGCCAAGGCGCGTGGTTCCCGCAAGCGTGCCGATTGGACTCATCCGCAGGACGGCCGTTTCCGCAGCAACCGCGGTGGTTGTGGCCTGCACGGTCTACATGATCGCCACCAGGGATACCGGAACAGGATTGGCAGCGCTGGATCCGCAAGCGGTTCTTGGGTCAGCAGGATCTTTGATTGCACCCGCAGCCATGATGTGGTGGCTGTGGCTGCCAATCGCCGCCGGATGGCTGGCGTATGCGCTGTACCAGTGGCTTCCGCAGCAGCGCGAAAGCCCACGGCAGGACTGGGTCGGCTGGCTGGTTCTGGCAAGCGAAATCATGGCACTCTGCTGGCTGGTTGCCGCACAATCCGGAGCAGCAGCGGCAATGTTGACTGTGGGTGCCGTGCAAACCGCACTGGGCCTTTACTGGCTGCACCGCAGCAATGTCAGTCCCGCTGCTACGCGGGCTGAGGGATTCACCGCCGACGTTCCGCTCGGGATGTTCCTTGTGACTGGAGTCTTTTCGCTGACGACCTCGTTGGCCTTCCTCCTGACCCGTTCAGACGCGGATCTGGGTGGATGGGGCGCGGACGCCTGGGCGGTCATAGCGCTCGTCTCGGTGACCGTGGGAATCAACATCGTCTGCATGACTGACCGGGGGCACCTGTCCGTCGCGTTGGCCGCCGTGTGGGCCTTGGCATGCGTGGCCGGCGAACGGCTGGCCGGTGCACCGGAATCGACAGTGATCGGTGCAGCCGCCGCGGCAGCGGCCTTCTTGGTGCTGGTGTCCGCAGGATCCCGGAGACATCAGGTGGACCACGAAAGACGGAGAAATGAACGACGCATCCAAGCGTCAGGCAACCCCCAGATGCCCAGTAGTGCCATAGCCGCAGCGTCCGGTGATGCCCGGCTCGAGCAGGCATAGCCGTCCGGTGATGCCCGGCTCCGGCCGGCATAGCCGTCCGATGATCAGTGGGAATAGCTGCCCCGTGGAATACTCCGGCAACGGCTATGGTTGCCGCCGGACATGAAGATCATAGGTGTGGAAAAGTTCGGCGGCCCGGAGGCCATGGCCGTGATGGACGTTCCGGAACCGCATGCCGGACCCGGAGAAGTGCGGATCCGTGTGAAGGCGGCAGCAGTGAACCCGACGGATACCGTGCTTCGCTCGGGCCTGCAGGGGAAGGGCCATGTCGAGGTCCCTGCCATTCCCGGAATGGACGCCGCTGGAATTATCGACGAGGCGAATGACGCCCGCGGCTGGCAGGTTGGTGACGCGGTCATGACCATGGCCCTGCCCCTGGGCGTGCATCGCGGAGCCTACACGGAGTATCTGGTGGCGCCCGCCGATTCTCTGGCGCATATTCCCGAGGGTACTGACTTCGCTGATGCTTCTACTCTTCCCATGAATGGGCTGACTGCGGTGCAAACCCTGGAAAAGCTCAATCTGCAGCCAGGACAGTCACTTGCGGTGACGGGTGCGGCAGGAACTTTGGGTGGTTATTTGGTGCAGTTGGCAAAGCAAGCGGGCCTGGTGGTGGTGGCCGATGCCGCTGAAAAAGACCGGGCGCTGGTAGCCGGTCTGGGACCGGACTACATGGTGAGCCGGGGCGACGATGCCGCAGAGCACATCAGAGAATTCTTCCCCGACGGAGTCGATGCCGTAGCCGATGCCGCCGTCATGAACGAAAAGGCTGTCCCAGCAGTGAAGGACGGCGGCGGCTTCGCGACATTCCGATGGTGGCAGGAGGATCCAGGGCGCGGCATCACCGTGCATCCCATCGCGGTTCGGGATGAATACCATTCCGGGCAAAAGCTGGATGCCCTGCGGCGTCTCGTGGAGGACGGCATCCTTACCCTCCGGGTTGCCGACCGCCTGCCCGCCAACGACGCCGCCGAGGCACACCGCAGGCTCGAAGCGGGCGGCGTCAGGGGGCGCTTGGTGCTGCTCTTTTAGAGCGAGACCCATCGTCCCCGCTGACGCCGAAGGACGCGCAGGCGTTCCGCATCCGCGACGCCTTCCACCGCATGGCGCATGTTGGCGGCAGCCCGTTTCGCCTGAGAGTTTTCGAGGGACCATTCATTGTCCGGAACCATGAAGCGCAGGGTGATACGGGGTATGCCGCTCACGATATCGAGCTGATTGGCTTCAACATGGTGGCTGGCGGCCAGAGCGGCAACAGCAGCTTCCATGACGGCTTCCGGCGGAGTGCCGGGTTTTAGGCCGGTGATGTTCAGTTGGGCGCGGAAGGAAGGCATGAAAACAGGTTAGACGGTCACCGCGATCTTGCCGGCCGAACGCCCGCCCTTGCCGACCCCTGTTCTCCTGGAGGCATCTGCGGCCTCCGCATGCGCAAACCCAGCAGAGGGATCATGGGCCGCACAAGATGCGCTTCCCCATAATCGACCAGTGCGTCCAGAGCTGCCGCATCTGCACCCGATGCGGCAGCCGCCCGATACGCGGCACCCCCGAACCATTCAGGACCAGGACAGTGTCGTCGTCGCCGACCGCCGGCTGTTACAGCTCGCGCTCCTCCGGATTGAAATCAGCAAGCGGATCTCCGCCGAGGTGTGCCGGGTCGTCGCTGCCGTCTTCTTCGTCTGCGGAGACGGGATCGTCGAAGTCGACGTCGTTTGCCGCTTCTCCGATGGTCGGAACCTCCGGAGGAATCTGGGAGTCACCGTCTTCAAAGCGCTCTTCGGCGGTTTCATTCCTCAGGGTCTGGTCCGAGAGGACCCCGGGTTCGTTGAGCAGGGGCTCTTCATTCACCAGCGGGTCTTCCTGCCAGCGGTCAGGATTGTCCTCAGCGGCGCCGGGATAGCTCAGGTCTTCGGGGTCGATCAGCTCATCGGCGTTGCTCAGGTCATCTGCGTCCGTCAGGTCCTCCAATGGAATTTCGGCAACTTCGTCCGGAGTCACGACGTCGGCCATGTCATCGGCCAATGCGGGGTCGGTGCCCAGCTCGGGATCGGGAATGCTCTGCTCGTCCATCAACTCTGCCTTTCCGTCTGCTTTCGCCTGCCGGTTCCCTGCAAAATCAAGACCGGGATAACCGGCAGAACTTCCTTAGTAAGCCTACTGATATTCCCTTCGCTGCACCACCCGGCGGAAAAGCACCCCGCGCGGCGCGCGGAATTGTAGCGCGAATCCGCGGCATGTCGGGGCCAGACTCAATTACGTCACATAAGTTTGACGTAAAGGTAAGCCTAAGTAAGGGTTACCTGAGTTACCAATTTGAAATAAACCAAGGGAGTCGCAGTGACCTTGCTGCACCATACAGAAGAGCGGCCGGATCTGGCCTCACAAGCGGATCTCAAAATGGCTGCCGCCCGCCAATTGTTCAACACACGCACCACCAGCCGCTACCGCACGGATGTCCTGCAGGGGGTGAATCTGGTGGTCAAGACCGTTGCGGGCATCACCAAACCGTTCACGGGAATCTCCCCTGCCCAGCTGATGCCGGCAGTGGACAGCATCGACCTCGACATGCCGCTGCCGGACACTGCCGCAGCACTGCAGGAACTGGCCGGTGTTTATCTGCGTGATGCTGTGTACTTCCACGATACGAAGTACGCCGCCCATTTGAACTGCCCGGTGGTCATCCCGGCGCTGGTCGGAGAGGCAATCCTCTCAGCCGTAAATTCCTCCCTCGACACCTGGGACCAAAGCGCGGGTGCCACGCTGATCGAACGACGCCTCATCGCTTGGACCGCCGAACGCCTGGGGCTCGGGGATGACGCCGACGGTGTTTTCACCAGCGGCGGCTCCGCTTCCAACCTGCAGGGTCTGTTGATCGCCCGCAATGACGCTGTTTCAAAGCTGCAACTCGACCCACAGCATGAGGGACGGCGGCTTCCGGCGCTGCTCGACAGTCTCCGCATCTTCACCTCGGAGGCCAGCCACTTCAGCATTTCCAAGTCCGCGTCGCTTCTGGGACTGGGGTACGACGCCGTCGTGCCCATTGCCTGCGATTCCCACCGCAGGATGGATCCTGCCGCCCTTCGCGCAGCCCTTACGGCAAGCGCAGAAAGCGGCGAAACACCCATGGCCATCGTTGCCACCGCCGGGACCACCGACTTCGGGAGCATCGATCCGCTCGCCGACATAGCCGCCATGGCCCGCGAGCACGGGACGTGGCTCCACGTTGATGCCGCCTACGGCGGAGGGCTTATCACTTCGTTGCGGCACAGACATCTACTGGCGGGCATAGACACCGCTGATTCTGTCACCGTCGATTATCACAAGACCTTTTTCCAGCCGGTCTCGTCCAGCGCCCTGCTGGTCCGGAACGCAGCTTCACTCGGACACGTCACCCTGCACGCGGATTACCTCAACCCGGAAAGCGCAGTACGGGAACGGGTTCCGAACCAGGTCGACAAGAGCCTCCAGACCACCAGGCGGTTCGACGCACTCAAGCTCTGGCTCACCCTGCGGCTCATGGGTGCCGACGGCATCGGAGTCCTCCTCGACGCCGCCGTCGACCTCGCTGCCGAAGTTTCCGCCATACTCGACGACGATCCGCACTTTGACCTTGCCGCACCCGCTCAGCTCAGCACCCTGGTTTTCCGCTATCTTCCCCCAGGCGTCGAGCCCGACACATCCGACGCGCTCAACTGCCACATCCGGAAGGAAATCTTCGCGTCGGGAGAGGCAGTGATCGCGGGAACGACAGTTGCCGGCCGCCACTATCTCAAGTTCACCCTGCTCAACGCGGAAACCACTGCGGAAGATGTCCGGGAAATACTGACGCTGATCCGCACCGTCGGAGACGCCTACCTCGCAGGAGCCGCCGCATGAAGCACTCGCCCTTGAGCGGCCCCCGGCCCAAAGAAACCGGCGCCGCCAATGAGCACATTCACGACGCCGTGGGCATCGGTGTGGGGCCCTTCAATCTGGGCCTCGCCGCGCTGGCGGACCCCATCGACGAACTGGACCTGGTGTTCGTCGACCAGCGGCCCGGATTCGACTGGCACCCGGGCATGATGCTGGACACCGCACATCTTCAGGTCCCCTTCATGGCGGACTTGGTGACGCTGGCCGATCCCACGTCGCCATACTCGTTCCTGAACTTCCTGAAGGAAACCGGCCGGCTCTACCGCTTCTACATCCGGGAGAACTTCTACCCGCTGCGGGCGGAGTTCAATGCGTATTGCCAGTGGGTTGCCGACGCACTTCCGAACGTGCACTTCGGTGAGCGCGTCACGGAGGTGCGGTACGACGACGGCGTGTATTTCGTGTTTACCGATGGTCCCGGCGGCAAAGGGGTGCGATTGGGCCGCCGCTTGGTCCTGGGCACTGGAACCTCACCGCACGTGCCTGCCGCAGCCCGTGCAATCAGTGGGGCCGGCGGCCTGGTGCTGCACAACGCCGACTACTTGGGCCGCAAAGCTGAGCTGCAGTCCAGCCCCAGCATCACTGTGCTGGGCAGCGGCCAAAGCGCTGCAGAGATCTACCTGGATCTTCTGCAGGACCTGCCTTTACACGGGTATGAGCTGAACTGGGTCACGCGCTCCGGACGATTCTTTCCGCTGGAGTACACCAAGCTGACCCTCGAGATGACCTCACCGGAGTATGTGGACTACTTCCATGCCCTGCCTGAATCCACGCGGGACACTCTCGTGTCCACCCAGAAAAACCTGTACAAGGGCATCGATGCAGAGCTGATCAATGACATTTACGACACCTTGTACGCGCAGAGCCTGGACGGCGAACCCCGAACCCGATTGCTGACCCACATGGAGTTGCGGGGAGCCCGGTATGAACCGGAGACGGGCGGGCACACCCTGGAGCTGCACCATGACGAGCTGGACCGGACTCTGCTGCTGAAAACCGATGCCGTTGTCCTCGGTACCGGCTATGCCTATCGCGAGCCCGAGTTCCTGACCGGGATCCCCGGGCGCATCCGCCGCGACAGTGCTGGCCGGTTCGACGTGGATCGAAATTATGGGATTGGCACCACGCCCGGTGAGATCTTCGTCCAGAATGCAGAGCTGCACACGCACGGCTTCGTCAGCCCAGATCTGGGCATGGCTGCCTACCGCAATTCGGTGATCATTCGCGAAATGCTGGGCCACGAGCACTACCGCGTGGAACGCGCCATTGCGTTCCAAGAGTTTGGAGTTCCACAAGAATCCGCTTGGACTCCCGAGTCAACCGGGGCATCGGCGAGAACAGCTGGCCGCGGCGGGGCAAGCGCAAACGCCGTTTCGGCGTCCCGGCTGTCCAACAACGAACGGGTACCAGCATGAACTTCACCATCATTCCCGTGGATGCCGGCCGTGATGCTCCTCTGCTGCACGACTGGATGAGCCGCGACTACGCCCGTTTCTGGGGCATGCTCAACGCTTCCCCGTCCGATGTGGAGACCGAATATGCCCGCATAGCTGCCGATCCTTATCACCATGCCTGGCTCGGTTTGGAGGACGGCACACCAGCGTTCCTGGCCGAGTCCTACGCACCGCAGAATTCGCCTCTGGCGGCCCACTACGCAGTGAAGCCCTCAGACACCGGCATGCATCTGCTGGTGGGTCCTGCTGAGCAACCCCGGGCCGGGTTCACCACGGCTGTGTTCCGATCAGTCCTGGATTTCCTTTTCGCAGATGAGTACACCCAGCGGATCGTCGTGGAACCGGACGTCCGCAACACCAAAATCGCCGCGCTGAACGCCCGAATGGGTTTCGTGCCCGCCCGCATCATTTCCTTATCCGACAAAGACGCCCTGCTGAGTTTCTGCACCAGGGCGGACTTCAGGCGTACCAGCGGCATGACGGACGCTCCCGGTTCTGCGTCATCTCCCGCCACCATTTCAGGAGTAACCCCATGACCATGATTCTTACCGACGGTGCCGGCACAGGCAGTCCTCCTTCCGGCGCCCCAGCGACATCTTCAGCCGACGGTGCAATGACCGGCCATCTGACCCCCGCCCGGTGGGAAATCGCAAACCGGCATGTGATCCGCAAGGCGCTGGCGGAGTTCTCCCACGAACGCATTCTTGTTCCGGAACAGGTCAAGACTGCCACCGTTGTGCCTTTCGAGGGAACCTCCGAATACCGGCTGGTGTCCGACGACGGCGGAGCCGAGTACCGCTTCACGGCCCGGCTGTTCGAACTGGACCACTGGTCAATTCCCGCGAACAGTATTCAACGGTTTACCGCCGGATCCGAAACCCCGCTGGATGCCCTGGTGTTCATCACGGAGTTCTCTTCGACGCTGGGAATCAACGAGCAGATGCTTCCCGTCTATTTAGAGGAAATCAGCAGCACGCTGGCTTCGCATGCCTTCAAGAATGCACCCGACGCCCCGTCGTCCGCCTCCTTGGCCCGCGGCGTAACGAGCGGCATCGATCCGGCCGCAGACTTCCAGGCAGTGGAACGGTCCATGACCGAGGGGCATCCCTGCTTCGTCGCCAACAATGGACGCCTCGGATTCGGTTCGGATGATTACTTGGCCTACGCACCTGAAGCCGGAACTCCGGTACATCTGGAGTGGATCGCCGTCCGCTGCGATCGTGCCGTCTTTACCTCCCTGCCGGGACTGGATTACCGTGCCCATCTGGAAAGCGAGCTGGGTGCCGCTGTCCTCGCCGGCTTCGACACCGTGCTCGAACAGCGCGGAGCCAGCCCCGCCGCCTATCTGTACATGCCCGTGCATCCGTGGCAGTGGGCCAACAAGCTGACGGTCACATTCGCGGCGGAAATTGCGCAGGGGCATCTGATCCACCTGGGATCCGGATCTGATGCCTATCAGGCGCAGCAGTCCATCCGGACATTCTTTAACCGGGACCACATCAACCGCTGCTACGTGAAAACAGCCCTGTCCGTGGTGAATATGGGTTTCATGCGCGGCCTCTCCCCTGAGTACATGCTCGCAACCCCTGCCATCAACAACTGGCTGGACGGTCTGGTCCGCACCGACGAGACCCTGCAGGCAGCCGGGTTCAGCATCCTGCGGGAAAGCGCCGCCGTCGGTTACACGAACCGCTACTTTGAAGCTGGCGCACCCAAGGGGTCGCCGTACCGCAAGATGCTCTCGGCCCTGTGGAGGGAAAGTCCGCTCCCCCGGCTCCGCAGCGGTGAACAGCTGGCAACCATGGCGTCGCTGCTGCACACCGACGGAACCGGCCGGCCGCTGGTTTCCGCGCTCATTGAACGGTCCGGTCTCAGTGCACGGGCCTGGCTCGAACAGTATCTTCAGGCGTACCTCGTGCCGCTGCTGCACTGCTTTTACGCCTACGAGCTTGCCTACATGCCCCACGGGGAGAACCTCATTCTGGTACTCCGCGACGGAGCAGTGCAGCGGACCATCATGAAGGACATTGCCGAGGAAATAGTGGTGATGGGCGACCGCACCCCGCTGCCGGAGGATTGTGCACGGGTGCGGATTGAGATCCCGCAGAAGGACAAGGTCCTGTCCATTTTCACCGACGTGTTCGACTGCATCTTCCGGTTCCTGGCGGCTTTGCTTGAGGAAGACGGGCAGCTGGAAACCCGGCAGTTCTGGGAAACAGTGGCGGCGGTGGTGCACCGCTACCAGGGCGCGCATCCGGAACTTGCTGCCGAGTTCGCTGCCCATGACCTGTTCGCCGAGGATTTCGTCCTGTCCTGCCTGAACCGGCTGCAGCTGCGGAACAACCAGCAGATGCTGGACCTGAGCGACCCCTCAGGCGGGCTGCAGTTCTCCGGCCGCCTTGCCAACCCCCTGGCGCGGCACCGGCGTTGATCGGGTCCGGAGCCTTGCCGGTTGCGAATTGAGACCGCGGCAGCCCTCTCCGACCCGGGAGGGCTGCCGGAGGGCGCGGACCTAGCGCAGTGCCGAAATCCCGGTGATATCCCTGCCCACAATGAGGGTGTTGATCTCGTATGAACCCTCGTAGGTGTAGATGGCCTCGGCATCAGCGAAAATCTTGGCCATGCGGTAGTCAGTCACGATGCCGTTGCCGCCCAAAATGCTGCGGCCCAAAGCGACGGTTTCGCGCATTTTGCGGCTGGCGTACGACTTGGCGAGAGCGGCCTGAGCCATACCGTCCGCGGAACGCCGGCCGACCGCCGAGGGGTAACCGCCGCCTTCCAGCTCCGCCACTCTGGCCAGCATGCCGGTACTGGCCACCGTGTTGCCGAGCATCCTCACCAGCTGCTCCGTAACAAGTTGGAAGGACGCCAGCGGACGGCCAAACTGCTGCCGTTCCACGGCATATGCCCGGGCGACGTCGACGGCCGCCAGCTGGGTGCCGACAGCCTGCCAGCCCACCATGATCCGGGAGCCGCGGAGCAGATGCTTGATGTCCTCGAAACTGTCGATGCCGGCCAGCCTGTCCGTTTCCGCAACGCGGACGCCGGTCAGGGTGATGTCGGCATTCTGCACGGTGCGAAGCGCCGTCTTGTTTTCGATTTTGCTGCGGTGCACGCCTTGCAGTGATGCGTCCAGGAGGAACCCCCGGGTCTTGCCGGTGTCCGGCTCGCGGGCCCACAGCAGCATGTAGTCGCAGAATGTCCCGTTGCCGATCCACCGTTTGGTGCCGTTGAGAATCCAGGAATCCCCGTCCCGGACCGCTGTGGTTTCCATTCCTCCGGCGACGTCTGACCCATGCTCCGGTTCGGTCAGTGCGAAAGCTCCGGTAATCCGCAGCGACAGCGCATCGGACAGCAGGCGGTCCTTCTGGTCCTGCGAGCCGAACGCATGCAGGGCTTCAACAAAGAGGTCATGGTGAACCATGAAAAATGTCGCGATGGATGTGTCGGTCCGGGTCATTTCGGCAATGACCAGTCCGGCAAACAGGGGGCTGTATCCCTGTTGCACGGGGGTGGACAGCTCCAGAGCGGCGAGCTTGGGCAGAAGTTCAGCCGGGAAGTACGCATCCCGCCACCACTGCGCGGCATACGGGGCGACCTCCGCCGCAAGGAAGGCCCGAAGCTCTGCCAGCTTGTCTTGTTCGCGGGGGCTAAGCAGATCTTCAAAGGCGTAGAAGTCGGCGTCGGGCAGGTTCGAAAAAGGGACAGCAGATGGATCCGAAGTCACGTTAGCGCGGCCCCATCCGGATGGCGCCGTCAAGCCGGATGGTTTCACCGTTGAGCATCTGGTTTTCGATGATATGCGCAGCCAGGGCGGCATATTCGTCCGGCCGTCCCAGACGGGAGGGATGCGGCACCTGGCTGGCCAGCGAATCCTGCGCGTCCTGCGGAAGCCCCGCCATCATGGGCGTTTCAAAGATCCCGGGAGCGATCGTGACCACACGGATCAGATGCCGGGCCAGCTCACGGGCGAGTGGCAGCGTCATGGCAGCAACACCGCCCTTCGATGCGGCGTACGCGGGCTGTCCAATCTGCCCGTCGAAAGCGGCCACAGATGCGGTATTGATGATCACGCCGCGTTCGGATGTTCCGCCGGTTTCCACCGGTTCAGTCTCCGCCATGGCCTGCGCAGCCAGCCGGCTCACGTTGAAGGTTCCGATGAGGTTCACGTGGATAACCCGGGCGAAGTCTTCCAGCGGCAGCACACCGTTGCGCCCCAGTACCTTGCCGGGAGTGGCGATGCCGGCACAGTTCACTGCCACCCGCAGCGGGCCGGCGTTCATGGCAGCTTCAACCGCTGCAGCCATCTGCCCGGCGTCCGTGACATCTCCGGGAACGAAGTGGGCATTATCGCCAAGCTCGGCGGCGTAAGCCAGCCCGCCGGAGGACGGAAGGTCAACGAGGATTACTGATGCCCCGGCGTCGTACAGCCTGCGGGCAGTAGCCCGCCCCAGCCCGGAGGCACCCCCGGTGACGAGTGCCGATGCCCCTGAAATATCCACTGCATTCTCCTGCGAAAAGTTGCTGCCGCCCCTGCGGCGGCACTGCCGAGCCTACTGTGATCGGCCACACACTGCATCTCTACCGGCCTCCACCGGCCCTGCCGGCAGTCGAACGCTGTTCCCCGGCGCGGCCACGACTGGGGGCGCCCGGCTGTAACGACGGCGCGGACAGGTCTAGGGTGGTGCGCATGCTTCCCGAGGAACCGCTGCATGAAATCCAAGCCCGGGCCGACGACGCCGCTGCTTCCGTCACCGCAGCTTTCAGCCGCCCGCTGTTCGGCCTTCCGGGCACGACCCTGGCAGCAGTGAAGAGCCCACGAAGCCGAACCCTGCTGCCGGGGCCCTGGCATTACTGGTGGCAGGCGCACTACGTTGACGTCTTGGTGGACGCCGCACTGCGTGGTTCACCGCACGCCGTCCGGCAGGCCAGTCAATTGGTGCGCACCATTAGGCTGAGGAACTGGCTGCGGGCCACCAATTGGTATTTTGATGACATGGCGTGGCTGGCCCTGGCTGTCCGCCGGCTGGATGCCGTTATTCCTGCCCGGCCTGTGCGGAACCAGGGCCGCGACGGCGCCGTCCCCGCGGTGAACGTGCGGCCGCATCCGCGAATGCTGTCAGCGCTCGGCGACGCCCTGAAGTCCGCGCACACCCGGGACTTTGGCGGCGGGCTGTACTGGAACCGGCGGCGCACCTTCAAGAACACGCCCGCGACGGCACCTGCGGCCCTGCACTTCGCGCGCAGCGGTGACCGCGAGCGCGCCCAGTCGCTGGTTGACTGGCTCAACGACGTCCTCCTGGACAACAGCACCGGCCTGTACCTCGATGGAGTCAAGGCAGCCCAGTCAGGGGAACCGGTCTTGGAGCGTGCCGTCTTCACCTACAACCAGGGGCCAATCCTCGGTGCCCTGCTGGAGCTTGGCGGACCGGCAAACCTGACCCGGGCCGCAGACCTGGTGGGAGCCGTCCGGACCGGGCTGACCCATCCGGGAACCTCAGTACTCATCACGCACGGAACCGGAGACGCGGGGCTTTTCACCGGCATTCTTTGCCGCTACCTGGCGCTGGCCGCCGTGTCGCCGACCATTCCGCCGGCCCGCCGGGAAGAGGCGGCGGAGTTGGTGGCCTCCACCGCACAGGAACTGTGGGCTGGACGGACCAAACGGGGAGAGTGGAGCGTCTTTTCACCGCACCCCCTGGAACCGGCCGAACAGCATTATCCCGCGGGAACCGGCGTCGACCTTTCCACCCAGCTTTCAGCGTGGATGATCCTGGAAGCGGCAGCCCGCGTTCGCCGCGGGCTTGGCTGATTGCCGGCAGTCGGGGTGCCAATAATGCCGGGTGATTGGGCCCTATAAGTCCCGTACTTAAGGAGTGCTGTACCTAAGGAGTGCTGCCGGCTGTCTGCGGGCTTTGCGACGACGCGGCCTGGTCACTGAGATCAGCAAGAGTCAGGCGATGGCGGGGCGTTGAAGGCAACGGGTGGCTGCGGCGAACCTCCAGTGATGGTGCGATGTGCAGGATTTCTCCCGAATCCATCATGCGCCAGTTGGGGTTGTCATCGATCTTTTCGGTGCCCAGCAACACTGCGGGCCGCCTCTCGGCTTCCAGCTGCTCGCTCCGCATGCTGATGCGGTGGGTCTTCATGCCGCTTTTCCTGTCCTCGCCGGACAGCTCCAGGACGTAAAGCGGATGGGTGTCCGGGTACCGCACCGCCCAAACGTTGGCGGCATCGGTCAGGATGATGTTGAGGGCGAACAACCGACAGTTTTCGGCAATCCACCCCAGCGCTGAAGCGAGGGCGGCACCGACATCCCCGCCGTTGCTGCGAATTTCGGCAGTAATCAGGGCAAACACCCGCTCCGAGTCCGTGTCCCCCTTTACCAGGTCCATCACTCCCAGCTGCTGCAGCCGGGCGTCGAGCAGGTCCAGGTCCTCAACCACTCCGTTATGGGCCAGCAGGCGGTTGTCCTGCTCAAACGGGTGGGTGTTTGCCTTCACGTCGCCGCCGGTGCTGGCGTACCGTACGTGGGCAATGAACGTAAGGCTTTCCACGTCCCGGGCTTCTGCTGCGAATGCTTTGTCCTCATAGGCGGCAATGGGCGCCTTCACCACTGACGGCCTGCCCTCGCGGTCATAGACTCCGATGCCGAACCCGTCAGCTTCCCGCCGGCTCTGCTCCGCCAAGCTGTCCGGTGCGGTGAGGAGCCAGAAGGTGGCCTTCACCGGATGATCTCCCGCGTGCATACCGAAGAGCCGACACATGGTATTCCTCCCGGAACTTCCCGCAGCCCGCCGTTCCCCGGCGGATTTCGACTGACGTTGAGCTCTTCCTCCACTGACTTTGAGCTCCTCCTCCAGAGTCGCGCGGGGCTCAGGCAAAGACAAGGGCACGGCCAGGCTGCAGGCCTCGGGCAGTCTGTTCCGGGGCTGGCCCGGCAACTAAGGTGTGAGGTCCTCCGCCAGGTCCTGCACGATCGCCGCGATCCTTCGCTCCCGGGCTGCAGGCGTTTTGAGTGCATTGAGGCGGAAGTAGAGGGCGTACCGGGCCTGCGCATTGAGGCCGTCATACGCTGCCTGCGCGGCGGGCACTTCAGCGATGGCCGCCAGCAGTTCCTCAGGAACCTGTGCGGTGGCTGACCCCGCATAGGCGGCTTCCCACCGCCCGTCCGCCTTTGCTTTTTCGACGGCGGCGCGGCCGGCAGGACGCATCCTTCCCTCCGCTTCCAGCCGTTCCACAAAACCGACATTGCGCTGGCTCCAAATGCTGCGCGGGCGGCGCGGGGTAAACCGCTGGAGGTAGCTCTCGTCATCGCGGCGGTTGGCTTGTCCGTCAATCCAGCCAAAACACAGGGCTTCATGCAGCGCGTCCAGATAGATCAGCTTGGTGAGGGTTCCGCCCTTGCGGCCCAGGACCAGTAAAACCCCCGGAGACTGCGCATGGTTCGCTTCCAGCCACTTCCGCCAGGCCATGGCGTCCGGAAGCAGCAGTTCGGGCAGGGGCGCCTTGGGCTGTTTGGGTGCCGCAGTCTTCTTTTCGGTGCTGGCCATGTCCACGAGGTTATGCCGAAGCACGCACCGCTGAAAGGGGTTCATCAGTTCAGCCGAGGGCCAAAGCGCCGCGCGTCGGTTCAATGCACCCGGCGGATTGCGGTAGAACACTGCTATGAGTGTTCGTACCCCTGATCCCTATCCCGGCTGGCTCTCCGAAGAAGACCTGCATGAGGCGAGGCAGCGCCTTCCCATGGTTTACGTGGAAGCAGTACCGGTCCGATGCGACCCGCTGGGCTACGTCACCGAGGTGGGCCTGCTGCTCCAGGCCACCGAAGAGGGCAAGATGGTCCGGACCTTTGTCTCAGGACGCGTCATGTACCGCGAAACCATCCGGGCGGCGCTCCTGCGTCATCTGGAAAAGGACCTCGGCCCCATGGCCTTCCCCCAGCTGCCGCCGGCACTAACACCGTTTGCCGTTGCCGAATATTTCCCGTCGCCGTCCCAGTCCGGGCTGACGGATGAACGCCAGCACGCCGTCGCCTTGGCCTACCTCATTCCCGTCACCGGAGAGTGTGATCCCCGGCAGGATGCCCTGGAACTGTCCTGGCTGACACCCGAGGAGGCCCTGAGCCCTGAAATCTATGCCGAGTTTGCCGGCGGCCGGGGAGACCTCCTGCGGCAGGCCCTCGCCTCGGCCAGCTGGGGACGCTAAGCGTCCGTTACCGCTTCTTTATATACTGAGGGCCGATTGTCCGAAGAGAAGGAACCAGCCATGCCAGAGAGCCAACCGGAATCGTACACATTCCGGGTCAATGCCGAGCTGCTTGCACCCGGGCAGATTCCGGTGCATGAGAGCACCTCGCTGGCTCCGGTCCGGGACAGCTCAGTGGAGAACGACGACTTCGGCGTGCCCGCACTCGTCCATCTGGTGCTGGAGGATGGCATGACGCTGCGGCTGGCGCACGGTTCTTCGGTTCGGGTCCAGGCCCCCGCTCCATCCGGAGCACCGGCGGATGCCGTGCGGGTGGTTCCGGCCGAGGAGGAAAACTACGCCGCCGTGGTTGCCGCCGCGGCTGCCGCTCATCCGGACGACACCCGGGTCCAGGAGATTTCCGCCCGGCTGAGCCGTGGCTTGAACGTAAAATCGGGCAGCAACCTGCGTGATGTCCGGGATCTCGCGCACACTCTGTATGTGAACCTGGATGATGCGGAAAACGCACTGCAGGTCTGCAACATCATTACCGGGCTGCCGTTTGACGGGAACTTCGGCCGGTGGAACTGGATCCAGGCGGCACTGTCACTGGCCGCCCACATCACGCATGAATCCGGAGACGAGGAAACGTCGGCGGCATACGCGCAGGCGGTCCGGGCAGGCGACGCCGCGGAAAGCGATCCGCTGAAGGCCAAGCTTGCTGCCGAAATGCTGCAGCGCCAGCTGAATGAGCCCAATCTTTACGACCGCGAGATTCACCGTTCCGCAGAGGCCGGAGACGAGCACAGTGAACGGGACTGGCGTGTCCTGCGGCTTGACGCGCTCCTGTACCTGCGTGCCCATGGCGGGTCCCAAACGCTGTCGGAAAGTGAACTGGACCGGCGGATCCGCAACGAGCTCATAGCGGTGCGGGGCCTGAACCTGGATCTGTAGGAACCTAAACCTGCAGGAACGGGAACCCGGAACCTTCTGGAAGCCGTGGCCACCGGCCGGTTTCCGGGGCTAGTCCCCCAGAGGCAGACGGCGGGGCTACCTCCCAGCGCCGGTTTTCCGAGGCTGCTCCCCCAGCAGCGGTTTCCGGCGCTACTCCCCCAGCAGCGGACGGCGGGCGTTGCGCCGCTGGTACAGCTGGACTGTCAGCACCATGGCCATGCCCACCGCCGCTCCGATGACAGTTTCCAAGGCCCGATCCTGAATCAGCAGCAGCGGATCGCCCGGATGCGCCAGTTCGGTGCTCACCAAGGCCAGCGGGGTAACCACAACCTGCGCCAGGGCGTACTGCCGGGCAATGAGCATTTCCGCGCCAAACTGCAGCAGGGCTATGACCACCACCATTTGCCACGGCCGCAGGCCCGGCACCAGAATCAGCGCCGTGAGCAGCAGTCCGCCAAAGGTTCCCAGGATCCGCTGCAATCCGCGGTGCAGGCGGTTACGTACGGTCAGTCCGACCAGCGGCACCGTCGCGGCCACCATGGCCCAGTAGTTGTGCCCCACACCCAGGACCGTTGCTATGGATCCCGCGACTGCTGCCACCACGGCATACTGGGCGGAGTCAGCGTAGATGGCGCGCCTCTCGATGGAGGTGAACCGCCGTCGTTCCGGTTTTTCCCATGACGTGCGGTGCCGGCTCAGGAGCCACCCGGAGAGACCCAACAGCAGGGAAAAGACTACGGTCGCGGCAGCCACCAGCATCGCCTGCGGAATCGGCGGCTGGTGAGGCACTGAGGAAATGGCGGCGTAGGCAAAAATATGGAACAGGGATCCGGCTGGCCGAAGCCGCCAAAAACCGGTTGCCAGCGTTCCCAACCCGGCCACAGCCGTGGTTCCAATGACGATGTCCCACGCGCTGGGTTCCAGCCGGGATGTCAGCGTGCCGGCAAATATCACTGCCAGCATCAGGGCGCCGGCACGGAGCTGATGGCCAAAACGCTGCCGGTGAGGCTCATTGCGTCCATAGATGCCGGTGAAGGCACCGAAACTGGCGAAAATGGCAAGGTCTATCCGCCCCAGCACGAGCAGCAGGAGCAGGGGAACTCCAACACCAAGTCCGCATCGAACCGCCACATGGTGGTCATTGTGGGCGGGT
The DNA here is from genome assembly GCF_038405225.1 of Arthrobacter citreus. NCBI lineage: Bacteria > Bacillati > Actinomycetota > Actinomycetes > Micrococcales > Micrococcaceae > Arthrobacter > Arthrobacter citreus. The sequence continues at coordinate 3,084,333 of NZ_CP151657.1, forward strand.
CCGATCCGGAACATGTCGCGCAGGTGATTCAAGACGGTCGGCCCGGCCTTTCACATTCGATGGGAAGCGGCCATAACCGCACTTTCCACCGTACGCCCGCCCCTCACCCGCTCCGGAAAAATGTGGCGGGCGTCCCAGCCTTCCGGGAGAGTGGGCAGCCCCATCCCGCCGGCGCATCCATCACCGTGGAGGGTAAGGCAAAATGGAGGGGTGTCCTCCTCAACGTTCTCCTTTGCCCTCGGTAAGCGCCTGCGCGAAACCACTGCCCCAACAGCTGAGCAGACGCAGGCCAACGGCGGTGAGTTCCAGGGCCGCACCGGCACCATCACCACGCCGCACGGAGAAATCGCGACGCCGGCGTTCATCGCTGTAGGCACCAAAGCCACGGTCAAGGCGGTGCTGCCCGAGTCGATGGCGGATCTCGGCGCACAGGCGCTGCTCGCCAATGCCTACCACCTGTACCTGCAGCCCGGTCCCGACGTCCTGGATGCAGCCGGCGGCCTGGGCAAGTTCATGAACTGGTCCGGACCCACCTTCACCGATTCCGGCGGATTCCAGGTCATGAGTCTTGGTGCCGGCTTCAAGAAGGTCATTAACATGAACGCCGACGGCACCACGCACGCCACCGGGGCGGACGACGCCGTTGCGCCCGGCAAGGAGCGCCTGGCACACATTGACGACGACGGCGTGTGGTTCAAGTCCCACCTCAACGGCGACAAGCACCGCTTCACCCCCGAGGTCTCCATGCAGGTCCAGCACCAGATCGGCGCGGACATCATGTTCGCCTTTGATGAGCTGACAACCCTGATGAATTCCCGCGCCTACCAGGAGATGTCCCTGGAGCGGACCCGCCTGTGGGCGCAGCGCTGCATCACCGAACACGTCAGGCTCACCGAAGAACGTGCCGGCAAGCCGTACCAGGCGTTGTTCGGGGTGCTGCAGGGCGCACAGTACGAGGATCTGCGCCGCAAGGCATCCCGCGACCTGGGCGCGATGGACTTTGACGGCTTCGGCATCGGCGGAGCCCTGGAAAAGGAAAATCTCGGCACCATTGTGCGCTGGTGCACCGAGGAACTGCCCGAGGACAAGCCCCGCCACCTGCTGGGCATTTCCGAGCCCGACGACATCTTCACCGCCATTGAAAACGGTGCCGACACCTTCGACTGCGTGTCCCCCACCCGGGTGGCGCGCACCAGTGCGTTCTACACTCCGCACGGGCGGCTGAACCTGTCCAACGCCCGCTTCAAGAAGGACTTCACGCCGCTGGTGGAGGGCTGTGACTGCTATGCCTGCGCGCACTACACCAAGGCCTACATCCACCACCTGTTCCGCGCCAAGGAAATGGTGGCATCCACTTTGGTGTCGATCCACAACGAGCGCTTCACGGTAAAGCTGGTCGACGACGCGCGCCTGGCCATCGAGGACGGGTCCTTCTTTGATTTCAAGGCGGACACCCTCGGGAAGTACTACAGCGCAACACGCTAGGAAAGCACCACGCCCCGGCCCTGGCCATTAGCCCGGGGCGGGGTAACCGAACCGGCTGCCGGCAGGCCGTTAGTTCCAGGTTCGGGGCAGCGGCGGGTTCTGTTCAGGATCCTGCTCTCCGGAGGGACTCTGGTCCTCCTCGGGCGGGTCTTCCGGCCCGCCCGAAGACCCGCCCGACGATGATCCGCCGCCGGGCTCCGGCTCGTCGGACACCTGAGGACCGGAATGGAAGCCCTCGTTATCGGCGGCTTCCGATGCACCTGCCGTTTCGGTCTCCGCCGCATCGGCATCCTTATTACCGCGGGACAAACTGCCGGCGTCCCGCCCGCCACCGGGTTGTCCGTCTTCCGCTCTGCCGCTGCTCTGCACCATTATTGTTCCTCCTCAGCGTCGTTCCGCATCACCGGAACCGTCATGCCTCCGCCACCGGCGCCGTCGTGCTTAGCCACCGGCACCGTCGCAACCGTTACCGCCTTTGAACGGCGTTGGTTGCGACGCTAGAACAAAAACCCCGGGCACAAAAGAGCGCGGCGGGGATCCGCTCCATTGAATGCGGTTAGCCGCCGTGTCTACCGTGCGGTGTTTACCGTGCCGTGTTTACCGTGCGGAAGCGGAAACTGCGGCAGCGGCGTAGCTGGGCTCGCGCTTCTTGATCGCCTTGATGACGACGGCGGTCACCGGAACAAACAGGAACTCGATCAGGGTCTTATACACAAAGCCGAAGATGACGTAATTAACGAAGGCGCCGGCGTCGGTAATGCCAATGACGGGGGCGGCGATGGCGCAGAAGATCAGCGTGTCGGCAAACTCGCCCACGCCGGTGGAGGCCATGAGCCGGCCGATGAGAGCACGCTCGCGGAACCGCTCCTTCATTTTCACCAGCACCCAGGAGTTGAGGGTCTGTCCGGCCAGGAAACCCAGCAGGCTGGCGGCCACGATCTGCCAGACCGGGCCCAGTGCCACCTCCAAGGCTGCCTGCTTGGCCTGTCCGTAATCGTCATCGAACCCGGGCAGGGCAATGATGACCGCAAAACTCAGGGCAGCCGCCGCCGAAACCGCGAACCCGGTGAAGATGGCGCGGCGGGCGGCCTTGAAGCCGTAAACCTCGCTGATGACGTCGCCCAGGATGTACGCCAGCGGGAAAAGGAAAAACCCGCCGTCGGTCACGATGCTGAAGTCACCGAAAATCGGCCCCAGCACCACTCCCTTGGTGGCTCCGATGTTGGAAATGACGATGACCACGCACATGATCGTCAGGATGATGTCGTAGTGGGAGCTGCCGCGGGCTGCGAATGCCGGGGCTGGCGTCGGATCGACGCCGGTGGAGGTGGGCATGGGAGTTCCGTTTCCTAGTGGTTCGCCGAAGCTGTTTCCGGCTGTATTAGCACTGTGCCCGCTGCACCGGGCGGCCGTAGAAGGGCCGTCGTCAATTCTGCCACGTTCCCGCCGGCAACGGACGACGCCGGGAGGTGAACGGTGCGCGGCACCGGTGCTCTCGGTCCCGGCAACAGATTTTTGAACGCGTTCAATAATGTGATGTACTGGCGGGCGTGCCGGTCACCGTGCGGGCATATAACTGAACACAAGGGAGCGTTAATGGCCGCCACGGTCAAGAGTGAGCAGACCCGGCGGCAGCTGATCGATTCGGCGCTCGAGCTTTTTCAATCCCAGGGGTACGCCAAGACCACCATGCGGGGCATCGCGGAGCACGCAGGCGTGTCGGTGGGCAACGCCTACTACTACTTCCGGTCCAAGGACGAGCTCGTGGCCGAGCTGTACAGGCTCCTTCAGGATGAACACCGCAGCCGGACGCTGCCGCTGTTGCGCGAGGGACATAATCTGGGCGAACACCTGCGGCTGATCCTGCTCGCCCATCTGGACATCATGGGTCCGTACCACGACTTTGGGGCGCACTTTCTGCGGCTGGCCATGCCGCCGTCGCCCGTTCCCGCCCGCCGCGGCCGCCAGAACCCGGCGGACTCGAGCATTGGGCGGGCCAAATCGATAGCGCTGTTCCGGCAGGCCGTCACTGTGTCACGGCCCCAGCCGCCCCTTGCCATCCGTGATGACCTGCCCGAGCTGCTGTGGCTGGTGCATATGGGCGTAACCCTGTTTTGGATCTATGACCGTTCCCCCGGGCAGCGTCGCTCGCGCCGGCTTGCGGACAGCGTCGCGCCCCTGGCCGCGAAGCTCGTTATCCTCTCCCGCCTACCCGTGGTGCGCAATATCGTGGAAGATGTAGTTCACCTATTCCAGGGGGCCAGACGCGATGACTGACAAAGCCGACGACGACGTCGCGCTTCCTCCCCTGGCCGCGACCGACACCGTGTTCTCGGATTCGAAGGTGCTTCCAGGACCGCTGGCTTCTGCCCTCGGCTACGTTGTTGCGTGTTTTGTCCTGGCCTCGATCGCCACCGTGGTGGTGGGATGGGGCACTGCCCGGGATTTCTGGGGCTATGTGTGGACCGTCGTCGTCGCCGCTTTTTATGCCGCTGGCCTGGGTCTGTTCACCGCCCTGCCCGTAGCCCTGGTGCTGGGCTGGTCGCTGCGCCGCGTCTTGAACCAGGGCATCCACATTCTGGCGTTCTTCGTTGTCCCGACACTTCTTGCGTGGCTCATCATTGGCCTCAGCGTTCATTCCGTGGTGGTGCCGCTGCTGATGGCTGCGGCCATCGGGCTGTCCATGGCTGCGGGACGCGCCGTCATCTGGAGGCTTGCACGCCCCTACCCGTAGGCGGGTGTGCCGGCGTCACGCGCAAGGTTTTCAGCAGGGGGCTCATGGGGCACCCGCCTCCCGCTGTGCGGAATGCCCGGAAACGGCAGCATCGAGGGGCCGCTGGCACCGGTGAACCCTTTGGGTGGAAGATGGAGTCATGTCTGCTAACACACACTCCGCCGGAAACGCTGCTCCGGCTGTCACTCTGACCATTGCCGGTTCCGAAGCCACCGGCGGCGCCGGCGCCCAGGCCGACCTGAAAACGTTCCAGGAACTGGGAACCTACGGCATTGCCGCCCTGACGTGCATCGTCTCGTTCAACCCGAAAGACAACTGGAACCACCGTTTCGTGCCCGTTGAGGCACAGGTAATCAGCGACCAGCTCGAAGCGATCCAGACCGCTTATGACCTCGATACCGTAAAGATCGGCATGCTCGGTACGCCGGCAACGATCGACACCGTGGCCAAGGCCCTCCAGAGCCAGCAGTGGACCAACATCGTCCTGGACCCGGTCCTGATCTGCAAGGGCCAGGAACCGGGAGCTGCGCTGGACACGGACCAGGCGCTGAAGGCGCAGATCCTTCCGCTGGCAACCTTTGTCACCCCCAACCACTTCGAATCCATGTCGCTGGCCGGAATGGATGCCATCGAAAGCGTTGAGGACCTGCAGGAAGCAGCCCGCCGCATCCACGAAGCGTCGGGTGCGGTGGTCCTCGCCAAGGGCGGTGTGCGCCTCGACGGTGACGACGCCGTTGATGTCTTCTACGACGGTGAAACCATGGAGGTTCTTCGGGCACCGAAGGTTGGCGATGTCGCGGTCAGCGGCGCCGGATGCACGCTTGCGGCGGCGATTACCGCCGAGCTGGCCAAGGGCGCCACGCCCCTGGCCGCAGCGAAAACCGCCAAGGCATTCGTCACCGAAGGAATCCGAAACCGGGTCTCCTCCAACGCCCCGTTCGATGCCCTGTGGCAGGGCAACGCAGGCAACGGACCCGCGCTCTAGGTTCCTCGGATTGCCCGCCGCCGGCGGGTCAGACCGGCGGCGGGTCAGGCCGGCGCGAATGACGCCGGAGCGGGTGAGCTAGCGGCGAAAAAGCTTGGCGTAGGCGCGGTGCAGGGAAAGAGCGCCCTTAACCGTCCGCGATGACAGCAGCCGCTGGTGTTCCGCCTGCAGTTCCGCGTACTCCCGCCGCTGCTGCTCCAGATAGGACCGCATCCTGTCCTCTTCAACACCTGCCTGCGCCTCCATGCGCGACCGTCCGTAGAATTCCACCGCGATGTGCTGCGTTGGAGCCAGCCACGATCCGGTGGCGCCAAAGTACTGCGCCTCGGGAAGATCAGCAGTGTATCCGGCTGCCGGAGTACCGGCGTGGAATGCGGCGGCCACGGCGTCCCACCACGATTTGCTCCAGGCAGTCCGGGACGGAAGCGCTGCCCCCAGGTGGCGGGAAATCTCTGTACGGCGCTGCCAGGCCTCCGCGAGGGCGGGACCCAGCAGGCCTTCCCGCAGGGCGGGAACCGGAAGGACATAGTCGGCCAGTCCCCAGTTCCCCATGACTCCGGAAAGCCGGACCCCGCTGTAGTTGTCCGGTGCCAGGCCCAGGACGGGGACTCCGGCTGACAGCGCGAAGACCGCCGGATGGTACCGGGAGGTGAGCACCAGGCTGGCCCCAGCGGTTACCCCGGCCGCTTCCCGCGCCGGGAGGACGGGCAGCTGCAGGAACGGAGTGCTCATGGCATCGGTAATCCGGGCGTGCGCTTCCATGTCCCAGCCATGCTCCGCACCAACACCCATGTGGGGAATGAAAACCGCCGGCAAGCCGGTCTGTCCGTGCAGGATGTCCAGCTCAGCTCCGAGCTGGGCGAAGAAGTCCTCCGGCGCATCGCTCAGTGGAGACACCGTCACGGCGGTGTAGCCGCTCTCGGGCAGCCCTGTGGCCCCGCTTTCCGCCGATAGCCGGGGCCAGGAGAACGGCGCCGGCGCCAGGAATGAAGCATCATCCAGTCCTGCGGCGGACAGGATGCCCAGGCGGCGTGCCAGCTGCAGGGATGAAGGCTCCCGCATTGAGCACAGGTCCGCCGAGAGCAGCATGTCGGCCAGAACGATGGTGTCCGGAGCGGTCAGCTGCGGTCCGAGCGTCTGGCCGGAAACGACCAAGGGTTTGCCCAGTTCCCGCGCAATTGCCACCGCTGCGGCCCGCTCATACAGCAGCCATCCGTACCGCGAGTTCAGATTGCCGCCGCCGGCGATCAGGAGGCCGTCGCACTCCGACAGCACGTCGATCAGGGTCCGGGCCGGATCTTCCGGAGGCAGCTCCGAAGTGCCCGCCAAATGGGCACGGATGTCCCGCAGATAGGACTCCCGCTGTGCGGGGGGCCAGGGAAAAGGCAGCGTCGCGGCTGCAGGGGAACCAAACAGCCGCTCGGTCTGGGCCGGATCCCGGGACAGCAGCACCACCTGGAGTCCGCGGCTGCGGAGCTCATCCGCCGCCGCATGACCCATGGCTTCGTCGCCGGCGTGATACACGTCCTGGCCGAGGTCAGCCAGCACCGCAATGCGGGAGCTCATGGGCGGGACTTCCCCGGCAGCGCACTCCGGAGCGCGGCCACTGCCGCGCCTCCACGCCGCAGGAATCCGCTCAGGCTGGTCCTGTGCGTAACTGTTTCCTCGAGCCGGTGGATGGCCTCGTTCAGCTCCGCCTGCATCGCATCCATCCGCCGCTGGTTTTCCAGCAGCAGCTCCTTCTGATCGGCCATCAAACGGCTCACTTCAAGCAGGATGCCGAGACCGCCCTGGGTCAGATCCTTCCGCAGATACTCATCCCGGACCTGGCGGTCAAAACGCCGGTGGTCCTCCGCTTTATCGAAGATGCTGTTGGCATCAGCGCCGCTGGCGGCAGGCCGTTGACTCCAAAAAGCAAGAGGTTCCCCATCGAGGAACCCGATCGGCTGGCGCGACAGGACGCGGATGTTGAATTCCCAGTCACCGCAGACATCCATTTTCTCGTCGTAATATCCGAGTTCTTCATGCAGCGAGCGGCGGTACAGGAAGGAAATAGGCACGGCACGGTTAACCTGCAGCATCTCACCGAGGGATATCTGCTGAATATTTCCCCAGAAAGGTGCGGATCCCGTTTCTTTGATTTCGCCGCCGACGATTTCCTCATACAGTATGGTCGTCCGTACGACAACCCCTGCGTCGGAACAATTATCCAGATGGCGGACCGTCCGTTCGAGAAACTCCGGATGCCAGAGGTCATCATCATCATGAATGGCAATGTAGGTGGAGTCACAGCTGCGGATGCCGGAATTGGACGCTGCTTCCATCCCCCGGCTCGACTCGTGGTTCACCACCGCGACCAGCTCCCGGCCGGCCTCGGGAAAGCGCGCCAGCACCGCTTCGACCTGATCACGGTTGCCCCCGTCATTGACAATAACCACCCGGAATCCGCGGTATGTCTGGGAAAAAATGTTCTTGAGAGCCCGCTCCAGAAACTGTGGACGGTCCTTGGTCCTAACGATGACTGCTACGGACGACGGCACTGGCGCTGACACTTCGCTCCCGGGGTTTGGCTCCACTTCACCCTCCACGATACCGGCACCGGGCGGTGCCGCGGATATGGGTCGGCAGCCGGCCGCGGACAGCACCCCTGAAATGATCAGTCTTTACTGTTGACATCTGTTTATGGAGGAACAAAGGTACAGGTAGCGCCCCGATTTGTTCCTGACCAAAAAATCGCGGAACTACCCAGCTCGTCATTACTCAATACCTCATTGCCAAGTCTCGGTCGGTGGAATCGGAATCAAAAGTTCGGATCCCAGGCTCCGGCAGCCTCTTTTATAAGGAGAAGTATGAATAATCCAAATTATCGGAGATCGGGAAAGGCCACGCTGGCGACACTTGCCGGCCTGGCCTTGGTCTCCAGCATGTGGACCCCGGCTGCGGCCGTGGAGGGGAACACGCAGGGTGATCCGACCGCACAGGGCCTCGCCCGGGTGACGCCGGACCTCAAGGTCTCTGCCGACTTGTCCACGAAGCAGGGCCCGGTCTCAGTATTCGTTCAGTTCACGGGCAAGGGCGCTTTTGAGCAGACACAGCCGCAGGAAGTCCGTGATGGACTTGCGGCACCCCTCAATAAGGCCTCCGAGGTGCAGCAGATTCGCACGTCGATCGAGGCACAGGCTGAGGAGGTTGCCGCACAGGCTTCCTCCAGCATCATTTACACCACCACCAACACCATTCCGGGCGTCGCCATCAACGGTGACGCCGAAGCCATCAGGGCGCTGGCAGCCCGCGGCGACGTCGCCAAGATCACCGGCATCGTGCCCAAGACCCATGAGAACAAGGGCGGGGATATCGACGTCCGGGCCCTGGATTCATGGGTTCAGCGTGACCAGACCGGAGAGGGCGTCACCATAGCCGTCCTGGACACCGGACTGGATTACACCCACTCCGACTTCGGCGGCCCGGGCACAATGGAAGCCTTTGCCCAGGCGCAGGCATCCGACACACTGCCGGCTCCGGAATCAGGTCTGTACGATCCGGAGAAGTTCGCCGGCGGCTGGGACCTGGTGGGCGACGACTACAACGCCGATCCCTCCATCCCGGAGCTGTACAGCCCCGTCCCGAAGCCCGACGCGAACCCGCTGGACTGCCAGAGCCACGGCTCGCATGTAGCCGGCACCGCCGCGGGCTACGGCACCAACGCCGACGGCACCACTTTCGAGGGCGACTACTCAACCCTCACCGCCGACGATGTTAATGCCATGGGCATCGGCCCGGGCACGGCTCCCAAAGCCAAAATCGTCAGCGTCCGCGTTTTCGGCTGCGAAGGCTCCTCTGAGGTGGTCGGCCAGGCACTGGACTACGTCCTGGATCCGAACGGCGACGGGGACTTCAGCGACCGCGCCCAGGTGGTCAACATGTCCCTGGGCTCAACCTTCCCCGCGTACGACGATCCGGAAAACGACATCGTCAATGCACTGACCGCCCAGGGCATCCTGTCCGTGGTCTCCTCCGGTAACTCCGGCGACATCTACGACATCGGCGGTTCGCCGGGCAGCGCTGAAACAGCACTGACCGTAGCCAACAGCGTCGGCTCGCAGACCACGCTGGACGCGGCCAAGGTCCTTGCCCCCGAGGCAGGAACCGCAGCCGGCCAGTACACGGCGAGCTTTAACTACGCCACCGCTCCGGCGGACGCCCTCACCGGAACCGTCGTTATGGGTCCGGACGGGGACAATTCCGACGGATGTGCACCCCTTGACTCCGGCAGCAATGCCGGCAAGTGGGTATGGCTTTCCTGGGATGATGACTCCAGCACCCGCGAATGCGGATCCGCAGTCCGCTGGGACAACGCGGCCAAGGCCGGGTACGCCGGCGTCGTCGTCGACTCCACCCTCAACGGTTTTGATGCCGGAGTGGGCGGCAACGCGCTCATCCCGGGTATCCAGCTCACCGCGGATTCCTCCGAGGAACTGCGCCCCGCAGCCGAGGCCGGAACGCTGGAACTCCAGCTCGACCCCGCACTCGTGGGCTCGGTGACCGGGCAGTCCGGCGCACTGGACACCCTGAACTCCAGCTCCTCGCGCGGCGTCCACGGTTCCAACGGTGTCATCAAGCCTGACGTCGCTGCTCCGGGTACGCAGATCAAGTCCGCACAGGTGGGCACCGGAACCGGTGCCTCCATCAAGAGCGGAACATCCATGGCGGCTCCCAACGTTGCCGGCATCGCGGCCCTGGTGATTGCTGCGACCGACTACAACCCGTACGAGGTCAAGTCGATCATCATGAACACCGCCACCCATGATCTCCTGACGGCTGACGGCGTCGTCTACGCCCCGAACCGTGTTGGTTCGGGACGCGTTGACGCGCTTGACGCACTGGAGACCTCGGTTCTGGCCTACGATTCCGAGAACCCGCGCCTCACTTCGGTGAACTTCGGTGTCCTGGAACTCGGCGCCAAGCCGATCGAGCTCACCCGCTCGGTCACGGTGGAAAACAAGGGAGATTCCCCGCAGACGTTCACTGCTGAATACCTGACCGCAACGCAGGTTCCCGGCGTAGTCATCAGCACGGACACTGCAGCGTTCTCCGTGCCCGCCAACGGCAAGGCCACGGTCCCGGTCACGCTCAGCATCGCGGATCCCGCGGCGCTGGCCAAGACGATCGACCCGGCAGCCGAGAAGCTCCAGGGCGGCAACGCACGTCAGTACATTGCCGAAGCCTCCGGGCGGCTGCAGCTGACGAGTGAAACCTCCGAGACTCTGCGGGTACCGGTATATTCCGCTCCCAAGCCGACCTCCAACATGAAGGCCAGCTCCAAGATCACGTTCGCCGACGAGTCCGCGCTTTCCACGCTGACCACGTTCAGCGGCCGTGCACTGAACCAGGGCAAGGACAGCGAGGCCTACACCTCGCTGGTGACCCCGCTGGTCCTCGGTGCCGAAAGCGAGCGCAAGAGCGGCCTGGCCCTCGAGTCCCTGTACTCGCTGGACCTGCGGACCGTGGGAGCTTCCTCCAACGTTCCGGCACTTGCTGCAGCCAAGGCAGACATGAAGGATTCCTTCCTGAACATCGGTATCAGCACGTGGGAGAACTGGCCGTCGCTGAACAGCAACAGCCAGGTTGCGGTTGAACTCGACACCACCGGTGACGGGGCTGCCGATTTCCTGGCCGCCACGAGTTCAGCCTCCGGGCTGGATCAGCTGGTCTTCGCGGTGTACCCGGTCACGGGTGAAACCCTGGGCGATCCGCTGGGTGTTTTCCCGGTCAACGGCGCACTCGGAGATGTTGACACCAACAATTTCGACACCAATGTGCTGACGCTGCCGATCCCGGCTGCCGCCCTCGGCCTGGACCTGACCAAGTCCGCTCCGGTCCAGTACCGGGTGGCCACCTCCAACGCCCTGAGCGTCGATGAAAGCGGCCAGAACGTCCCGGTCGATTCCACTGACTGGATTGACTTCAACGTCACGGAACCGGCCATGTGGTTCCAGGGCGCCAAGGGCACCGAAAAGGCCAACGCCTTCGTGGAGGCCGACGCCGCCACGCTGGCGGTCAACCGGCAGGCCACCACCACCGAAGGCAAAGCACTGTTCCTGCACCACCACAACGCCGAAGGCGTCAAGGATCAGGTTGCCAAGGTGGAACTCGGTCCGCTGCGTTTCGCTGACGCTTCGGGAACAAAGTTCGAGTCCGAGATCAATTGGATGGCGGATGAGGATCTGACGACCGGTTACAGTGACGGAACCTACCGTCCGTACGGGTCCATCAACCGTGATGCCATGGCGGCCTTCCTGTACCGCCTGGCCGGATCGCCTGCGTTCGACGCACCGGATGTTTCCGCTTTCTCCGACGTAGCCACTGATAACCAGTTCTACAAGGAAATCTCCTGGCTCGCCGCAACCGGTATCTCCACCGGTTACCCGGACGGCACGTTCCGTCCGGTGGCTCCGGTCAAGCGCGACGCGATGGCCGCATTCATGAACCGGTTCGCCGGGGAACAGTGCTCTGTCGAAGGCGCGAAGGGCTACCAGGCACCCGGAACGGCATCGTTCACTGATGTTGCTCTCGACAACCAGTGGCACAGGGAAATCTCCTGGATGAAGGACTCCGGCGTTTCCACCGGGTACCCGGATTCCAGCTACCACCCGTATGAAGATGTCTCCCGTGAAGCCATGGCGGCCTTCATCCAGCGGCTGGACACCTACAACAACGACAACGGCGGCTGCAACTCCTTCTAGTTCGGCAAGAACTGGACTGCTGGCAGCCAGCTAAAAACAGGGCCGTGGGTCCGGGAGCAATCCCGGACCCACGGCTCTTTTTTCTGGCTGCCTCGAGGGGAAGACCATTTCAGACAGTTATTTCAGCAGCCTGGACAGCCTCCGGTCCGCGAGCAGCTTTCCTCCGGTTTGGCAGGTGGGACAGTACTGCAGCGAGGAATCGGCGAACGAGACCTCACGGACCGTGTCACCGCAGACCGGGCAGGGCTCCCCGGTGCGGGCATGAACACGCATGGCCCGGCGTTTGGAGTCCTTCAGCTCGGCGGCCGGACGGCCGGACGCGTTAGCGTTTGCTGACTCCAGAACCGCACGCAGGGCCTGGAACAGCCGGGACACTTCTTCGGGCTTGAGTTTGGCGGCAGTGGCAAACGGCGACAGATGGGCGGCGTGGAGGATTTCGTCGCTGTAGGCGTTGCCGACGCCGGCAATGACCGACTGATCCCGCAGCAGTCCCTTAATCTGGCCGCGGTGGCCGGCCACCAGCCCGGCGAAGGTATCGAAGTCGACGTCGAACGCCTCCGGCCCCAGCCGGGCGATACCCGGAACGTCGGCGGGATCCCGGACGAGATATACCGCCAGCGATTTTTTGGTTCCCGCCTCCGTGAGATCGAAGCCCGGCTCGGCACCGCCGTCGCTCCCTGCTCCTTCCCACGGAGCGAACCGCACCCGCAGCGCCAAACGCCCCTTGCCCGGGCGCAGGCGCCCCGGTTTCAGCGCATCGGACCAGCGCAACCAGCCCGCCTTGGCCAGGTGCATCACCAGGTGGACCCCGCCGGCGGTGAGGACAATGAACTTGCCGCGGCGCTCGACGGCGGACACCGGTGCGGCCTGCAGCGCGTCCAGCGGCACATCCGCAGTCTTCAGGACCGCGAAGGACAGCACCTCCACATCGCAGATGACAGCCGGCGGAGCACCGGACGGTAGGAGCTTTTCCCGCAGGAAGTCGACGAGACCCTGCACTTCGGGCATCTCTGGCATGGACCCACCCTAACGGTTGGCTCGGTTTCGGTCAGTCCCTCTCAGGTTCCGGCCGGTGTTCAGCCTGATCAGTCCCCTGAATGAGCCTGCAGGAACGAATACACCTCAGTCTCGTCCACGCCCGGGAAGGCGCCGGGCGGCAGGGCAGCCAGCAGGTGCGAGTGTGCCCGGGCGCTGGGCCAGGCGAACCCCGACCACTCTGACGCCAGCTCACCGGGAGGCGTGCGGCAGCAGTCCGGGTCCGGGCAGCGGGACTTGGACCGGGCGGTGGTGTCCCGGCCGCGGAACCATTTCACGTGGGCGTAGGGCACGCCGATGCTGAGCGAAAACAGGCCGCCGGAACTCCGCTCGGTGCGGGCCGTGCACCAATAGGTGCCGGCCGGAGTGTCGGTGTACTGGTTGAATGCGCTGAACTTGTCCGGCACCGCAAACACTTCCCGCGATGTCCAGTAGCGGCATATCGGCTGGCCCTCGATGGCGCCGGTGTGGTCCGCGGGGAACGTCACGCCGTCGTTCTCATAGGCCTTGTAAACGATGCCGGACTCGTGGACCTTCTGGAAATGGGTGGGAATGCTCAGGTGCCGGGTGGCGAGGTTCGTGAACCGGTGGGCCGCTGTCTCATAGGACACGGCAAAGGCGTCGCGGATGTCCTCCACAGCAATCTCCTTGGCGGACTTTGCCCGCTGCAGGAACTCGACCGTGGCGTTCTGCGGCAGCAGCAGGGCGGCGGCAAAATAGTTGGTTGCCACGCGCTGGCTCAAAAATTCTCCGTAGCTGCTCGGCGTTTGATGGCCCAGGACATAGTGGCCCAGGGCCTGCAGCAGCACCGACCGCGGATCGTGGTCCGACCGCTGGGACTGGGTCAGGTAAATGCGCCGGTTTTTCAGGTCCGTCACGGAGCGGGTGGAGTGCGGCAGATCGGCAACATGGTGCAGGGCAAACCCCAGGTGAGCGGCAATGTCGGCAATGACGTGCTGCGACAGCGGACCGGCGGTGTGGCCCACCGAGTCCAGCACCTGCTGCGCGGCCTCCTCATACTCCGGAAAGTAGTTGTCGCGCTCGCGCATCATCTTCCGCAGCTCGCCGTTGGCCCGGCGCGCTTCTTCGGGAGTGGCCACCTGCTCATTGAGCCGGCGTTCCAGCTCGGACTGCAGCCCAACCAGCGATTCCAGCACATCAGTGGGCAGGCGGGAACTGATCCGGACCTTGGGCAGCCCCAGGGCGGCATACAGCGGCCCGCGCTGTGCGCGCTCAAGCTCAATTTCCAGGGCCGCCCGCCGGCTGGGCGGTTCCGATCCCAGCAGTTGGTCAATGCTGACGTCCAGTGCGGCCGCGAGGGACTGCATCATGCCCAGCTTGGGTTCGCGCTTGCCGTTTTCGATCAGTGACAGCTGGGATGCGACCGTGCCCACTGCGGCACCGAGATCATCCAGTGTCATTCCCTTGGTTTTGCGCAGGTGCCGGATGCGGCGGCCCATGCTGATCACGTCCACGGTCCGCTCGACGTCGGAACCCGGGACGGGCTTTCGGGGTGCCGGAGCGGGCCGGTGCCATGTTGTGTCAGTCACATTTTCAGATTATGCGAAGAAGTGCGTTTCTTGCCAGAGACAACCTATGGAAAGGGGGTTGTTCTTGCCGCAGTGTTGGTTTCACAGCAAGAACCGCACCGGTAAAACGGCAGCGGTTGCAGGAAAACCTTCCAAGGAGACGTTCGAATGACTCAGGACCAGAACACCGCCCCCACGGCCGAGCAGCTCGCTTCCGATTGGGCCACCGATCCCCGCTGGGAAGGAATCCAGCGCGATTACACGGCCGACGACGTCGTTCGCCTCCGCGGGCGGGTCTCCGAGGAGCACACCCTGGCCCGCCGCGGCGCTGAAAAGCTGTGGGACCAGGTGCGCAACGCCGGCGACACCGGTTACACCAATGCGCTTGGCGCCCTCACCGGAAACCAGGCCGTGCAGCAGGTCAAGGCCGGGCTGAAGGCCATCTACCTCTCCGGCTGGCAGGTGGCAGCGGACGCCAACAACTCCGGCCACACCTACCCGGACCAGTCCCTGTACCCGGCCAACTCGGTTCCCACCGTGGTGCGCCGCATCAACAACGCGCTGATGCGCGCCGACCAGATCGAATTCGCCGAGGGCATCTCCACCGTCGATGACTACCTGGTGCCGATTGTCGCCGATGCAGAAGCAGGCTTTGGCGGTCCGCTGAACGCCTACGAACTGATGAAGTCCATGATCCAGGCCGGTGCCGCCGGTGTTCACTGGGAAGACCAGCTCGCGTCGGAGAAAAAGTGCGGGCACCTGGGCGGCAAGGTGCTCATCCCCACCGCGCAGCACGTCCGCACCCTGAATGCCGCCCGGCTCGCCGCCGACGTCGCCGGCACCCCCACCGTCGTCATTGCCCGCACCGATGCCGAAGCGGCAACGCTGATCACATCCGACGTCGACGAGCGGGACCAGGAGTTCATTACCGGCGAGCGCACAGCGGAAGGCTTCTACAAGGTCCGCAACGGCATTGAACCCTGCATCGCCCGGGCCAAGGCCTACGCACCGTACTCGGACCTGATCTGGATGGAAACCGGCACTCCGGACCTGGAGCTGGCCCGCAAGTTCTCCGAGGCGGTCCGGTCCGAATTCCCGGACCAGATGCTGGCCTACAACTGCTCGCCGTCCTTCAACTGGAAAAAGCACCTCGACGACGACACCATCGCCAAGTTCCAGCGCGAACTCGGCGCGATGGGCTTCAAATTCCAGTTCATCACCCTGGCCGGCTTCCACGCCCTGAACTACTCGATGTTCGACCTGGCCCACGGCTATGCCCGCAACGGCATGAGTGCCTACGTGGAACTGCAGGAAAAGGAATTCGGTTCCGAATCCCGCGGCTACACGGCCACCAAGCACCAGCGCGAGGTCGGCACCGGATACTTCGACGCCATTGCCACGGCACTGAATCCGAACGGCAGCACGCTGGCCCTGGCCGGTTCCACGGAATCCGCCCAGTTCCACTAAACCCCTCACCTTCCCGCCTCCCCCGCCCCCACCTAACTCCCCCCCCCGCGAGATGGCAGAAAGTGCACGTACCAGCCCTGGGAAAAGCACTTTCCGCCATCTCGGCGGATGCTCAGCAAAAGTAATTCCCCAGCCTTGAAAGACTCCGAAGGAGAACGCCATGAATGACCCCATCACCCTGAACGGTGTATCCCTCACTGCCCCCGCGGTGCGGCGGCAGGAGGAAATCCTCACCCCGCAGGCTTTGGACTTCGTCAAGGCGCTGCACCGGGCCACGGCCACGCGGCGGCAGGAACTCCTGCAGCAGCGCCAGGCCCGCCGGACGCAGATCTCCAACGGAGCCGACCCGGCGTTCCTGTCCGAAACCCGGAGCATCCGCGAAGACGATTCCTGGCGGGTGGCCCCCACGGCACCAGGGCTTGAGGACCGCCGGGTGGAAATCACCGGGCCCGTGGACCGGAAAATGACCATCAACGCCCTGAACTCCGGGGCGAAGATGTGGCTGGCCGACATGGAGGACTCCTCTACGCCGTCGTGGGCCAACGTCATTAACGGTCAGCTGAACCTGCGCGACGCGCTGGACCGCCGCATCGACTTCACCTCCCCGGAGGGCAAGGACTACAAGCTGCAGGGTTCCTCGCTCACTGACCTGCCCACCATCGTGGTCCGTCCCCGCGGGTGGCACCTGCCGGAAAAGCACATGCTGGTGGACAACACCCCGATTGCCGGCGGAATCGTGGACTTCGGTCTGTACTTCTTCCACAACGCCCAGCGCCTGATCTCGCAGGGCCGGGGCCCCTACTTCTACCTGCCGAAGATCGAAAACCACCTGGAGGCCCGGCTGTGGAATGACATCTTTGTCCTGGCGCAGGATTTGCTCGGCATCCCGCAGGGCACCATCCGTGCCACGGTGCTGATCGAGACCATCACCGCAGCCTTCGAGATGGAGGAAATCCTCTACGAACTGCGGGACCACGCCGCCGGCCTGAATGCCGGACGCTGGGACTACATCTTCTCGGTGATCAAGAACTTCCGCACCCGCGGCCCGCGGTTCGTGCTGCCGGACCGGAACATGGTGACCATGACCGCGCCGTTTATGCGCTCCTACACCGAGCAGCTGGTCCGGGCATGCCACCGCCGCGGAGCCCATGCGATTGGCGGCATGGCCGCCTTCATCCCCAACCGCAAGGATGCCCAAGCGAACGACGTCGCAATGGAGAAGGTGCGGGCCGACAAGACCAGGGAAGCCAACGACGGTTTTGACGGGTCCTGGGTGGCCCACCCGGATTTGGTGCCGGTGGCCATGGAGGTGTTCGACGGCGTACTCGGCGAGAACCCGAACCAGCTTGGCCGCAGCCGCGAAGACGTCATCCCGAATGCCAAGGCGCTGCTGGACATTGCTGCCACCCCCGGCGTCATCACCGAAAAGGGCATCCGCAGCAACATCGAGGTGGGCATCCGCTACATCGAGTCCTGGCTGCGCGGCAACGGTGCGGCCGCCATCAATAACCTGATGGAGGACGCGGCCACGGCGGAGATTTCCCGTTCGCAGATCTGGCAGTGGATCCACGCCTCGGCGGTCACGGATGACGGCGAAATCATCACGCACCAGTGGGTGGAGGAACTGGTGGACGAGGAATTCGCAGGCCTGCAGCGTTTTGACGGCGACCGTTTCGACGACGCCCGTGAGCTCTTCGAGGAGGTGGCGTGCGGCGAGCACTTTCCGACCTTCCTGACGGTGCCGGCCTACGCACGGTTCCTGCACGAAGCGCAGGAGCTGGCGGCGGTCTAACGGCTGGGACACCGCGACGACGGGGACGCGCGCACGGCAGGGCTGCCAGCATCATGAGATAACCGACGAACAACGAAACACCCAGCAGGGTCCGGAGCCGGCAGCGGCACGGGCCCTGCTGCCGTGACGACCCTGCGGCCTCTGACGCCACCTGACCGTGACCGGCGGAACGGCGGGCTGCCCCGTACCGGCGTACCATGGATAGGCCCCTAATTTGGGCTTGCCTCCCCTAGTCCCAAGGTGTGTTGTCTTGAAGTCCTCCTTTACCCAGGCCTTGGCCCGGGGCCTGAATATCCGGCACATCCGGTTCATGGCGCTCGGTTCCGCGATTGGCACCGGCCTCTTTTACGGTTCGGCTTCCGCCATCCAGTCGGCCGGTCCCGCCGTCCTGCTGGCGTACATGATCGGTGGCGCCGCTGTGTTCCTGGTCATGCGGGCGCTTGGCGAAATGGCTGTCCGGCATCCGGTTTCCGGGTCCTTCGGCCAGTACGCCAGCCGCTACCTCGGCCCGTTCGCAGGCTTCATCACCGGCTGGACCTTCGCCTTTGAAATGGCCATTGTCGCCATTGCCGACGTCACCGCGCTGGGCATCTACATGGGCTTCTGGTTCCCCGACGTTGCGCGGTGGATCTGGATCCTTGCCGCCGTCCTGCTGATCTCGGCGCTGAACCTGATGCGCGTGAAGGTCTTCGGTGAGACCGAGTTCTGGCTCTCCATCATCAAGGTCACGGCCATCCTCGCGATGATCATCGGCGGCGCCGCCATTGTGGTGTTCGGCTTCGGACTGCCGGACACGGCCAACCCGGGACTGGAGACCATGCTGGGCTCCGGCGGCTTCTTCGCCAATGGATTCTGGGGGCTGCTGGCATCCTTCTCCATTGTGATGTTCGCGTTTGGCGGCATCGAAACCGTGGGTATCACCGCCGGCGAGGCGGACAACCCCAAGAAGGCGATCCCGGCCGCGGTCAACACCGTGCCGGTGCGCATCCTGCTCTTCTACGTCTGTGCCCTGGCCGTGCTGATGATGATCTTCCCGTGGCAGGACATCGACGGCGCCACGAGCCCGTTTGTGCAGATTTTCGATTCCTTGGGCATCCCCGCGGCCGCGCACATCCTCAACGCCGTCGTCATCACCGCCGCCCTCTCGGCCATCAACGCCGACATTTTCGGTGCCGGCCGCATGCTCTACGGACTGGCCCAGCAGGGCCAGGCGCCGAACTCGTTTGCCAAGGTCTCCCGCCACGGCGTGCCGTGGATGACCGTGGCAACCATGGGCGCCGTGCTGCTTGCCGGCGTCGTCCTCAACGCCCTGCTGCCCGAGGACCTGTTCAAGATCATCGCGTCAATCGCCACCTTTGCCACCGTGTGGGTGTGGCTGATGATCCTGCTCTCGCACATCGCGATGAAGCGTGAGATCAAGCGCCGCGGCCTTCCGGCATCGGAATTCGGTGTGCCGTTTTGGCCGGCTGCTTCCTATGCGGCTCTGGCCTTCATGGCGTTCATAGTGGTGCTGCTGGGCATCATGCCGGACACCCGGGTTGCCCTGGTGGTGGGCGTCGTCTGGATCGGCCTGCTCTTCGTCGCGTATCGGCTCTGGGTGCGCGGAAACGGACGGGTCCGCGCTGAGCTGGCGGATGAAACGGGCGTGGAGCGGATCGACGCCGGGGATGGACCCCGGAGTGCCGGGAATGTCCCGGCAGCTTCCTAGGTTGCAAACGGCATGAAGGTTGAAATTTGGTCTGACATTGCCTGCCCCTGGTGCTACATCGGAAAGCGCCGCTTCGAAACAGCTCTCGCGGGGTTTGAGCACCGCGGCGATGTGGAGGTGTCCTGGCGCAGCTACCAGCTGGACCCGTCGCTGCCCGAGCACAACGACGGTACCGAGGTGCAGTACCTGAGCGAGCGCAAGGGCATTGATCCGACGCAGCTGGCCGGGATGCTGGAGCAGGTCACGGCACAGGCTGCGGGAGTGGGCCTGAACTATGACTTCGATTCCCTGGTGGTGGCCAACAGTTTTTCGGCGCACCGGCTGATCCACCTGGCCCGCACCGAAGCGGGAACGGCTGCGGCCGACGGCGTCAAGGAAGCGCTGCTGTCGGCCCACTTTGAGCAGGGCCGCGACATTGGCAGCGCTGAGGTCCTCGCCGAAATCGGCGCCCGTGCTGGACTGGATCCGGAGCGGGTGCGGACCATGCTGGCCGAGGGCGAGTTCACCGATGAAGTCAACGCGGACATCGCCGAAGCCCAGCAGCTGGGCGTCAGCGGTGTGCCGTTCTTCGTGATCGACCGCAAATACGGAATCTCCGGCGCGCAGCCGCCGGAACTGTTCACCCAGGCCCTGGAAACTGCGTGGGAGGAATCGCGTCCCCTGCAGATGGTGACGCCTCCGGCCGCAGGATCCGCGGACGGACCCGCCTGCGGCCCGGACGGCTGCTAGCAACGGCTCCGAACCCGGGCGGGCCGGACCTACCCGGCCGCCGCCGCCAGTTCCCGCTCGCTCCATACCCCCGGGCGGGCCGGACCTACCCGGCCGCTGCCGCCAGTTCCCGCTCCATACCCTCGGGCGACAGCAGGTGCTCGGTCACCATCAGGCTCGCGCCCAACAGCGCGGCGCCGTCTCCGGCAGCGGATGCAACAACCTGCAGGCTGGACGTCGCCAGTGGCAGCGACCGTGAGTAAATCACTTCCTTGACGCCGGCGAGCAACTGCTCGCCGGCGGCCGCCATGCCGCCGCCAATAACGATCACCGAGGGATTGAGCAGGTTCACGCAGGTGGCCAGCACATCCCCCACATCACGTCCGGCCTGCCGCAGCGCGCGGATGGCCTGCAGCTCCCCGTGTCTGGCCAGCGCCAGGACATCGTCGCCGGTCTGTGCCGCGAGACCGGCCTCCGCCAGGGCCAGGGCCAGGGCCGGCCCCGAAGCGATCGCTTCCAAACAGCCGGTATTACCGCATCGGCACACTACGCCGTCGCCCCGCGGCACCCGCACGTGCCCCAGATCTCCCGCCGTTCCGCTGGCTCCGCGCTGCAGCTGCCCGCTGCTGATCAGGCCGGCGCCAATGCCGGTGGCCACCTTGATGAACAGCACATCATCGTGGCCGGGCCAGTACGCCGCGCGCTCTCCCAGCGCCATGATGTTGACGTCGTTGTCCACCAGAACCGGCACCCCAAGGCTGCGCTGGATGTAGCCGACCACGTCGAACCCGTCCCAGCCGGGCATGATCGGCGGCTTCACCGGACGTCCGCTGGAATGTTCCACGGGTCCGGGCAACCCGATGCCAATGCCGGCAAGATCCGATTCCGGCCGGCCGGCAACGGTGAGCATCTCCCGTCCCGCCGCAACCACCCAGTCCAGAATGGCTTCGGGACCCGAGGACACCGGCATGGCCGTTGCGGACCGGAAAAACTCGGTGCCCACCAGGTTCGTTCCCGCCGCCCGGATATGGGTGGCGCCCACATCCACGGCAAGGACCATTTTCGCGTCGGGATTGAAGGCAAAACGCGACGGCGGCCGGCCGCCGGAGGACACCGCATCCCCGGCCGGCCCCACCAGTCCGGTGGCCAGCAGCGCGTCGATCCGCGCAGCCACGGTTGATCGGGCAAGCCCCGTAACGGACACCAATTCCGCCCGCGTCCGGGCCCGCCCGTCCCGCAGAAGCTGGAACATCTCCCCCGCCGGATAGCCTGCCGGCGGAGCCGCAGCAGCTCCTGTTCCGCTGCTGCCGGCGGCGGCCAGGGCCTGCGAATGTGTCATTACTAACCAATAGCACGGCCACTTAGGAAAGTCATCCGGACAGAAGTTCGGTTTGAGAACCGACTTTTGCTTGACTGTTGGCAAAAGTCTCCCTAGGTTGAAGGTGTCGTGCATCACACACGCAACCGTCCGGCTGGGTCCCGTCCGGCACCTGTTGCCGCGGAGGAGCCTTTCCACGAGCATGTTATCCACCAGATCCGGCCAGCACTTCCGAGGAGCGCAAAGTGAGACTTTCCCTTCAGCTGTACACCGTCCGTCGAGAGTTGGAGGCGGACCTGCCCGGAACGCTCAAGGCGCTTGCCGGTGTCGGCTTTGACCAGGTGGAACCGTACAACTTCCAGGAGAACCCCGAGGAGCTCGCCTCCGCCCTGCGGGACAACGGACTGAGCGCACCCTCCGGCCACGCCCCGCTGCTCCGCAGCGGCCAGGACCAGGACCAGATCTTCTCCGCCGCGAAGACGCTGGGAATCGGCACCGTCATTGACCCGCATGTGCCCGAGGACCGGTGGAAAACCGAGGATGACATCGCCGCCACTGCAGCAGCCCTCAACGACGCAGCCGCCAAGGGCGCTGCCTACGGAGTGCGGGTGGGATACCACAACCACTGGTGGGAACTGGAGACCCTTCCGGACGGCCGCACCGGGCTGGAGGTCCTGGCCTCACACCTGAATCCGGAAGTCATCCTGGAAGTGGACACGTACTGGGCCGCAGTGGGCGGGCAGGATGCGGCGGCGCTGCTGGGCCGCCTCGGTGACCGGGTCCGGTTCATCCACATCAAGGACGGTCCGGTGACCTCCGACCCCGCAGCCCAGCTGCCGGTCGGCGACGGCGTGATGCCCGTTTGGGACGTTATTGCCGCAGCAGCGGCGCTGGAGACCGGCGTCGTCGAACTCGACGACTATGCCGGGAACATGATGGACGCCGTTTCGGCGAGCTTTGAGTACCTCACCGCGGGAAGGCCGGAAGCATGAGCAAGCAGGGACCTGTCGGCGTCGGGATCATCGGCGCCGGCGTCATCAGCAAGGAATACCTCACGAACCTCACGTCTTTTCCGGATGTGAAGGTGCACATTGTGGCGGATCTTTTTGAGGAAGTGGCCGCCGCGCGCGCAGCCGAGTTCGGCATCAGCGAATCCGGCGGCGTTGACGCGGCCCTGAACCACCCCGACGTCGAGATCATCGTCAACCTCACCATCCCGGCGGCACACGTGGAAGTCGCCACCGCCGCGGTCAACGCAGGCAAGCATGTATGGAGCGAAAAACCGTTCTCCCTGGACCGCGAATCCGGGCTCGGCCTGCTCAAGACGGCGGCCGCCGCGGGGATACGCCTGGGCTGCGCCCCGGACACGTTCCTGGGTTCGGGCCTGCAGACCGCGCGGCGCATGATCGAAAACGGCGACATCGGCACCCCGCTGACCGCCCTCACGCTGATGCAGTCCCCCGGGCCCGAATCATGGCACCCGAACCCCGCCTTCCTCTTCCAGGAAGGTGCCGGTCCCCTCTTCGACATTGGCCCGTATTACCTGACGGCCCTGGTGCAGACCTTCGGTTCCATCCGCAAGGTCGGGGCTTTCGGGTCCCGAGCGAAGGAACTTCGCACCATCGGTTCCGGTCCGCGCGCCGGCGAGGAGTTCGCCGTCACCGTACCCACCCACGTCAGCGCCATTGCGCAGTTTGAGGGCGGTGCGTCCTCGCAAAGCATCTTCAGCTTTGAGTCGCCTTATCCGCGGCCGGGGTTCGTCGAGATCACGGGCAGCGAGGCCACCATCGCGTTCCCGGATCCCAACATGTTCGACGGCGACATCCGGATCTGTGCCACGGGCTCAACCGACTGGACCACCATACCGACGCCGTCGGTGCCCGGCACGCGCGGCACCGGTGTGCTGGAGATGGCACGGGCCATCCGTGAAGAGCGTCCGCACCGGGCGCAGGGCGAGCTGGCGTACCACGTGCTGGATGCGATGGCTTCAATCTCGGAGTCCATGGAGACCGGCAACTTCGTGACGGTGGACAGCTCCGCCGCGCGCGTGCCGGCCCTGCCCGAGGACTGGGATCCGACCGCCCTGACGCTCGCCTGATCCGCTCCTGCCACCCGGCCCTCAGACCAGACCAGCTCACCCACCAGCTCAAGGGACGTTCCCCATGCCTCTACCATCCTCCGACCGCCCCCTGGGGGTCGCCGTCATCGGTTATGCCTTCATGGGCAAGGCCCACTCTCAGGCATGGCGTAATGCACGGGCGTTTTTTGATACCCCCGCCTACGAACAGAAGCTGCTGGTCGGCCGGGACGCGGAACAGGCTGCGGCGGCAGCGGAACGGTACGGCTGGCAGGAATCCACCACTGAGTGGCGGGACGTGCTCACCCGGGATGACATCGACGTCGTCGACATCTGCTCCCCCGGCTACCTGCATGCCGAAATGGCGGTCGCGGCCCTGGACGCCGGCAAGCATGTGCTGGTGGAGAAGCCGCTGGCCAACACCGTGGCCGAGGCCGAAGCCATGGCCGATGCCGCGCGCCGAGCCGGAGCCCGGGGCATCCGGTCCATGGTGGGCTTCAACTACCGGCGCGTTCCGGCACTGGCGCTGGCCCGGGACCTCATCGCCGAAGGCCGCCTCGGCACCATCCGGTCCGTCCGCAGCGCGTATCTGCAGGATTGGCTTGCCGACCCGGGGGCGCCCATGACCTGGCGCCTGGACAAGGAAACCGCCGGATCCGGCGCCCTCGGGGACATCGCGTCCCACTTGGTGGACCAGATCCATTTCCTGCTCCAGGACCGCGTCACGGGAGTCAACGGACGGCTGCACACCTACATCAGTGAGCGGCCCGCAGCTGAGGCGGCGGGGGCGACGGGCGGACTTGCGGCGGCAAGTGTTGCTGAACCCGCCGGGGAACCGGCCCCGATGCGCCGGGTCACGGTCGACGACGCGGCCTGGGCCACGCTGGATCTGGCCGGCGGCGCCGTCGCCAGCCTCGAGGTGTCCCGGGTTGCGCTGGGCCGCAAGAACTCACTGCAGATCGAGGTGTTTGGGGATCTGGGAAGCCTGGCCTTTGACCTGGAGAACCTCAACGAGCTGCAGTTCTTCGACGGAAGCAGCCCTGTGTCCCGGCAGGGCTTCACCCGGATCCTCGCCACCGAACCGGAGCATCCCTACGTCTCGTCCTGGTGGCCGCAAGGTCACGTGCTGGGCTGGGAACACAGCTTTGTGCATGAAATTGCCGATTTTCTCGGCTGCGTCAGGGACGGACTGGCACCGTCGCCGTCCTTTGCTGACGGGTTGGCCGTGCAGCGGGTGCTGGCCGCCGTGGAACAAAGCGCGGCCGCAAAGAACATCCTGATCCCGGTGGACGCCTAGTTAGTTGGTCTGGGTGCCGCGCAGGTCAGGGTGCTGCGGCAGGCGTCGGTGTTTCCGACATCCACGGGCAGCTCATCGGTCCGGCGGCTGTGGCAAGAACGCTTTCGGGCGGCACCAGCGTGGTGTATCCGGAGCCCAGCACAACGTCCACTGAGGTGTCTTCCCGCTCATCCTGGACGTACTGGGTACCCGGAATTTGCTGCTGCAGGGTGAAGGCCCCCGCTTCGCCGTCCGGACCGGAGATGATGATGGCGGTCATGCCCACCCGGTTGACCATGCTGTTGCCGACGGTGCCGCGCAGGAATCCGCGTTCGGCAAGCGCGTCCGAGACCTGCGTGGCCAGTCCCGCCGTCGGCGTCGTATTAAAGACGTTGACGGTGACCGTTTCCGGCGGCTGGTAGGTGAACGGCCCGGCGGGGCACTCGGCCGAAGCTGTCGGTGCCACCTCCGGCTCGGACAGCTCTATCCACCCCTTCTGGAGCGCCTGCGCAAAAAGCGCAGCGAGCAGCAGCAGCACCACCAGGACAGCTATGACAATCCGGTGCCGCAGACGCCGCCGCCGCGCCAGGCGCACCCTCTCGGCCTCGTCGGCCTCCGGATCAAAAACGGCTCCGAGATCGTCTTCAGTGACAATCCGGTGGCCGTGCCATTCGGTGGGGTCGGCCTTGGCCGCCCGGTTCCGGTGCGCCGTCCCGGAGGGCCTGTCAGTCATCGATCACCAGGACACGTGCATGCAGAATGGTCCGCTGGTGAAGCGCTGTCCGCACAGCGCGGTGCAGTCCGTCTTCCAGATACATGGTGTCCCTCCATAACACGACGTGCGGGAAAAGATCTCCGAAGAAGGTGGAGTCTTCGGCCAGCAGGGCACCCAAATCCAGGGTGCTCTTAGTGGTCACCAACTCATCCAGGCGCACCTGCCGGGGAGGAACCGCTGCCCAGTCCTTGGGTGTTACGTATCCATGGTCAGGGTAGGGGCGTCCGTCGCCAACAGCTTTGAAGATCACTTATACAGACTAGAGAAGAAGTGCACCCTTTGAAACAGCGGCGCCCGGCGGTGCGGCCGCATTCCGTTACATTACGGACACGAAGGGGACCTAAATCCGGAAATGCCGCTCCCACCAGCACCAATACTCTCGGAGTGCCGGGACGCGCCGGTTTAGGGGCTGGTGCCGGCAATGGAATACTGGCACGGTGACTTCTCCCCGCTTTGGTTTGCTGCTCGACGTCGACGGCCCCGTGGCCAGCCCGGTTTCCCGGACGGTTCCGCCGGGCATCATCAGGCACCTGGTGCAGCTGGCGGCCGCCGGCTGGCCCGTCATCTTCAACACCGGCCGCTCCGATGACTTCATCCGCAAGCAGGTCATGGAACCCATGATCGCCGCCGGGCTGTCCGCGGATACCACTGTGCATGCCATCTGCGAGAAGGGCGCCGTGTGGTTCTCCTTCACCGGAGACGGCCCCGGCGAGCCGCAGGTCGATTCGGCCCTCGCGCTTCCGCAGACCTATGCCGACGCCATCCGGGAGCTGGTGGCCGCCAAATACGGCGACCACATGTTCTACGACGAGACCAAGCGCGCCATGGTGTCGGTGGAGCAGCACGTGGACGTGGTCAACGCCGATTATCTGCGGGAGCAGCAGGAGTTCGACACCGACGCCCTGGCCCTGATGCGGAAGTTCGATCTGGGCGTGTGCCGGCTGGATCACCACGCTCCGGACAGTGACGACTCGATCGACTACCGAATCGATCCCACCATCATTTCCACCGACATTGAGGCACTGGGGGTCGGCAAGGACCTCGGCGCCCGCCGTGCCCTGTCCCTGCTGGCGGACGCCGGCACCGAGGTGCCGCACATCTGGCGAACGGTCGGGGATTCCCGGACCGACTACGCCATGGCCGACGAGCTCCATGCCCTCGGTTACGACGTCGCCCATGTGGACGTGCGCCCGGCCGACGGCGTTCCGGACAAGCTTTATCCGGTGCTCACCGCCGGCGAGCGGATCCATGAGGATGCGGGCGGAGCCTACTTTGAGCGCTGGGCGGCGATGGCCGCCGGTGAGGCATCTGACGACGACGCCGTCAGCTAGCTTCTCAGCTGACGGCTGGCCCGGCGCACCGCGGCCGTGAGCCGGTTCAGCCGCTCGGACTGGAGTGTCCAGGCCTGCCAGTACAGCACGACGTCGTGGTGTGCCCGCGTGTCGAGCAGCTCCAGCCTGCCGTCGTCGAAGTCCGATCCGACTTGGAGTTCCGGCACCATGCCCCAGCCCAGGCCGGCCCGGACGGCTGCCACGAAGGCTTCCGAGGACGGAACGATGTGCGTCGGCGGTGTGCCGGCGACGCCGTGGGATGCGAGGAAGCTGCGCTGCAGGTTGTCCTTCGAGTTGAACTGCAGCACCGGCATCGCTTCCCAGTCCACCCCGTCCGTCCGGGTGAACCGTTCCCGAAGTGCCGGGGCAGCCGCTGGAACGTAGCGCATGGCTCCCAGCCGCACGGCCCGGCAGCCGTTCACCGGCGACAGATCCGAGGTCACCGCGCCCAGCACGTCGCCCTGCCGCAGCAGCTTGCTGCTGTGGTCCTGGTCCTCCACATGCAGGTCCAGCGTGGTGTCGGTCCAGCCGGCAGCCTCCTCGAGCAGCGGCAGGAACCACGTGGCGAGGGAATCAGCGTTCACGGCCACGGGTGTGGCGGTCACTGCCGACCCCGCCGAACCCAAAGCTTCGCGCGCCTCGGCTTCGAGCAGCTGCACCTGCCGGGCCAGGCGCAGCAGCGCGGACCCGGCGTCGGTCGGGGTGCAGGGCACGGCGCGCCGCACCACAACCTGTCCCGCCGACTTCTCCAGTGCCTTGATCCGCTGGCTGACCGCGGAGGGGCTGATGTGCAGACGGTCCGCGGCAGCCTCGAAGGTGCCCTCATCGATGACGGCGGCCAGTGCGCGCAGGTGTTCAAAGTTCATGAAGAAAATCTAATGCATGCGCAGAATCTTTCGTTTGCCTGTGCCCTGCTCGCGGAACTACCGTCGAATCCATGTTGAGCATTTGGGGCACCGGGTTACTGACCGGGCTGGGACTGATCGTGGCCATCGGGGCGCAGAACGCGTTTATCCTGCGGCAGGGTATTCGCCGCGAGCACATCGCCGCGGTGGTGGTGCTCTGCGCGGTGAGCGACGCGGTCCTGATCCTGGCGGGTACGGCGGGCATCGGTGCTCTGGTCGAAAGCTTCCCCCGAATCCTGGACATCCTGCGCTGGGGCGGGGCGGCGTACCTCACCTGGTTTGCGGTGAGGTCCTTCATCTCCGCCGCGAAACCCGCCGCGCTGACCGGTCAGGCGCCACGCTCCCGCGGCTCCGTCATCAGCACCACGCTGGCGCTGACGTTCCTGAACCCGCACGTCTATCTGGACACCGTGGTTTTGCTGGGCAGCCTGGCCAATCAGTTCGGCGAGTCGGCACGATGGATTTTCGCTGCCGGGGCCGTCCTGGGCAGCGTCCTGTGGTTCACCGGCCTCGGTTACGGCGCACGCGCCTTGTCCGGACCCCTGAGCAGGCCGCGGACCTGGCAGGTGCTGGACCTGCTGATCGGCGTGGTGATGCTCGCCCTGGCGGTGAAACTGGTGCTGGGCTGACGCCGCGTCACTTGCTGTACAGGCTCGGTAAACGTGTCGCAGCAAGACGTTATGTGACGCCAACGCCACGGTGCGCTCCGATAAAGCTGCAGGTCAGAAGCGGTACGGGCGTCAACCGCGTAACAATTGCTACTCACTTGACAGCGTCCGGGTGTAGCTTCGCAACCATGACTGCGATCCCCGCCTCCATCCCCGTTTTGGACCTGAGCACCGCCCGCAACTCCGACGGTTCCTTCAACGCCGACTTCATATCTGCGCTGCGTGATGCCACCCACCGCATCGGCTTTTTCCAGTTGGTTGGCTACGGCACCGGTGAATCCAAGTGGGAGGATCTCTTCGACGTCACCAAGCGCTTTTTTGACCTGCCGCTGGAGAACCGGCTGGCGCTGGACAACCGCAAGTCCCCGCATTTCCGCGGCTACACCCGCCTGGGCACCGAGTTGACCCAGGGCCGACCGGACTCACGCGAGCAGATCGATTTCGGCCCGGAACGCGAACCTGTTGCGGATTACCCGGCCGATCAGCCGTTCTGGCTGGTTCAGGGACCCAACCTCTTTCCCGACGAGGTCCTTCCCGAGCTGCGGGAGAAGTCCATGGAATGGGCAGAACTCATGTCCGAGGTGGGTGCGGAGCTGCTCAGTGCCATCGCCGTATCCCTCGAGCTGCCCGAGGACCATTTTGCCGAACCGTTCGAAGGCTCTCCGGCCTGGATGGCCAAGCTGGCCCACTATGTTGGCGGCGAGGTCCAGGAAGCCGGCACCCAGGGCGTGGGCACGCACGCAGACTATGGTTTTGTGACGCTGCTGCTGCAGGATTCCGTGGGCGGGCTGGAGGTGCGCCCGCACGAGTCGGACACCTGGATTCCGGTGGAACCGATCCCCGGGGCGCTCGTCGTCAACCTGGGTGAAATGCTCGAAGTGGCCACCCAGGGTTACCTCTCCGCCACCATCCACCGCGTCACGGCTCCGGCGCCGGGTGTGGACCGCTACGCCATTCCGTTCTTCTGGTCCCCGCGGCTGGACGCCGTCATCGACCCGGTGGAGCTGCCCGCCGAACTCGCGGCGCAGTCCCGCGGCATCTCCGATGACCCGGAAAACCCCATGCTGGCG
Organism: Arthrobacter citreus; assembly: GCF_038405225.1. Classification (NCBI taxonomy): domain Bacteria; kingdom Bacillati; phylum Actinomycetota; class Actinomycetes; order Micrococcales; family Micrococcaceae; genus Arthrobacter; species Arthrobacter citreus. The sequence goes on from NZ_CP151657.1 coordinate 3,113,939, forward strand.
TCCTACGGATCCAACGTCCTGAAGGGATGGCTGCGCGCGCATCCCCAGGTGGCCAAGCTGCATCACCCGGAGCTGCTCGCCTCGAAATAGGCCCGGAGCACGACGGCGCCGCCCTGGCTGGTTGCCGGGCGGCGCCGTCGTGCGTTGGGCACGAGGAGGCTAGGCCTGGCTGAGCTTCCTGCCCTTGCGGTACGCACCCGTCGATCTGAAGTACGCGTTTGACGGCTTCAGGAACAGCAGCACCGCTGCTGCCAGCGACAGGAGGACGGATGCCAGCGTCACCCACGCTGTCTCGTAGACCGTCACGAGGCTCGCGAAGAACTGCACGCGCGTGTTCAGCGTGGTGAAAATGACGACGACGACCAGGACTATCCGAGGCCACCCGAGGCCCATTCGCGACAGCATGGCGATAGCTGCGAGGATGACGGCGGTAATCACACCTGACCAGACATAACCGGAGATTTCCCCGCCCACCCAGATGGGAACGTTGTCCGGCCCCAGCCCGTTCTCGATGAAGGATTTATGCTCCTCCTTGTTCACGGCCCAGATCCCCACGGGTATCCGAATGAGCACCAAAGCTGCTGCCGCGAGCAGCAGCCAGAAGGCGGCTTCCACTGTCGTCGGGCGCGCAGGAGCTATTGCAGGCACTGCCGGCCGGTCTCCCGCATAAGGATTATTGGTGGCGTCCTGCACCATTTTCTCGGACAGGCTTCCCCATAAAGCTGGCTGATTCCGCGGCGGATTCGCCGCGGCGGTAAGTAGCCTGTCCGAAAGCATGCTTATTTTTTGTGGAAGCATCAACCCCAGGTTAGCAAGGGACCTGTCGGGGCGTTTATATGCGGTCGTTCCCCTTTGGTGCCCGCCGGACTTCGAAGCCTTTACCGCTGGTCGTCGGCGGATATTTTTCGGCGTCGGTCTTCTTGAATCTGAGCAGAAGCAATGGGACAGCCACAAGAAATACAACCGTTGCGGTCACGACAATAAACAATGCGGTTTCGGGTTCCATGGTTAGCCCTTCACTCGTGGTTTACCAGTACTCAATGCACAGTACGCGGAGGCGCTCAAGACCAACGATGCAGATCGTTCAAGGCAGCCCCCTCGCTGCAGAAGCCCCACCCCGAGGGGGAGCCTTCCCTGGGGCGTTCGCGCATCCCGTATGCTCGACGCCGTTGCGTGCTGCCACCTCACGCCATGGTTGTTGACCGGTCAGGATTTTTGTGTAATCGTTTACGCATATTCGTTGTCAAACTCAAAGGAGAGCTATGCCCACGCCAGTAATTCTCGATTGCGACCCCGGCCACGACGATGTCTTCGCGATATGGCTGGCAGCGGGCAATCCCTCAATTGACCTGTTGGCGGTCACCACCGTCAGTGGAAACGGATACATCGAGCACACAACTCACAACGCGCGCGTGGCTCTGACGGTAGCGGGAATAGACAGCGTCCCTGTAGCGGCTGGAGCGGCCGATCCACTCAAGCGGAAACTTACCCCCGGAGCGTGGATTCATGGAGACAACGCTTTGGGCGGACCCGAGCTGCCGAGCCCTACCGTCCCACAGGATCCGAGGACCGCTTTGGATCTCATGTCCGACGTCCTAGAAAGCGCAGCGGAACCAGTCACGCTGATTCCGACCGGCCCCTTGACAAACATTGCCGTGTTGCTGCAAGCACGACCCGACCTCGTCTCTCAAATCAAAGAGATCGTTTGGATGGGTGGTTCCACGGGACGCGGAAACGTCGGGGCATACCCGGAGTTCAATGCCTGGGCAGATCCGGAGGCGGCAGACATCGTTGTCCGATCTGGACTGCCTCTGACGATGGTCGGGTTGAACATCTCGCACCAAGCGTTGGTAACGGAACAAGTTATCCGCAGCATCGCTGCGGTTGGAAACCGCACCAGCGCTTTCGGCGTCGAACTGCTTCGTTACTTCTGCAGCTCGTATGAAAAGGTGGAAGGCATGCCTGCGGGCCCGCTGCACGACCCCATCACTGTGGCCCTGGTCATCGATCGGGCTGTCGCGACGATCACGAGATCCCACGTTGATATCGAGACGAAGGGGGAACACACCGCAGGGGCGACGTGCGTCGATCTTCACAACATGCTGGGCCGGGAACCTAACGTTGACATAGCCACAACCCTGGACGTGGACCGATTTTGGAACCTCATTACAAGCACTCTTTCGGAGCTGGCCTAGCTGGATGCGGCCTCGGCGTCGGCGTTCTCCGTCTCCGGGGCCGGTACGCCGCCGGTGGATGCAGCCGCCCTAAGAGACGGGGACAGCCTGCTGAACATGACCGGTGCGTCCCGATCTGCGATCCTTCGGACCAGGGCGCGCACCGTTTCCCGGGCCAAAGAAGCAAATGGCTGCTCAATAGTGGTCAGCATCGGGTCGCAGATATTTGCCAGCATGGTCCCGTCGAACCCGGTAATCAAGACATCTTCAGGTATCGATAGACCGGCCTTTTTCAGCCCAATCACCAAGCCGGTAGCGATGAGATCGTCACCGGCAATGACCGCTTCCGCCATGGACCCCCGCGTAGCCAACTGCTGCGCTGCCCGCTGGCCAAATTCGAGCGTGAACTCATCCAGGATCGGATCCTGCATCACCATCCCCATCCGTGTTGCCTCACGTTCATAGGCCTCCCGGCGTTCTCTGCCCGCTGACGTGGTGGAATCCGAAGCGACCAGCACGACTTCCCTCACTCCGTGCGAATTGAGATGCTCCATAAGCAGGCTCATTCCCCTGCTGTTATCCACACCTACATAGTCGACTGCTACGCCCTCCACCCGTCGATCGAGTTGTACAAGCGGAGTTGTACGCGCCGCATCTTGGAGAGCAGGCGCTGACTCCTCTGCATCCGAAGGGACCACAATGATCCCCTCCACCCTCCGTTCAACGAGCATCCGCAGCCGCCCCTTCTCCCGGAGGGTCTCCCCGTGCGAATCCGCTATCAACAGATCCAAACCATGATCAAGCAGCTCAGCCTCAAGGTGATGGACCAGCTGACCGAAGAAGGGATTACTGATGACCGGAACGACCACCCCGACAGTTCGTCCGGTGCCTTCCCTCAGCGCTCTGCCGAAAACATTGACCCGATAGCCCAGCCTTGAGGCAACGCGAACCACATGGGCCGTGGTCTGCTTCGAGACGCGGCTCTTCCCCGTCAGCGCCCTCGATGCGGTGGCGATGGAAACGCCTGCGGCATCGGCGACATCCTGCAGCGTAACGGGATCCTTCGCCATGTCCCCTCCTTCGTTCCGGTCCTTTGACCCTATCGATAAATGTGAAACGTCTTGCCCGATCCAGAACTCAACGGTACTTTGTGTGTAATGGATTACGCATCTTCTTGCGTTTCTCCCTCAGAGTCCTTCACCAACACAACGAAGTGGAACATGTCGAACATCGCAGATACGGTCACTACCGTTGCCCCTCCCCGCAGTGAGCGCCGGACTGTCGTCGCGCTGATGGTGGCCTTGCTTTCGGCCTGCCTGGCGTTCCAGCTCAATGCCAGCATGCTCAGTCCAGCTCTTGTAACCATGGAGCGGGCGCTTGATGCCACGGGTGCACAGATTGCATCCACCCAGACCGCATTTTTTACGGCGGCAGCACTATTTACTCTTTTCCTCCCGCGTTTGGGAGACCTCGTTGGACGGCGACGCGTAATGGTCGGCATGTTGCTGACCATGGCAGCGGGTTGTGTGATCGCAGCGTGCGCCACAACGGTGCCCATGCTCTATGTGGGGCGTTTGGTGCAGGGAGCATCCGGACCAGTCGTTCCGCTCTGCCTCCTGATGCTCCGTTCTGTAGTCAAGGACCCCAAAACCTATGGAACCCTTATGGGTGTGGTTGCAGCGGTAAATGGTGGAATTGCCGGAGTGGATGCCCTTCTCGGGGGCTACCTAGCCACGAACCATGGCTTCGAGTCGATCTTTTGGACCATGGCGGGCGTCGCGCTCATATCGTCTCTTCTGGTAAAGCTGCTTGCCCCCGAGTCCAAGGCCGGCACCCCCGGCCGGATGGACTGGACTGGGTCCGCGTTCCTTGTTATTGCTATAGGTTCGATGCTCATTGCGCTGAATGAGCTCGGCAAGCTCAAGGCCGCGAATTCCGCACTTGTCCTGATGCTGGCCGTTTTGGCTGTGGTGTCTTTCGTTTTCTTCCTGAGGACTGAGTCCCGATCTCCCCATGCACTGGTCCCCACCCACCAGCTCAAACAACGTTCGACATGGGCACTTTTCACCACATCGTTACTGACATTGTCAGGGGTCTTCGCCGTGATGAACGGTATTGTTCCCGCCATTGCGCAGAACACCGAAGTCGGCCTCGGCATGAGTGCTGAAGAAGTGTCTTGGTGGGTCCTCATGCCTTACGCCCTCGCCGGACTCCTGGTGGGTCCATTCGCGGGCCGGTTGGCAGCCTCAATTGGATATCGAACCATGCTGCGTATCGGGCTCGCGGGAACAATTATCGGCATTCTCATGTTTGTCGCCACGCTTGGCTCCAATTCGAGAATCGTTCTGCTGCTGCTTTCCGTTGCAGTGGGAATCACTTATGCCGGAATTGCCAACATTATGCTGAATGGATTGGGGATCGTCCTCTCTCCCACGGAAAATCCGGGTTCCCTTCCCGGACTCAACACCGGAGGTATCAACCTTGGTGCCGGTCTGAGTTTTGTGGCTATCTACACTGCACAGACCCTCTTCACTCCGGACGACGGTGCCGTGGCACCGGGGTTCATCGCCGGGCTCGCTACTGGGGCACTCATCCTCATCGGTGCGTTGGTTATGTCTTTCCTGATTCCTCGCCCGTCAGCAGCGGAAGTGCGCTGAGCAATACCATAAAGACAGGTCGACCGCCTCCGGAAATCCTCGCTGCCAGGGAAAATCCGGTGCGCGGCCGCGGCGTTTGCGGCACACTGGTCCCGTGGACGTAAACCCCTGGGTGCTGCACGTTGACCTCGACCAGTTCATTGCGGCGGTCGAGGTGCTCCGGCGCCCGGAACTTGCAGGCAAGCCGGTCATTGTCGGCGGCCGCGGAGACCCCACGGAACGGGCCGTCGTCTCCACCGCTTCCTATGAAGCGCGGGCCTTCGGGGTCGGGTCCGGCATGCCGCTGCGGATCGCGGCCCGGAAAGTGCCCGACGCCGTGATCCTCCCAGTCGACGCTGAAGCCTACCTCGCGGCGTCGGACGCGGTGATGGCTGCGCTGCGCAGCCAGCCCGGCGCCGTCGTGCAGGTTCTGGGGTGGGACGAAGCCTTCGTGGGAGCCGAGACCGAGGATCCGGAAACCTACGCCCGCCAGATCCAGGCGGATGTCCTGGAGCAGACCCAGCTGCACTGCAGCGTGGGCATCGGCGACACCCTGATCCGGGCCAAGAACGCCACCGATTTCGGCAAACCGGCCGGCGTTTTTCGCCTGACCACCGAAAACTGGCTCGAGGTGATGGGAGAGCGGCCGACTAAGGACCTGTGGGGCGTCGGCAACAAAATCTCCGGCCGGCTGGCCAAGCTCGGCATCACCACCGTCGAGGAACTCGCTGCGTCGGATCCCTCGACGCTGGTTCCCGAGTTCGGACCCAAGATGGGGCCCTGGTACGCACAGCTCGGCCGTGGCGACGGCACCAGCACCGTGGATGACACCCCCTGGGTTGCGCGCGGGCACAGCCGCGAAACCACCTTCCAGCAAAACCTCACCGAGCCGGATCAGGTGCACAGTGCCGTGCGGGAGTTGGCGGCGCAGGTGCTGAAGGACGTGGAAGCCGAGGGCCGGCCGGTGATCGGGCTGACGCTCAAGGTCCGGTATTCGCCATTCACCACCAAGACGCACGCCCGGAAGATTCCGGAGACGTTCGACCGGGAGGATGTCTTCGCGCGGGCCCTGGATCTGTCCGGCGCGATCGAACCCGGCCGCCCCATCCGGCTTCTGGGCCTGCGGGCTGAAATGGCGATGCCCGACGACGCCCGCAAGGGACACACGCCCACGCGCGGCGGCTGGTGAACCCGCTCAGGCAGGGCTAATCCAGCAAGAGGACCATCAGCCCTCGCCCGCGGGAATCCGCCACGACGACGCGCTGCGTTTTGAGCGCGCGCCCGCCACGAGCAGAAGCGCAAAGAACGCTGCGATCCCGGCTGCCCCCAGAACGATCCGGAACCAGGGAGGCAGGCCCCAAAGGGTGGCGGAAGGTGAGAGCAGGCCAAAGACACCCGAAATCAGGACATACGCCCCTCCGCCGGCCAGAACCACGGATGAAATGACCAGTGCCCAAAACCGGGCCAGCCGTGACCGCGGCGCGAAATTGTCTGCATACTCGCCGGGCTGGCCGAACGCGACAGCGGGGTCCTCCCCCGACTCCGTCACATGGCTTTCAACTTCACGGACTATTTGCGTGACCGCCTCGTCGGGAACACCCCGGAATTCGAGTGCGTCGCGCAGGTCTTCGAAGTATTCCGCATGGGGCTGCTCAGCCATTGCCTGCCTTCTTTCCAGAAATGATCGACGTCGCGTTAGCGGAAAAGATTCCCCAATCCGCCCGCAGGGAATGAAGCCGTTCCTGTCCTGCAGGCGTGATTGCGTAGTATTTCCGGCCCGGACCGCCGTCGCCGTCGCGCCATGCCGCCGTGAGGTCCCCGTCCTGCTCAAGGCGGGCCAGCAGCGGGTAGAGAGTGCCTCCCTTGACCACTCCCAGCCCGCCTTCTGCCAGCCGCTGCCCGATGAAGTAACCATAGGTTTCTTCCTCGCTGACGATGGACAGGACCGCTGCGGCAAGGACACCCCTCAGCCACTCGGACGGCCACTGCGAAATTTCCATGACTAGATGATGAACCCATCTAGTTGGTAAGGCAACCTAGTTGGAGGTTTTTGTTCCACGGCTGCGGCGGAACTGGGCAAGGAGCGAGCCGGTGAGCTGGCTGAGTTCGGTGGCCCGGAGCAGCCTCAGCATCCCCGCGTAGACGGCGGCCATCACAACACCGCCCACGGCCAGGACGACGACGGCGGCCACGTTCCCGAGCGAGAAGGCGGCACCGAGGGATCGCTGATGGATCCTTCGGCGCCGCGCAATGGAACCGGGGCTGACTTCATGTCAGCCATCGTTCCAGAACAATCAGGCGGTCTCGTCCGCCACGCGGATCAGCACCTTGCCCGTGGTGCCGTTCTCCACGGCGTCGTGTGCGGCAGCAGTGTCCTCCAGCGGGAACCAGGTGAGGGGAAGCCCGGCCGATTCCCCCACCGGCAGGGCGCCGTCGCGCAGTGCGGCGGTGATGTCCTCAGCGGCTGCCTGGTGCGCCTGCGAGCCCACGGTGTAGACGAGAACGCCCTGCCAGCGGACGTTCTTCGCGAAGCTGGGGATGACCGGCACGGTGAATTCGTCGCCGTTGTTGTTGGCGTAGTAGGCGACGCTGCCGTGGTTGGCGATTACCTCGACGTCGAGGGCCGCGTTCTGCGCCGGGGACACCTCAACGATGTGGTCGACGCCGTCCGGAGCGATTTCGCGGATGCGGTCAGCTTCCGCGTCGTCGGGATAGCGGACGATGTGGTGCGCGCCGGCGGCACGGGCGAGCTCGGCCTTGGCATCGCTGCTGACCGTGGCTATGACTGTGGCGCCCGCCCAGACGGCGAGTTGGATGGCGGCGTGCCCGACGGCGCCGGCTCCGCCCTGCACCAGGACCATGCGTCCGTTGAGGGCGTCCGGAGCAAGCCGGGACGGCCCAAACTCGTGGACGGTCAGGGCCCGGTGTGCGGTCATTGCGGGCACGCCAAGGCTGGCAGCGACGTCGAAACCAATACTTTCAGGCAGCGGCACCACCCGGTCGGCCGGCAGAACCGCGAACTCCTGGGCGGTTCCGGTGGGACGGCCGTGTGCGGCGAGGTACACCCACACCCGATCTCCCACCCGCGGCTGCGTGACGCCGTCACCGACGGCGTCGACAACCCCGGCACCGTCCTGGTTCGGCACCACTTCGGGGAAGGGCACGCCACCGGCGCGGGCCTTCCAGTCGGTGGGGTTCACCCCGGAGGCGAGAACGCGGACCCGCACTTCACCGGGACCGGGTGCGGCGACATCGCGGTCGACGAGAGTGAGGACGGAGGAATCGCCAGCGGCGGAGTACACGATTGCTTTCATGAGCACTAAAAGAAGCAGAATCCGCGTTCTATTCCCGGGGTCCCTGCCCGTGTCATGAAAAAGGTGGCCGCAGGAGGGGTCACAAAACGCTGGAGGTGACGGAGGATGGGTGTACCAAAACCGGGGCCGATGGCATTGTGCCGGAGGCCGCAAAGATGGAAGGCAGAAGCACATGGCAGATCTGGGCGGTATGGCAGACAAGGCAAAGGACGCCGCGAAGGACAACCCGGAAAAGGTTGACCAGCTCAAGGACAAGGCGAAAGACGCCGTCGACGGCAACAAGGATGACGACAAGAAGTAAACGCTGCTAAACCACACGCCGGGCCACCCAAGCGGGATGGCCCGGCGTCTGGCTGCCCGTTGCCGTTCAATCAGCAGGCACCGATCCGCGCCGTTATGTCTCCTCGGTGGTTATGTCTCCTCGGTGGCTTCGAGGCGGCCCGAACCGACTGCGGCGGCGAACGCCTGGTAGTCCCTGTCATTCTGATCGGCATACCGCTGGGCAAAGTCGGTGATGGATGCATCGAATTTGTCGCTTTTCCCGAGGTACGCGGTGATCGCGATCGGGTCACCTGACCGGGCGTGGTCCCGGGCCAGGGTCCAGCCGCAGGCCCGGGCATAAAACTCCATCCCGGCCGGGCGCATCGCCTCCACCACGGCAGAGCCCTTCATGTCCCGCAGCTGCCGCCAGTACAGAAACCTGTTGTCCTGCACGCCCTTGGTCCAGCCCAGGAAGATGTCGCTGGCGGCCTGCAGCATCCGCTGGCCCTGGACCACCCGCTCGCCGGGCTGCCTGAACCTGCTCTTGGGCAGGTGGTCCTCCAGGACTGATCTCGTGGCTTCCTTGACCTGAAGGAACAGGGGGTCCTGCTGGTCGCGGCCCTGCAGCAACACTATGAAGGCCCGGGTGCCCACACTGCCCACTCCCACAACCTTGCGGGCGGCATCGATGATTTCGTACCGCTCCAGCAGGGTTCGCCGGTCCGCCTGCAGCGATGACCGGTAGGACCGGAGCTGTTCGTGCAGAGCCTGCTGAACCTCATCCCCGGACATGCCGTATCTGTCTTCCAGCTCCCGCAGGGGGATCACAAGGGGTGGTTGGCTGACAATCCGGTACTGCCCGTCCACCCGTTCCCCCAGTTTGGAGAGTGCCTGCAGGCTGTCCCGGGTACGGGCCTTGGCCGCGGTCTTTTGCACCGTTTTTTCCACCCGGCGGGACTGCTTGGAACCCTTGCCCTTGCGGGCCCCCTCCCCCGACAACATGCGTTGCAGCATGTCTTCGGACAGCCGCGCATACCAAATCTCCAGCGTGCTCAGCTGCGCGAACTCGGCCATCGCTTCGCGGTAGGCCGTCACCGCAGCCAGGGCCGCCTCCCGGGCTTGGCTGTCGGTAAATTCGTTGTTGCGCGCCGCGATGACAAAGCTTGCCGCCAACCGCTCGACGTCGTACTCGAAGGGCCCCGGCAGGGTTTCATCAAAATCGTTCAGGCCAAACAGCAGGTTCCGCTCCGGCGAGGCGAAAAGGCCGAAGTTGGAGAGGTGGGCGTCTCCGCATAACTGCACGCGCAGACCGGCCCGCGGGGTGTCCTTCAGATCGGCGGCCATAATCTTGGCCGCGCCCCGAAAGAAAGTGAAGGGGGAAGCAAGCATGCGGCTGTGCCGCACCGGCACGAGATCCGCCTCCCTGGTGAGGTCCTGTTCCTCCAGCAGGGCAACCGGGTCAGGTCTGTCGGGCGCCGGCGTCCACCCCGCGTGGCTGGAAACTGGAGTTGTCTCCCGGCACGCCTTGCCGGCTGCCGCCCGCTCCTTGACGGTCAGGTGCTCGGTTTTCTCGGCCATGATCGGGTGCTCTCCCTTGGTCGCCAGGACCCGGACAGGGGCAACAGCACACTGCCTGCGGACATTGTCCGGTTGATTAAGCGTGGCAGGATCCCGCCCGTTTAGACAGGGTTTTTCGAGCATCGGGGCGCCGGGCCGCAAGACTCGATGCCTGGAGGAAGAATCAGCCGGCAGCACCCCGGGACCGGTGCCGCCGGACGGCCGCCCGGTTGGCGCAGCGCACGGAACAGTACTGCTGCCGCCCGTTGCGGGTGACGTCGACAATCACGTTCCGGCAGGGCTCGGCCGCGCATACCCCGAGCCGGTGCATGCCGCGGGTGACCAGATGCAGGGAAGTGCCCACACTGATCACGGCCCGCAGCACCGCCGGCAGCGCCTGGTCATCATCACGGTAGTGCAGGTGCCAGCCTTCACCGTCGTGGTCAGTGAGCCGGGGATACGCCGCCGCCCCCGCCATGTGGGTATTGAGCAGTGCTGCCCGCTTGCCCGGCTCAGGCGCGTGGACCACCGCCAGCCAGTCCTCGATCACCCCGCGGGTCCGCGAATGATCGTCCGGGCATACGGGGAACTCCATCGTCATCCCGAACTCCCGGGTACGCTCCACAATCCCCGCCCTGGAGTCCGGCCAGTCGTTGGCCAGCGACGCCGCCAGCAGCACGGCGTATTCGCCGTAAGGGTTGAGATGCATAAGGGCATTACATCATGCTGGAGTCCATGCCTGACACCCCAGTCTCAACCCAGAATTTCCGCCGGTCCCGAAACCCCGACCATGAGCACTCCTGGATGACGGAGTCCAGCCACCGGGTGTCCCGCGGATTCATCCTGTACGTCAGGTGTTCCCAGTGCGCGGCGAGACGCGTGGACTTCCAGACGCCCGCACAGCCGGTCCCGTCCGGGATCAGCAGAACTGTTTAGCGTGGGCTAGGCCCGGCCGAAAACGGCCACCAGGAAGTCGGAATCAGGAGCGAACGGACGCAGGTCCCAAGTGGAGAACTTCTGCTGGTTCTTGAGACCCGCCACGGAGGCGTCTTCCAGGAACTGGCCGAAATCGTAGCCGCGGCCCGCCCCGAACCCGGTGACCAGACGGCCGTCGTCAGCCAGGTGGTTCCGCATCCGGGCCAGCACTTCCCGCTGGGTTCCGGGGGCGACAAACGTCATCACGTTCCCTGCGCAGACAATAACGTCAAACGGGTCTGCAATGCCTTCGGCGGGCAGATCCAGTTCCGCCAGGTCGCCGACAAACCACTGCACCTCCGGGAAGTCCTGCTTTGCCGCCTCGATCAGTTCAGGATCGACGTCGACCCCGACGACGTCGTGTCCGTGGGCGGCGAGCTCGCCGCCCACGCGTCCGGGACCACAGCCCGCGTCGAGGATGCGCGCCCCGCGCGGCACCAGTGCGTCGATCAGGCGGGCCTCACCGTGCAGGTCGGCCCCCTCCTCGCGCATCTGCTGGAACCGCGAGATGTACCAGGCGGAATGGCCGGGATTCTGCCGCTTTTTTGCTTCCCAGAGAGTTTCGTTTCGCATCTCTCCAGCCTACGCGTCACGCCGGCAGCGGCAGGCCCACGACCGAGGACGAGGACGCGTCCGGGCGGATCAGAGCCTGCGGGCTTCCCTGACGTTTCGTCGTCCCGCGAGGTAGAGAAAGAGGGGAAGGATCAGCAGAACGGCGGTAACAACGAGGGCGATCTTCACCTCCAGCGGAGTTCCCCCGGAAAGGTCCCGCTCGCGGGTCTCGTCAAAAAGCACAAAGTGCGCTGCATCCTGCGGATCCACGTACAGCCGCACCGATTCTCCGCTGCTCCATTCCGGATCGGGGAATGACTTCTTCTGCGTCCGGGTCTCCTTAATGGTTCCCTCGGCCTCGCCGCCCTGGGCGGGGTAGCTGATCTTCGCCGTCGTGGTGGTGATGTAATCCCAGCCGGAACTGCTGTTGCGGTAGTGGTACCGGTCGGTTTCATGCTCAACGGTTACATCGCCAACGACTGCCGTGGTGGCCACCCCCTTGGCCTCGAGCCAGGCGTAGTCATCCTGCGTGTCATAGGCGTGCTGAATCCAGAAGGCACTTCCCGCAACGATCAGCGCTGCCAGAACCAGCGCAATGTGACGGAATATCCCGGTTTTGCGGGCCAGCCTTTCCGCGTTCCACCCCGGCGCAAAGTACCCCGTGCCCCGGCCGTCATTGATGTAATACCGGGTGGTGTTGCTCATTTCAAAGGCAAAGCGGCTGGTGCTGCGGTTCGCGGAGCGGGTCCATCCTTCCGGCGGCAGAAACGGTGCGTTATCCCCGGGTGCCTTGCCGGATGAACCCGTTTCTCCGTCCCGGTCAGTTTCCTGTTCCGGAGCCGGACCGACACCGGAGGGTTTTTGCTGCACGTGCTGCCTTTCTTTGCGGTCAATCATTTTTTGCGCACTCATCCGTTCAAAAGGCGCGGGCCGTTTTGGTGGGGGGAGTTCAAAAGGCCCAGGTTGTTTTGACCCACGGAGGCAGACTAGCGCGGAGTGACAGGCCGGTTCACTCTGTGACGGCAGCGGCAACCGTTGGTGCCGGCAGGAAACGGGTGTCCCGGCCACTTGTGGCACCGCGGACCCTGCCGCGGCGGTGCCCGTCGACGTTAGAGTTCAGTGAACCGGGGAAAGGCAGAAAAATGAGCAACAGCAGCTCGTTCACCGTCGTGGTTGGTTTTGACGGATCAAGGGATTCTCAAGCAGCACTGGACTGGGCCGTGGAGGAGGCCCGGCAGCGCAGCGGGCAGCTCCATCTGATCACCGCGTGGACCAAACAGCCCATGTCCTGGTACCCGGCGGTAATGGAAACGGCGGTGGGTGGAATCGCCGTTGCCGATTCTCCGCAAGAGGATGCCTCGGCAATCCAGGCCAAGGCGCTGAGGTCCCTCGAGGAGAAGGGCGTTCACGCCACCGGACAGGTTGTTCACACCCATTCAGCTGCGGCTGCCATCCTGGATGCCGCCGCTGACGCGGATCTTGTGGTGGTGGGCTCCCGGGGCCATGGCGGGTTCATCGGACTCCACGTCGGGTCGGTAACAACGCACGTCGTCAACCATGCACCGGCCCCGGTCCTGGTTGTCCGCCCGAAGGCTTCCTGAGCCGTCAGCTCCGGGGCCGGACATCCCAGAGATGATGCAGCGCGTCGTGAAGGAAATAGCGGGCCAGTGAATCCACGGTGAAACCGCTGCCGTCCGAACGAAGGCCGCGCTGGCCCAGCTGGACGGGTTCGACGGCGGCAAAGGCTGCCGCTGTCTGCTCCGCCTCCGCGGTTAGCTCATCGGCCACCACCGCCGGGTCCTGTTCCGCGTACCGCTCGGCAACGGCGGTTGCGTCCTGATCCCAGTCCGCGAACCCGGCGCCGTCATCCTCGAGCATCAGATTCAGGCGCATCCGGTAGACCCGGCACAGGTCCCGGACATGGGCGCCATATTCCAAGGGCGACCAGGTGCCGTCGTCGGGCCGCTGGTCCGCGGCCGGTGCGGCGAGAACGCCCCGCCAGTCCTCGCCGCTGCGGCGAAGCAAGACCGGCACATCGCGGAAATCCGTTGCAGCGGCGTCGAAGCCGCACTCCGGGCAGGGACGTTCCAGGACCCAGGTCCAGTTCTTGGTGTCGGGAGTTATGGCCATTGGCACATCCTAGGGGAACGTCCCCGGCAGTGCTAAGTCTTCCGTTCATCCGCCTGAAACAGCGCTGAAACTCCGGCTGGCTAGCTTGATGGCACAAGCTACAGGAGGACACCATGAACAGAATGCTGATTGGCCGTGAGGCCGCCGAAGTGCTGACCAAAGGGCTGGGCCGCAGGGGTTTCCTCGGAGCCGCGGCCGGTCTTGGCGCCCTGGCTGTCACCACCGGATGCACAGGCCCGGCCCGGGCGGGGTCCACCGCTGGTTCGACGGCGGGGCCTTCCACTGCGGGCACGGCCGGCCCGGGCCCTCAGCCAGGGCAGGTCCTGCAGCCGCACACCGGAGACATGCCCGGCGACCATTACCTCGCCTCCACACCTGAGGATGTGCTGTGGGGCTACGTTCCCACAGTGCATGCAACGCCGGTTGCCCGGATGAAGTCAGGCCAGACCATCACCATTGATGCCCTCTCGCATGAGGGAATCCTGGAAGACCAGGGACGGGATCCGCTCTCCTTCTTCGGCAGCCACGGGGTGGACGGGGACGGGGTGCTGCAGGACGCCGTCGACATCGCTGCGGACTACAACCGCACCCCGCGCAACTTTGATACCGACGGACCGCACGTGGTGACCGGCCCCGTCGCGGTGGAAGGGGCGGAACCCGGCGACGTGCTGAAAATCGAGACCCTCGCCGCAGTACCCCGGGTTCCGTACGGCGTCGTGTCCAGCCGGCACGGCAAGGGTTCCCTGGCCGTGCAGAAGGGCCCGGCCGCACCGGACGGCATCACGCTGGAGGAAGTCATGCCGCCGGCAGCCCTGGACAACCGCGCCTCCGGCATCCCCACGGATTATCACAATGTCTCAGTCTTCACCGCGGTCGAGGACGGCAAGGGCGTGATGACCAGCGGAGATATGAAGGTGCGCTTTCCACTGCGTCCGTTCATGGGCATGATGGGCGTGGCCTTCGCCGAAAGCAGCGGACTGACCGATCCGGAGGCCAACTCGGTGCCGCCCACCCTCGGCGGCGGCAACATCGACATCCGCCACTTGGGTCCGGGGTCCACCTTCTACCTGCCGGTGAAGGCCGACGGCGCACTCTTCTATGTGGGTGATCCGCACATGGGAATGGGCGACGGCGAGGTGGCCCTGACCGCGATGGAGGGGTCCCTGCGCGGCACCTTCCGGCTAACCGTCTGCAAACCCGGTGCCGGTGACGCCCCGGAACTGGCACACCGGTATCCGTTCGGGGAAACGGCGGAGGCCTGGATTCCCATCGGCCTGTCTGATCCCGACGGCCTGGGCGGCGGAGGAGTCAGCAGTGACCTGAACGTGGCCATGCGCCGCGCCGTCGTCAACGCCCTGGACTTCCTGGAGCAGGAGAAAGGCATGGACCGGGCCGTCGCCTACGCCTACCTCTCCGCGGCCGCCGATTTCGCCGTCTCACAGGTAGTGGACCGGACCGTGGGTGTGCACGGGCTGATCCGCAAGGCGGACTTCAGCTGACAGTCCGGCGAGGGGCTAGACGACCACAAGCTCCGTTCCGTCGGCCGCATGGTCGGCCATCGCCACGCTGCGGACAGCGGGGTCCTCGTAGGTGTTCCAGTAATAGGTCATGGTCCGGGAGGAAAAGAGCCCGGTGTAGGTGGTCTTCTCAAACTCGCCCGAGCCCATGGCCGCGCTGCCGTCCACCATGGCAACCTGCTGCAGGGTATGGAAGGCGCGGCTGACGTTCTCTTCCTCGGTGCTCTTGCCGGGATAGTGCGCGTGGACGTAGGCCGCCCGCACAAACCGCGACGGCGAGTAGTAGTCACCGGGGATCCCCCGCATCAGTGACCCGGAGCCAAACGGCACCAGATCCGCCCGGTTGAGCACAATTTTCTCCGGGAAATCGGGTGATGCGTTGAGGTAGTTGCGCAGGTTTTCGTGGTGCCAGCCGAAGCCGGGCTGGTTGGCGAGGACGTCGACGTCGTCATCAAAAACGTGCAAACCGTCGCTGGTGTACTCCACCACGATGGCACGTTTCGAGTCGCCGATGATCCAGTGCAGCAGAGAGCTGGGGTACTTATCATTGATCGGCCGGTCGACGATGACGACGTCGGCGAGCGCCGCCTCAACCTCGTCAACGCTGGCGAACTGGGAGGCCACCCAGAGCGGAAACTCGAAGGCGGCAACGTTGGTTGCTCCATCAACCGCCTCCGTCGCGTACTGCGCGTAGCCCGGGAAGTTGAGGCCGGCAACGGCCAGGCCGGCGTCGTTGCCGCAGTCGAAATAGAGCGGGGTGTCCTCCTGCACGATGCCCATCCCGATGACGGCATGCCGGATGGCCGGCACCGCACCGAACGGCGATTTAGTCGTATATCCGGTGGGCGTCACCACCACCCGCTCCCCAAAGTCAGAGGTCCAGTCGAGGTTGCGTGCGAGATAGAGGTTGCCGCTGCCGTCCGAGTATCTGATACCTGTGCACATAGTGGTGCTCCCCTTAGTGACTAAGCCCAACGAAGGCTGCCTCGGTGTCCGGCGGACCCTGTTAAAAGGCTAGGTCCGGAGCCCGGGGGCGTCGATGGTACGCCCGCCAAACCCGGCCTCCTGACCCGCATTCACGCTGGGTGGCCTTTGGCCCAGGGGATCAGCGTTCGGAAGGTTCGACGTCGATCACCCACGTCACGCCAAAGCGGTCGGTGAGCATGCCGAAGCCGGGGCTCCATGCGGACGCGGCGAGAGGCTCGATGATCTCCGCACCGTCAGCCAGGCTGTTCCAGATCTTGGCGACTTCCTCGAGGGTTTCGCCGCGGAGGGACTGGAAGAAGGTGCGGTCGGTGACCGTAACCCCGTTTTCGCGGCGGGTGGCACCGGCGGTCTCGGTGATGTCGGCGTTGTCCCGGCCGGGAATGTCATAGGCCATGAGACGGAAGCCGTCCGCGGTCTCGACCTGGCCGAACACGATCTTGTCAGCACCCGGGGCTTCCTTCGGCATCCCAAAGTCGCCGTAGGTGGCCATGCTGAGGCTGCCGCCAAAGACCGACTGGTAAAACTCCAGTGCCTGGCCGGCGGTGCCGCGGAAGTTGAGGTGGGTGGTGGTGGCGATACCCATGGGATCTGTCCTTTGACTCGACGATGAACACGATTTGTGTCCTGAAAACAGCCTGAACCCAGTAGCGGACAGGTTATGTCCTCTTTTTCGGAGATACTCGATCCATGCCAGGAACCTCATCGCGCATGCTCGCCCTGCTGTCGCTGCTGCAGTCCCGCCGGGACTGGCCGGGACAGGTCCTCGCGGAGCGCCTGGCCGTGACCCCACGGACCGTGCGGCGCGACGTCGACCGGCTCCGCGAACTCGGCTATTCCATCACTGCGGCCAAGGGGCCGGACGGCGGCTACCGGCTGGCTGCAGGCTCGGAGCTGCCGCCCCTGCTTTTCGACGACGAGCAGGCGGTGGCCATCGCCGTCGCACTGCAAAGCGTCCCGTCCACCGGCGTCGACCTGGACGACGCCGCGGCCCGCGCGCTGACCACGGTTCGCCAGGTGATGCCCTCGCGGTTGCGGCACCGCATCGACGGCATCAGGTTCACCGACTCAGGCGCGTCCGCACGGGTGGACCCCACAGTCCTTGAAGCCCTCAGTACCGCCACCCGGGACCAGCGGATAGTCAGGTTCGATTACGGCGAGGAGCCGACCGGTCCGGCCCGGCGCGCGGAACCGCACGCCGTCGTCGCTCGCCATGGCCGCTGGTACCTGATCGCCTGGGATCTGGACAAGGCCGGCTGGCGCCTCTACCGGCTGGACAGGATGACGCCGAAATTTCCGCCCGGCGGGCCGTTCACCCGGCGGCCGATCCCGACCGGCGACGCGGGCACGTTCCTCTCCGCGCGGTTGAAGGGGTCCGACGGCGGCAATGTCTGGCCCTGCTACGGGGAACTCCTGATCGAACTCCCTGCCGTGGAGATTGCACCGTGGCTGGGCGACGGCGAACTGGAGCAGGTATCCGATGCTGCCTGCCGCGTCCGTGTCGGTTCCTGGTCCTGGGCCGGGCTGATGTCCTGGGCCCTGCGCTTCGACGCTCCATTCACCGTGCTTGGCCCCGACGCGTTTCAGAACTCGATCTCCGGCCTCGCCGCCCGGGTCGCCGCAGCCGACCCCGGTCCGGGGGCCACCGCCTGATACCGATGCCGCCCCGGATCCGGGCTGAGACGGCTAACTACACTCGTGCCGCGGCGTCGGGAACTGAGCCGAAACGCACTGGCGGGAGCTCCTCAAAGGCCGGCATCGCAAACCAATATCCCTGGAACAACCGGATGCCGGCTTCCTTGAGCACCAGGAACTCTTCCTCGGTTTCAATGCCTTCGGCCAGCAGCGTGATGTCGAGTTCGCTGGCGATCCCGACGATTCCCGCCACGACGGCCTGGCGGGCCGGGCTGGTGTCGATGCCGCGGATGAGCTTCATGTCGATCTTGATCAGGTCGGGCTGGAAATCGACCAGAAGGCCCAGCCCCGCGTGCCCGGCACCAAAATCGTCGACGGCGGTGGTGAACCCATGCTTGCGGTACTCGGTGATGATGTTCGTCAGGTGCGCGGGGTCGGCAACTTCCTCGTTCTCCGTGAACTCGAACATGATGGACGAGGTTGGAAAGCTGGTGCGCTTGGCCGCCAGCAGCGTCGCCCGGAGGCAGGCGGCCGGTTCGTAGACCGCCTTCGGCATGAAGTTAATGGAGAGCATCAGGTCCTCGCCGGCGGGGAACAGCCGCGATGCCAGCTCGATGGCCTTGACGCGGCAGTCCTGGTCGAAACGGTACTTCTGCTCCGGCGATACCTTGGACAGGACCTCGAAGGCACCCTCGCCCGACTTTCCGCGAACCAGCGCCTCGTAGCCCCACACACGGCCGGCGGCGGCGTCGTAAATCGGCTGGAAGGCCATGCTGAAATCAAACCCCAGTTGTGTACCTGTTGTGCAACCCTCGCAGGCCATGCGGCGCCCCCCTCGCTGAAT
Source organism: Arthrobacter citreus (assembly GCF_038405225.1). Classification (NCBI taxonomy): domain Bacteria; kingdom Bacillati; phylum Actinomycetota; class Actinomycetes; order Micrococcales; family Micrococcaceae; genus Arthrobacter; species Arthrobacter citreus. The sequence goes on from NZ_CP151657.1 coordinate 3,132,518, forward strand.
AAGTCCACCGTAGTGCATGTCCTGCTAGACCACGCTGGTCAGCACGCCGCCGTCCACGCGCACCGCGGCTCCGTTCGTTGCGGATGCCCGGGGACTGACTAGGAAGGTCACCATTGCGGCGATCTCGTCGGGTTCAATAAAGCGCTCCAGCAGCGACGTCTGGTTGGTCCCGATGATCGCCTGCTTCATGTCTACAACGGACTGCCCGGTGGCGGCGGCGATGCCCTCCACAGTGGCGGCGACGCCGTCGGAATACGTGGGTCCGCCCAGCACGGAGTTCACGGTGACGCCGGTGCCGCGGGTGAGCTTCGCCAGACCGTTGCCCACGGCCATCATGGCGGCCTTGGACGCGCCGTAGTGGATCATGTCCGCAGGCACGTTGACGCCGGATTCACTGCTGATAAAGACGATCCGGCCCCAGCCCCGTGCCAGCATGGCCGGCAGCATTCGTTGGGCGAGCAGCGCCCCGCTGAGGGTATTCACCTCAAAGTACCGGCGCCACTCGTCCGCGGAAATCTCCGCAAACGGCTTCAGCTCAAACAGACCGGCATTGTTGATCAGGATGTCGACGTCGGCCAGTTCCGCGCACAGCCGCTCCATCTGCTCCGGCACGGCGAAGTCTGCGGCGATGCCGTCCACCGATGCTCCGGGCACCTCACCCCGCAGCGTCTCGACGGCGGTGGCGAGCTTCGCGGCGTCCCGGCCATGAAGCGTTACGGCGACGCCCTCGCGGGCCAGCATCCGGGCCACGGCGTAGCCGATTCCCTGTGTGGAACCGCTGATGAACGCGGTTTTTTCTGCGAGCTGCAAATCCATGGTGTTTCCTATCCCGCCGCGTGGAAAGCGGCCGTTGCCGGCGTCGGGCCTTCCGGCGCGGCTTCACCTGACGATTCCACGCCCGGATCAGCGCCCGATCAGCGCAGTGCCCGCGCACTAGAATCAGCAGGTGAATAACCTGCGGATCCGTGTTCTTGGCCCTGTTGACGCCGAGCACGCGGGCACCCCGCTTCGCCTGTCCAAGGGACGGCACCGCGAGATCCTGGGCATCCTGGTTGCTGCCCGCGGCGGGACGGTGTCCACGCAGAGGCTGATCGATGACCTGTGGGAGGACACCCCGGCAGGGGCGGTGGGCGCCGTCCGCACCTTCATCGGCGAACTGCGCCGCATCCTCGAACCGGACCGCCCGCCCCGCACTCCCCCGGAGGTTCTGCTGACCGCCGGCGGCGGCTATGCGCTTCGGCTCCCGGACGACGGCGTCGACCTCTGGCGGGTTGAACATCGTCTCCAGCGCGCGGCCGGGATGGGGCTGGAAGCCCGTGAGCGCGCCCTGACCGCGGCACTGGATGAGTGGCACGGCAGTCCGTTCGAGGAATTCAGCACCCGCCTCTGGGCCACGGCCGAACGGGCGCGGCTGGCGGGACTCCGGGCGGCAACGGTTGAGCAGCTGGCTTCAGCCCGGCTGGACCTCGGCCGCCCGCAGGATGTCCTGACGCTGCTCGATGCCCATATCGGCGAGCACCCGTGGCGGGAGGAAGGCTGGCGGCTGCTGGCCCTGGCCCTCTACCGCTGCGCCCGCCAGGCCGACGCGCTCGCTCTGCTGTCCCGCGCCCGTTCCACCCTGCGGCACCATCTGGGCCTCGATCCCGGCACCCGGCTGGCCGGGCTCGAACAGCGGATCCTGCGCCACGATCCAACGCTGGACTTCACGCCCGACGACGGCGCCTCCCTCCTTGCGCGGACCGCCGCCGCCGCCGGGCGAACCGGCGAGCGGGCGCAGCTGGAGGGGGTGGCGCAGCTGCTTCCGGTGCTGGCCGTGTCCGGATCGGTGCAACTGGCGGCCGAGCAGCGGCTGGCGGCCATAACTGCGGCGGAGCAGTTCGGTGATCCGGAACTGGCGGCCCGGGTCATTGGCGGGTTTGAGGTGCCGGGGAGCTGGACCCGTTCGGATGATCCGGTTCAATCGGCGGCGGTCGTGGCGGCTGCGGTCCGGACGCTGGAGGTTCTGCCGCCCCAGACATCGGACCGGGTGCTGGCGCGGTTGCTGGCCACTATTGCCATGGAGTCCCGGGGCACTGCGGGCAGGATGGCGGAGGCTGCCGAGGCCGAGCGGATTGCCCGGAAGTTGAACGATCCGGCGCTGCTGTGTTTTGCGCTCAGCGCCCGGTACCAGCAGACCTTCGCGGCGGCCGGGCTGGCCAGCGTCCGGGAAGTTCTTGGCACCGAGATCATCGCGCTGGCCGTGGACGCGGAGCTGCCCACCTTCGAGATCCAGGGCCGGCTGATCCGGATGCAGGCACTGTGTGCGCTCGATGACCTTGGTGCTGCCTCCCGGGAGGCGGATCAGATCGATGCTCTTGCTGTCCGCTTCGACCGGGCGCTGGCAATGGCCTTCACCGGCTGGTTCCGCTGGACCTTCCTGCAGGGCCCTCTTCCGCCGGGTGGAGACGAGATGCCCGGGTTCAGGACCGGCCTGCCCGCCCTGGCGGGATTGACCATTGCTGTTCGGAACGGCACCGCACTGCCGGACGGGGACTTCGGTCCCTACGAACCGTGGGTGCGGCCGCTGCTGCTGGCACGCGGAGGCCGGCCGGTGGAGGCCCGTGCGGCGCTCGGTAGAGTTCCGGAACCGCCTCGGGACCTGTTGTGTGAAGTGTTGTGGTCCCTCATCGGACTGGCTGCCATTGAAAGCGGCGATCGGGCCGCTGCCCAACGGACCTATGCCAACCTGCTGCCGGCAGGAGGCGAACGCGCAGCCGGCAGCGGCGCCGTCGATCTGGGCCCCGTTTCCGAGTTGTTGGCTGCTCTCCGGCCGTTGCGCGATTGTTGACGCGGCCGGAGCAGCGTCTCCCGCTGCCTACCCGAGGCTCTCGAACACCATGGTCGCCTGGATACGGTCGCCTCCCCCAAACCCCTTGCTGCCGCACTTGCGTTCAATTCCTTAGGTTTGCGGCTAATTCTGCGCAATACTACTCGATGCAGTTGATGCTCTTTCCGCGGAACAGGGGGCAGTTTTGCGGGCTCGGAAACCTATGTCCCCTCACAGACCAGTCACTGACGGAGGCACCATGCCCGATTCTGAAATGCGTTCCAAGACCCTCGAATACGCACCGGCGGAACGGAATACCGCGCGCGTCTTCGGACGGACCGGCCTTGAGCATCTGCAGGCCATGGCCGCCGGAGAGGTTCCCGGACCGCCGATCAGCAGCCACGTGGGACTTCGCCTCGTCAGTGTGAGTGAGGGCGACGTGGTGATGACAGCGGAGCCCGACGAATCGCATTACAACCCGATCGGCTCCATCCACGGCGGTTTTTTCGCCACTGTTCTCGATTCGGTCTGCGGCTGCGCAGTGCACTCGACGTTGCCGGCCGGCGTCGGCTACACCAGCCTCGAACTCAAGGTGTCCTTCCTGCGGCCCGCCACGGCAGACACGGGCACCGTCACAGCCCACGGGTGGGTGACCAAGGCCGGGCGCAACGCTGCGTTTGTCGAAGCCGACCTGCGCGACGCCGCCGGCCGGGTCCTCGCCACCGCCTCAAGCACCTGCCTGGTGGTGGGCCCCGAGCCGTCCGGAAGGTAAATTTCCTGCCAGCCGATCTCACACTTGATCCGGTTGGGACCTTCCCCAGGCTGCGATCCAGCGTGTGATGTCGAGGGCGCAGTCTTCGGCGGAGCGGTGCGTGGTGTCGACCTCGACGTCGTATCTCATGCCGCCGTGCACGCTCAGCGCCTGCTGCCGTGCCATCCCCGGCACCCGATCGGTGCGTTGTGACTCGCGTGCCGCGGCCACCTCGGGCTCGCAGCGCACACCGACCCACACAACGGGCAGATCGTGGAACATCTTGCCCAGATGTTCCTGCCCGGTGCCCCCGGCAAGAAGAACCTCATCGAGGATGAGGTGCGCCCCGGACATCGCCATCCCGGCCAGCGCGGCGTACCAGATGTCTTCCAAGGCCCGGTAGCCAGGGCTGACGCTGATGGTTCCGGCAGGCCGGTAGACGATTCCCGCCCTTGGACTGTCGCCGCGGCCGGGAAGCGCATCGATGAAAGCGTCCACGCCGAAGGTCAGCCAGGTTCCCGGAAGGGATTCCTGCAGAGTGCGCGTGATCGATGACTTTCCTGAGCTTGAGCCACCGTTGAGCACCACGACGCGGGGACTTGGGTTCGACGACATTCCGCGATTCTAGTCTGGCCCCTGCGGGATACAGTAGGCGTGGCTTGGCCTCCCCGCCGGCGGCCGAGCGCTTGGCCCCGCCCGTACCCACGCAACGAAGGACTCCAGTGCCAGACCCGCAACAGCCCGCCCGGGACCCGCTTCCCGCTGCGGCACCGGAGCCGCTGGCGCTGGTGCAGCGGCGCACCATGCGCGTGCTCGTCATCATGCAGATCATCGGCACCGTCGGTGTTGGCGTCGCACCCTCGATTGGCGTGCTGCTGGCCGGGGAAGTCACCCAGAATGAAGCGTGGGCCGGTTTGGCGCGCACGGCTAGCACGCTTGGAGCGGCGCTGCTCGGCCTGCCGCTGGGGAATCTGGCCGCACGCCGTGGACGCCGGGTCGCGCTGGCCTCCGGGTGGTGGACCGCCGCCGCGGGTGCGGCGATCCTGGTGGCGGCTGCCCAGTGGAGCCTCGTGGTGCCGTTGTTTATCGGCCTGCTGCTGATCGGTGCCGGGTCCGCCGTCAGCCTTCAAGCCCGGTTTGCCGCGACCGACCTGGCCGAACCGCATCACAAGGGCCGGTCGCTGGCCCTGGTGGTGTGGGTGGGCACCATCGGTTCCGTGCTCGGCCCTAATCTGGGGGTTCCGGGCGAGATCCTGCACCGCGCCACCGGTCTCAGCGTTTTCGCCGGGGCGTTCCTTGTTGCCGCTGTTTGTCTGGGCCTGGCCGGCGTCGTCGTCTTCCTCCGGCTCAGGCCCGACCCGCTGCTGATCCTGCAGGCCACCACCGCCTCCACCCCTGCGCTCTCCCCCATGGAACCCGGCGGAAAGAAGCGGGCCCCCGTCCACCGCATCCTCGCCGAACTGCGCACCAACCCGCCGGCCCGCTTCGCCATGATCGCGATCCTGTCCGCCCAGGTGGTGATGGTGTCGATCATGACGATGACCCCGGTGCATATCGCCCATCAGGGCGGATCAATCTCGATCATCGGCATCACCATCAGCCTCCACATCGCCGGCATGTACGCGCTGGCGCCCCTGGTGGGATTCATCGTTGACCGCTACGGACACCGGCCCAGTATCGGAGCAGGCCTGCTGATTTTTCTGGCCTCCGCCTCGATCGGCGCTTCCCGGCCTTCGGACACCGGCTGGATCATGGTGTCGCTGTTCCTGCTGGGGGTCGGCTGGTCATTCATCAACCTTGCCGGGTCCGCCCTGTTCAGCAGGGTTGTCTCAGCCGAGACCCGCGCGTCATCGCAGGGCGGCGTCGATGCCCTCGCCAACCTGTGCGGAGCCGTAGCGGCGTTCGCCGCCGGTCCGCTGCTGGCCGCCAGCAGCTTCCCGGTGCTTTCCGTTCTCGCCACCGCGGTCCTGCTTCCGCTCGCCGTGCTCACCGTTCGCGCCGGTCTTCGGCCGCGGCCTGAGCCTGGACGCCGCGAAGGGCCCCGCTGATCTGAACTGGTCAGATCGGCGAGGCCCTTCGCTGTTGTCTGCGCGTTGGACCTAGACGTCCTTGCGGGTCCGGTTCACAACTTTGGACCGCACAGTGGCCGCCAGCACGAGGAACAGCAGCCCGTAGAGCACCAGCGGGATCGGCCCGGTCACGAATACGGAGTAGTCACCGTTGGAGGACAGCAGCGCGTCGCGCATGCTCGTTTCCGCCAACGGACCCAACACCACACCAATCATCAACGGGGCCAGGGGCATCCCGTGGCGGCGCATGATGAAGCCAACCAGGCCGAGCCCAAGCAGCATCAGCAGATCGAAGACCGCTCCGGAGGTGGCGTAGACGCCCAGCCCGCAGAAGACGGTAATCCCGGCGTACAGGTAAGGGGCCGGGATGAGGAGCAGCTTCGCCCAAAGCCCCGCGAAGGGCAGGTTGATGATGAGCAGCACCACCATCGCGATGAAGAAGCTCGCCAGCAGGGCCCAGACCAGGTCGGGGGACCGGTCGAACAGCAGGGGGCCCGGCTGCAGGCCGTACTGCTGGAACGCGGCGAGCATGATCGCGGCCGTGGCCGAGACCGGCAGGCCCAGGGCCAGCAGCGCTCCCATGGCGGTGCCGGTGGTGGCGTTGCCGGCGGCTTCGGGAGCTGCCAGGCCACGGATCGCGCCCTTGCCGAACTTCGGGTTCTTGCGGCGGCGGTCAATGCGCCGTTCCACGTCGTAGGAGATGAACGTCGGAATCTCGGACCCGCCGGCCGGGATGACGCCGAAAGGCAAGCCGATGGCGGTACCCCGGGCCCAGGCCGGAGCTGCCTCTTTGAGCTCCGCGCGGGAGAGGAAGGGACGGCCTGCGGAGCTGATTTGCTTGCCGGCCGGATCCCGGCGTATCCGGGAGGCGATATGGAAGACTTCGCCCAGCGCCAGGATCGCCACGGTCACGGTAATCAGGGAAATGCCGTCGAACATCTGGGGCGCACCGAAACTGAAACGTTCGGCGCCCGAGAACGGGTCGATGCCCACTGTGGCGATACCCAGACCGATCACGAGGGCCGCGAGGCCCTTTACCGCGGAGTCCGAGACCACGGAGGACGTGGCAACAAAAGCGAACAGGGCCAGCGCAAAGAACTCAGCCGGACCGAAATTGGCCGAGAAATCAGCCAGGGCGGGAGCGAGGAACACGACGAGAACGGAGGCCACCATGCCGCCGATAAACGCGCCGATGGCAGCGGTGGCCAGGGCCTGCGGGGCCCTGCCGTCCTTGGCCATTTTGTGCCCCTCGAACGTGGACGCGATGGCCGAAGCCTGGCCCGGGGTGTTCATGAGGATCGCCATGGTGGAGTCACCGAACATGCCGCCGAAATAAACGCCGGCGAACATGATGAAGGCGGCAGTGGGATCGAGGGCAAACGTGACGGGCAGCAGCAAAGCCACCGCCATCGAGGAACCCAGTCCCGGCAGCACGCCGACGGCGGTGCCCAACAGGCAGCCGACGAGCACCCACAGCATGTTCATCGGCGTCAGGGCCGAGGAGAAGCCCTCCATCAACAGATTGAGTGAATCCATGCTAGAAACCTCCTCCAAGGATGCCGGACGGGAGGCTGAGTCCCAGACCGATTGAGAATGCCAGATAAACTGCGCTGCTCATCAGCAGGGCAAGTGAGATGTCGAAGATGGGCCGGCGGCTGCCGAAGCCCTTCGCCACAAACCAGAACAGCAGGGCACCGGCAATGATCCAGCCCAGTGTTTCCAAGGTCAGGGCGAAGAGCAGGAAGCCTCCTGCAGCCCAGAGGACTGCTGACCAGTCAGTGAAGGTGCGGTAACGCCGGGAGGACGTCTCCGTGGGGTGCTCCGGGGAACGCACGTAGTGCAGTGCCAGCAGGGCAGCCAGGACGTAACCGGCGACCATCAGGATTCCGGGGAAGAACTTCGGACCGGGAAAGTCCGTGCCCTCGCCCACGTCCATGGTGAGGATTCCGATCAGGAGATACGTGCTGAAGGCCACCATAACGAGCGAGAGGAGCAGCCCGCTGCGGCCGTCCCACCAGGAGGTGCGGACGGGAGGCTGCCCATCCGCGTTGCCGGTGTGTTCGATCGGATGCACCGCCGTACCTGCGGACGAGGGCTCTGAAGTGCTCATCAGCCGATCTCCTTCACTAGTTCACCAATGCGCTGCTGCTCCGAGGTCATGAACTCATCGAACTCATCCCCGGTGAGGTACACATCGGCCCATTTGTTGCGTTCCACGGCGTCCTGCCACTCGGGCGTCGCGATGGTTTCCTCGATCAGGGTCCTCAGCTCCGCGAATTCCTCATCCGTGATCCCCGGAGGTGCCACAAGTGCCCGCCAATTGGCCAAATCCACTTCGTAGCCCTGCTCGGTCAAAGTGGGGATGTCGACGCCGTCGAGCCGCTGCGGGGCAGCCAACCCCAGGGCGCGCAGGCGCCCCGACTTAACCTGGTCTTCAACATCCTTGTACCCGGATGTGGCAGCTTTGGCCGTATCCGTGATGAGGGCCTGAGCCGCTTCTCCTCCGCCGGATTTGGGAATGTACGTGGTGTCGGAGGGATCCACTCCGGCCGCGAGGGCAAGCTCGGTCATGACCAGCTGGTCAAAGGTGCCACCGCCGGTCCAGGCAATCGCCGCCGGATCAGCCTTCCAGGCCTGCACCAGGTCGTCGAGCGTCTTGTAGGGGGAACTGGCCGGGACCACAACGACGTCGTACTCCTCCACCAGACGGGCGATGGGCCGCACGTCGTCGTGCGTCACGGCCGAGTCCAGCTGCGCTACTCCGGCAACCAGCCCGGCGCCCGTGACCATGAGGTTGTTTGCCTGCCCGGACATGGTGGAGAGCTTGCCGAGGCCAATGGTGCCGGCAGCCCCGGGGATATTGACCACCTGGGTGTTATTCACCAAACCGTTGGCGCGCATGGCCTGTTGCTGCTCGCGCATGAAGGTATCCCAGCCCCCGCCGGCGCCTGCCGGAGCAATCAGGGTGAGATTTGCGCGGATGTCCGAACCGCCGGAAGCGGACTGGATGGAAAAGAAGCTGGCCAAACCGATCGTGGCGACAGCCACGATGCCATAGGCGGCCAAAAAGATCGGGTGTTTGCGGCGTGGGCCGGACCCGGATCGATCTGGTGAAGAACTCACAAAATCAACTGTCCTTAGTGGGGGGAGAAGGGACATCAAAGCTGGTCAGTACTCAACGGTGTATTAACCACCCAAAGAGCCTAGGTGATCCGCATCATATTGGCGGGATCGGCTCGGCTGCCGCTCTTAACAAACTGCACCTGTTTTGCTTTTTCTCCTCACTGCGGGAGAACCTGAAGAACAAAATCGCCCGCAGGATGAACTTTCCATCGTTCCTCTTCACCCCCACCCACCTTGGAGATTTCATGACCGTCATCGTTGCCCGCACCAGCACTCCCGAGGGCGAGGCTGCGCTTACGGCCTCCATCGAAGAAGCCCGGCGCCGCCAGGAAGACCTGGTGGTTTTCAATCTGGAAGGCACCCAGCTTGACCCCGAAGGCGCCGAACTCAACGGCGTGCCGGTCACCTATCGTTTGCCGGATCCCCGCAATCACGACGCCGTGGGCGATCTCCTCGACGCCGCTGAAGAGGTCGACGCCTCCGCTGTGGTGATCGGCGTCAAGCACCGCAGCCCGGTGGGCAAGTTCCTGCTCGGCAGCGCTGCGCAGCAGATCCTGCTCGAGGCCAATGCCCCGGTGATCTCGGTCAAGGCCCGGCGCCTCTAGGGCGATATAGAGGACGACACTAAGGGCGACCCGTTTGGCCCGCGTCTAGTGCCCTATCTTTCTTCCTTTGTGGGGAGATCGCGGCGCATGGAGTAGACGGCGGGGCCACCTGGAATACGCGTCGTCGCAGTGATGGTGAATCCGTGGCGTTCATATAGTTGTACGTTTCGCTCGTCGGAGGTCTCCAGACCCACGGAACCAGTGCCGTGGATCTGTCGAAGGCCTTCAGAGATGATGGCGGATCCAAGGCCTTTTCCTGCACTGCCAGGATGCACGCCGAGAGTCGCCAGGTTCCAGGCGTCCGAGGGGAGACTTGGAAGCTGCAGTCCCATGAGGATCTTTAGCCGGTCACCCAGCAGTTCCGCGATGCGCGCCTGCGTAGCGCCTTCGGGCTCAGGAGTACCAGGCGGAAGGAAAGCCCCCACCCCTCGCACCTCCTCGTCGACTAAGACGAGTCCATGGCATAGGGCGTGCTTCAAATAGAGGGTCTGGAGTTCCTCAAGACGCGCCTCGTAGTGATCCGCCGGGATAGACCACCGGGTCCAGGGGTAGCGATCGAAGGCGAGGGCAAGTGTGCGTGCCGCTTGGGGAAGATCGGCTGCGGTCGCAGGACGAAGGATGTGGTTCACACCACCGACCCTATCCCCGGCAGGTTATCGGGCGAAAACCAGCCCGTCCGGCCCGCTAGGCTGGCTTGTACACCGACAGACACCGGCCTCGCGGCAGGTCCTGTCCGGTTGCCGCTACTGTTCCGGTCGCAGGTCTTCCTGGTTTGGAACAGAGGATGGTGGTCAAAGGAAGAGAGTACGTACGTGAATACAGCACATTGGACGAGCAGTCGCTTGTTGAGTACGGCCGCACGTCTGAACGACCACTACCAGAGCCAACGCTTGACGGGCCTGGACGTCACCCATGCCGGCGCGACCACGCTTGAGGCGCTTGCCAACAGCGGCCCGATCAGCCAGACGCGCCTGGCCGATCTGATCCATATCCAGGCTCAGACCATGGGAAGAGTCCTCGAAAAGCTCGAGGTTAAGGGGTTGGTCTCCAGGGTTCGCGACACGCTGGACACGCGTTCGATACGGACCCGCATCACAGCTCGAGGCCAGGCGGTAGTCGAGAGTATTGATCAACTGCGTGAGTTGCCGGTGGAATCAGCCGGATTCTCGGACCAGATTCTCCGCGGCCAGCTGATCGCCCTCATCAATCGGCTCGAGCCCACGCCGGCCTGACGCACCGGGCCGCTAAAGGCGGACCGTTCCCTCGATGCAGCTCGTGACGTGGCCGCCAATCCAAATGCCTCCGCCGCGAAGGCTGACGTGCACCCGGCCCTGCCGTCCGAGCGCTGTTCCCTGCGACGCGGTGTAGGGCGCCGTCGCCAGCTTTGTGTCGATCAGCCACCGTGCCAGGCCCGCGTTCAAACTGCCGGTCACGGCGTCTTCCCAGACGGGGTCCCCGCCGACAAAGGCACGCACCTCAAACTGGGTTTCCTCGGTGGAATCGTGTGGACCCACCACGCCGATTTCCAGATCACCGGCCTTGGCCGGATCAGGTTCCAGGCTCAGGACTTCCTGCGCCGAGGAAAGCCGGATACCGATCCATTGCGGGCCGTTGACCAGCCATGACGCAGCAAGGATGTCCTCTCTCGGGATCCCCAGGACCGCCGCTATCGTGCGGATGAGCGGTTCACCAACGGGTTCATAGCGTGTCAGCAGCGGTGCTTCGAAGGCCAGCAAGTCCCCCTCGACCCGGACCGGAATGAGCCCTGCCGCGCATTCCTGCAGGAGTGTCCCGCCGGATTTGGGGGATCCGCCGGCGTCCAGCCATGCTTTGGCTGAACCCAGCGTGGGATGGCCGGCGAAGGGCAGTTCTTCCTTGGCGGAGAAGATCCTCACCCGGTAGTCGGCTTCCGGACTGCTGGGGGCCAGGAGGAATGTTGTTTCCGAGAGGTTGGTCCAGGTGGCGAACCGCTGCATCTCCTCCGCACTCAAGCCGTCGGCGTCGTGTACCACCGCCAATGGATTGCCTAGATATGGGTCGCGGGAGAAAACATCAACTGCACTGTAGGGACGCGCTTTCATAGCGCTACTCTAGTGTTTTACAGCAGCAGGTGGAGTCCGCTGTGTGCGATGGCGGATGCATCGGTTCGCCGCTCAGCATGCTGTTTGAGGAGCACAGTTTCGGGACCCTCCTCAGCGAGCCGGGACCCGGCTGCGATGAAAGCAGTGCCCAGACGGATCAGGGCGCGGGAGGTGAAACCTGCGTGGGCGCTGGTGGGGGCGGGTTGGTAATACCCGAGGGCGGCAGAACTCATGTCGGCTCCTGTGTATCGATGAGTGGAAACGCGTTGAAATGCAGTTGAACGGGGCGGGCCCCGGGTGTCTTTGGATCGCTTCGGTAGGTCTCGAGCTTCTCGCGCAGGACTGTTTCCATGTCCCGGGTGAACGCCTCCAGCTGATCCGCGGTGAAGTGGGCGTTGAAGGTGCTGATCATCGGCGCTTCAGTCCACTCCGGCGGCATGGCGGACAGGTCGCTCTCCATGAAGGTGGCCAGCAGTTCCGCGCGTCCGCGTTCGAACGTCCGGCTGACCTGGCGGACTGCTTCCCGGACGGCGGGGTCCTGCTTTGTGGGTGCGTTGATGGTCAGGGCTCCCCGTGTGCGTTCCCACCACCGCTCGCGTCCCGAACCCCGGTCCGTGATTTCATGGACAAGGCCGTGCCGGGCCAGTTGCCGGAGGTGGTAGCTCGTCGCACCGCTCGACTCCCCCACCCGCTTGCCGATGCTGCTCGCCGTTTGGGGTCCGTACTGAGAGAGGACCTGAAGCAGCTGCACACGGAGGGGGTGGGCGAGGGCCTTGAGGACGGGGCCCTCGAGAATGCGGTCGCCGTCCTGGATTGGACTCGGCTCAGGCTGCGAATCTGTGGTCATGGTGACAGCATGCCAGTGCAAAGGTTTATTTGCAAACACTTCTTTGCATACTCAACACTGCGCTTCGTTCCACCTGATGATCGATAAGGGGAGCCGGAAACCGTTAGCGTGGGGTCGCAACGCCGGAGTGGCAGCGCGAGCAACGGGCGCAGCACCACACCTGAGGACGATGGCCGTTCTGTTCAAGACACGCCAGCAGCGTCCTTCTAGGCTGGTTGTATGACATTGAAACTGGGATTCATCGGCATCATCACCAACGACATGGCCCAATCACTTGCCTTTTACCGCAGCCTGGGTGTGAGCATAGAAAGCGGTCAGGACGAGGCACCCCATGTGGACGCGCAACTCGGAGACGGCACCACGTTGGCTTGGGACACAGTCAAGACCATTCAAGAGTTCGACCCAGGCTACGCCTTCCCTGCCGGCGGACATCGGATTGCACTGGCTTTCAACAAAGAGTCGGCTGCTGCAGTGGACAGTGCCTACGCTGCGCTCGTCGCCGCGGGCTACACCGGACACGTAGCCCCCTGGGACGCACACTGGGGTCAACGGTACGCAACGCTGCTGGATCCGGACGGAAACTCCGTGGATCTCTATGCTGAGCTTGCCAAGAACTGACCGGGGGTTGCACCGACCAGCCGCTTGAACTCTCTCGTTAGGTGCGGCTGGTCGGAGTATCCTGCCTGGGCTGCCGCGTCCCCCAGGGTTTGGCCACTGGTCAGGAGTGCCTGCGCCCGCTTCACGCGTTGTATCCGTGCGAGCGTCGAGTAGGGATACCCGAACCGCTCCAACATGCCACGCCTAAAAGTACGATCGGACCAACCCAGCAAAACAGCCACCTCCGACGCGGCAGTCCCGCGCCGTGAATGTTCGCGAATCAACGCGACCCACGGGCTTGATGGCCGGTCCGCCACTTCAGACAAGCCAGCGATCGGGCCTGACTCAGACCATGACTCGCGAGCACGACGAAGTGTCTTCCGCATTCGCCTAGCGACAGCACCGTCCAGAAGATCTTCGGCCAACACCACTTGATCCGTCACTTCGGCGAGGTTTATTCGCAGCAACTCCGTGGCGTCCCCGGGTGGAAACCGCAGTCCCAGAGACCCGGAGCTGCCATCAGAACGAGTACGAATCCACGTCGTCGACGGACCCGCCACCCACACATCATCCTCCCGAAGAATCAAATCGACGCAGCCGTCAGCGGCGATAATCGACGCTGGACTACCTGACGATCGCCAAAGCGCGGATCCCATATCCATAACTGCTTCCTGATACACACGCCCATCCTCCCACCGCTCTCCCACCGCGTAGAGCACTGCCCGCAACCCTGTCCGCCTCCACGCACGTTAGCGCCACCCCGTGTGCCAGCGATACTCGTGGCATTTGCACAGCCCTACCTGGGACACGCTTCTCTAGCTACCGCCGTCTCACCACACCACCATCCGTTAAGAAAGATCCGGGGGTCCTGGGGTGCGGTCTTCAAAAGGTTTGCCTTGTCGCGGACTCGTCGCAGGCGCCCCCGCCTCAGGGTGCAAGGGCTGTCACCGCGGGAGGTGGAGCACGGGCCCGAGGCAAACGACCAACCGCGCGGGTCTAGCTCTTTGCCTCTTGGAGCTGTTGGCGGGCTGCGGCTTCGAGATGCGTGAGGTCTGAGGCGATGGTGATGAAGGTGAAGCCCTGCGAGATACGCTCCTTGGCAATTGACCCCGCGGCGGTGTGTATGGCCGGGATTTTGCCGGCTGCTTGAGCCGCGGACAGTACTCGTGTAATCGCGCCTTCGAATTCTTCTTTGACTTCGGGATCGTTCGGGTATCTTCCTCCTACTGCCAGGCAAAGGTCCGAGGGGCCGATGTACACGCCATCAATACCTTCAGTTGCACAGATTTCCTCCACGTTGGCGAGGCCCTCGGGCGTTTCGATCATGACGAGAAGCAGTACGGCAGCGTCAGCTTCCGCAGGTGTTGGGCCTATTCGAAGTCCTGAGCGCATAGGCCCGTAGGAGCGGATGCCCGTGCCGGGGTATCTAGCCGAGCGGACGGCTGCTTCTGCTTCCTCCCGGTTATTGATGAGCGGAACGATAATTCCACGTGCTCCGGCATCTAGCGCTTGACCAATGACGGCGGCGTTGTTGGCTTCGACGCGGACAATGCCGGCAGGGCCGTGAGCTGCATCTATGGCCATGAGGTTGCTGAGGATACCGGCATAACCCATGAGTCCATGCTGTCCGTCAAGGGCGATGTAGTCATAACCGGTCATGGCAAGCCGCTCAGTTGACACTGGGCTGTCCAAGACGCACCAGTACCCTACAGTCAGTTCCTTGTTCTTGGCGCGGGTGATTCTGTCTGCACCGGGGTGAGTCATATCTGTCCTTAGATTAGCGGTTGTAGGTGGGCATAGGCCCGCGGAGGGTAGCACCGATGGCGTCACACTCATCGACAATGTCTTGGCCCAGCGGTCCGTTCCCAAGTAGCTCAAGATTCAAGAGCAGTTGTGCCGGTTTCGACCCGCCGAGCAGGACTGATCCAGTGACGGGACGGGAGAGAAGCCATCGGAAAGAGAGTTCAACTAATGACATTTCGGCCGTAGCTGCGATCTTCGCCAGCTCTGCGACCGCTGCGAAGAGTTGCTGGTCCCAGTACCGTTGCCGGTACATGTCAGCGAGTCGTGAGTCGGCGAACCGGCCGCTGTCTGCTGCCGCTTCGTAAGAGTGCCGTCCGGTGAGCAGACCCCCGCCTAGCGGGTTGTAGACCATGGTGTGCAGATCGGTGGCCTGCGCAAACTCACTGTATTCTTCCTCAATGCGACGTGCGATGAGATTGTAGAGTTGTTGTCCGATGATAGGGCGGGGCGCCCCGACCTGGTCGGCGACGACATTGACCTCGCTGATCTGCCAAGCAGCGTAATTCGACACTCCAATCGTTTTAATTTTTCCTTCATCGACAAGCTCGGCGATCGTGGTCATTGTCTCCGTGAGGGATACTGCACGGTCAGGTTGATGTAGGTAAAAAAGGTCCACGCTCTCTCTCCCGAGACGCCGCAGACTGCCGTCCAATGATGCACGGAGCCCAGCAGCGGACAGAGGCGAGTGGTTTCCCGCGTCTTCGTGAGGCATGCCCGCTTTGGTTGCGAGGATCACCTCAGCCTGCCGATTACGCAGCAGTCGCCCGAGGATTTCCTCGCTTGCACCGCCTGCATATCCGTTGGCTGTGTCGATGACGGTGACGCCGGCAGCCAGGGCGGCATCGAGCATGGCTGCCGACGCTGCTTCGTCTGCCGTGTCCCCGAAGGTCATCGTGCCTAGCACGGCCTTTGACACGGGGACTTCAAGGCCCAACAAATGCTGCTTGTCCATGGTTAGAACTTCCTATACGACTGGGTTGAGGGGATTTTCGCCCCGTAGGACGCAAGCCACATCTTTGATGATCATGACGCCCATAGCGGCGTTTGCACGGTCAGTAAAGGCGCCGATGTGCGGGGTGAGAATTACGTTCGGCGTCGTCAAGATCCCGCTGTCCCGCGGCATCGGCTCTGTGCTGAAGGCATCGAGGGCGGCCCCGGCGATGTGACCGCTCCGAATCAGGGCCACGAGGGCGTCCTCGTCTATGAGCCCGCCGCGCGCAGCGTTAATGATGAATGCTCCCTTTTTCGTAGTGCCGAGGGCATCGGCATCAAGCAGGGGGGCGTCCCCTGCGTTTCCTGGCATATGCAGGCTGAGGAAGTCCGCGCCGGCGATGGCTTCTTTCAGGGTTACCTGCTGAGCGGCTGAGGCGGTGAAAACGTCTGCAGGAAGGTAAGGATCATAAGCAATCACTGTCATTCCAAATGCTTTCGCCCGTTGTGAGACTGCCTGACCGATTCGACCGAAACCGATGAGCCCGAGAGTTCTGCCCGACAGTTCAATGCCCGGGAACCGTTCCCAGCGGCCTGCTTGGGTTGACTGATGAGCGGGCAGGATCTGTCGGGCGAGAGCCAGCATCAATCCGAGAGTCAGATCAGCGACAGCCCCAGAATTGGATCCTGGAGCGTTGACCACCGTCACACCTGCCCGCCTGGCAGCCTCGCAGTCGATGTTGTCCACCCCTACGCCGTGTTTGGCCACAACCTTTAGGTTGGTCGCCGCTGCGAACACAGACGCATCGACCGTATCGAGTCCAACTATGACGGCATCCGCTCCCCCGATCTCCTGCGCCAGCTGGTCGGCGGAAAGCGGATGTTGCCCTTCGGGTCGTCGAATCGTGAGATTTTCCGCTTCCACTGCCCTCCACGGCTCCTGAGACTGTTGCCCGAAGCTGGGTGTGGTGATCAAGATTTCCATGAATTACTGCTCCATTATCTGTCTGTCAGCCAATTCCGACGCCGAATACCTTCAGCACGGAGTACACGCCGATGAAAAGGACTGACAGGCTGCTGAAGACCAACGCTATCGTCCAGAAGTTGTTCGAGCGGAAGCGCCGGTCGACCTGCCGGCGGAGGTGCCACACCGCGATAACGACCGCTACCAAGAAAATTCCTGACGCGACTCCGCCGATTTGCACCATGATGACTGGGGACTGTACGACCAGGAAGCTAGCAGCCCAGATCAGGGGCATAACAACCGTCAGGACGGAAATGATGCGCTTGCGCTTAATAACGTCCTTCCAGTCGAAGATCCCCAGGATCCCGAGCGTGTTGGCCCAAAGACGAGGAACGGAAGCGGTAGAGGCAACGAGGGTGGAAAACAGGACGGCGAAAGCACCGATCAGGAACACCCACTGTGCCCAGCCGCCCATGGTGTCTGTATACATCCGGGAGAGCGTGAGAATCATGTCGTTGCCCTCCGGAACGAGGTTTTGCGGGTGCAGGACGGCCGCGCCGATGATGTAGAAGGACAGCGTGCAAAGGGTGCAGATGACCCAGGAAACCAATGCGTCCAGGCGCATGACTTTAATCCAGCCCTGGGCCCGCTCGGCCCGTTCGACAGTCCCGTCATCGGGCCCGGTCCACCGCGCGTAGCCCTTCTCAAGGCACCAATAGGTGTAGGTGGTCATCTCATCCGAGCCAACGCCCGTAAGTCCGAACATTGCGATCGCGAAACCGATGGCTCCCGCAGGTAGCGCGAAGCTGAGTCCGGTCGCCAAGTCGCTTCCGGTGTAGCCAAAGTCAGTGAGCGGCAGACCGAAGGCGAGTCCGGCTGTGACCAGGGTGAATATGACCACGGACACGAAGGCTGCACGCTCTACCACCGAATATTTCCCGCTAACCATCATGGCAATGACAGACGCCATGACGATCACGGTCCAGAAGGTCAGGGACGGAGTCTCGAGGGGACCGCTCATGACCGGGAACATGATGGAGATTGCGGCTACCGCACCGCCGATGATCCCTCCGCGCTGAAGGATCTTGGCGAAGTCCATCAGGACCCACAGGAAATTGATCCAACTTCCCCTGCGGGTTTTCGGACCCACCTGGCTGTAGCCCTCGAGAGCGGTCTTGCCGGTAAGGATTGACCATTGTGCAAGTTCCATCTGAACCCACACTTTGACTGCAGTCGAGATGATGACAAGCCATAAAAGAATAAAGCCCGCCTGCGCGCCAAGGGCAGTGGTGGTAATGAGTTCGCCGGATCCGACGACAGCCGCGGACAGGATCAGCCCTGGACCGAGGTAGCGGAACCTGCCGCGGAAGGTTGTTGGTGGTGCGACGGCGTCCTCGGGACGTAGTTCGTATGGATCCGCGACATCATCAGTGCGGGCCTTCGAAGCTGTCGATTGGGTGGCCACAGCAGTCTCCTTTGACTATGGATAGAGCAGCGAGTGAGCTGGGCTCGGAGCATTGATTTCAAGGCGGAGCCTGTAACTGTGATCACAGTTCCATAGTTGCGCGAATCGCGCAAGCTCTATAGCGTGAACCGGACAATGGTCTTCAACGAGAGGTTTCAGCATGTCGGTGTTTGCTATCGCTGATGACCTTTCTGGTGCAGCGGAGACAGCCGCGGCCCTTCTGCGCCTTGGTTCATTGCCTGCGCAGAATGCGCATTTTTCTGGATCCAGTGGTGGCGTGCTCGATCTATATGACGATGAGCTGATGTTCAACTCGACCTGCCACGATATAAAGGTCATCGACTCAAACAGCCGCCATGTCCCTTCAAGCACGGCAGCGGCAAGAATGCGGAGCCTGCTGGGCAGCGAAATGGCACAGCGAGCGAACGTATACCTAAAGTTCGACTCCCTGTTGCGCGGAAATATCAGCTCGGCACTCGCTGCGGCGATGGACACACATCCCGTTGTGTTTTGTCCCGCCCTGCCCGTACTCGGACGAACGGTGAGGAACGGCACTCTTCAGGTCGAAGGTGTGCCTCTGCATAAGACCAATCTATGGCAGGCCGAGCCGGGAGCACCGCAACAGTCGATCCCGGAGCAACTCGCCTTGCAATCCACAGTGGTGCCTCTTGAGGTGGTGCGAAGCTCCCGATTGCCCCGGGTCCTGAGAAGCATCGCGGACTCCAACAGACTGTCGGTTTGTGACGCGGAGAGCCCGGCCGATCTGGACCTCATCGCATCGAGTGCGGTCTCAGAGGGCATCTCCCTTGCCGGAGCAGCAGGACTGGCCCAGGCCTTAGCACGGCACCTCCAGCCGGCCCGCTCTCTTGAGGATCAAGGGAATGCAGGGGTGAGAACAGCCAATGTCCTTTTCATCCTCGGTACAGCGAGTCCGACGGCCGCCAACCAGCTAGCCGAACTGCACTCAACGGGCGTACCCATCCACCATGTTCAGCCTGCCGACCTCACCGAGTTCAACCTGCCGGACAGCGGAACAGCTGCTATCGCTGTCGACGGAGCTCTTGATCCGACGCTGTCGGGCTGGATCGTAAAGGCACTGGCCAATCTGGCGTTGCGTCTGCATGCGAACCGGCATTTGGTTCTCAGCGGTGGCGAAACGGCTCGCGCAGTGCTCGATGCGCTGCAAATTAGTCGTCTGTACCCGCTTGCTGAGGCTCATCCGGGTGCGGTCGTAAGTGCCACCTGTGAGGGGCGGCTAATTGCCACGCGCCCGGGCAGCCACGGCGATGTCCGCTCGCTTACCCAGATCCTTATGACTATGAATGCACTTCAGATCAACAACCCTAGGAAGGCCCTGCTATGAGCACCCCTTTTATCGCTGTCACCATGGGCGACGGCGCGGGCATCGGTCCCGAAGTCATTATTCCAGCAGTTCTGAATGAAGGAATTCGGGCGGAATGCCGGCCGGTGGTCATCGGAGATGCACACCGCCTGCGTCAGGCCAGAGACATCGTCGGGATCGACGCCGTCATCAGAAGCATCGATTCTGTTGACGAGGCCGTGTTCGATGAGCAAACAGTCAATGTAATCGACCTAGCTCTTTTGCCGGAGGACCTCGCCTGGGGGGAACTTTCCCCCATAGCCGGCGACGCGGCGTTCCAGTACATCAAGGTTGCCTCCAAACTGGCAATGCAGGGGAAAGTCCAGGCCATCTGCACGGCGCCTCTGAACAAGGAAGCACTCCATGCAGGAGGGCACATCTACCCCGGCCACACCGAGCTCCTTGCTGCCCTGACGAACACGCCCGAAGTGTCCATGATGCTCTCGACGCCAAAGATCAAGGTCATTCACGTCACTACCCACATTGGGCTTGTTGACGCTGTCTCGATGATCGAGCCAGGGCTCGTGCACCGCACCATCCAGCGCGGCCATGAAGCCCTCGTCCGAGCCGGTGTGCCAAACCCCAAGATTGGGGTCTGCGCGATTAACCCGCATGCCGGGGAAAACGGCTTGTTCGGGTATGGAGAAGAAGCTACCAAGATCGCCCCAGGTATCGAAAAAGCAATTTCCGACGGCATCAATGCTGTGGGGCCATTACCGGCCGACACCCTCTTCTTCCTCGCTGGCCGCGGTGACTATGACCTAGTGGTGGCTATGTATCACGACCAAGGACATGGACCCGTAAAAGTGCTCGGGATTGAAGCCGGCGTGAATATTACCGTCGGGTTGCCAGTTATACGTACGTCCGTGGATCATGGCACCGCGTTCGATATCGCGGGCAAACATATTGCAGATCCCCGTAGCATGGTGGAAGCACTGCATCAGGCAGCGGAAATGGCTACTCGGTGATCTAGCGAGCATTTAGATAAGGAAGCAATGGCGCGGACAGCAAAAGCTCGGCGAGAAGAGATATATCACCTCGCACTTACCCGGGGGCTCGCGTCCGTAGAGGAACTTTCGGACCGCTTCGACGTGACTCCGTCCACTATCCGCAGGGATTTGGCGCTGTTGGACGATGAGGGCAAACTCGCTCGAACATACGGGGGAGCCGTGGCCATCAGCGCCAACCCGGAAGCATCGCTGCGCCAGAGAGTCGGCGTTAACTTCGAACAAAAGACTGCCATAGCCCGGCATGCCGCCTCGCTTGTGTGCCCGGGAGAGACGATCCTACTCGACGGCGGTTCTACCGTCGGAGCATTAGCTCATTTGCTGCACGAGCTCTCCCCTCTACACATAGTGACCCCGGCGATCAACATCCTCCTCGAATTCACCGAGGGCACCAAAGTGGAGATCGACTGCCTTGGAGGTCGTCTTCGTCCCCTTAGTAACAGCTTTGTCGGTCCTATCGCCGAAGCAGCCCTTGAACGCATGACCTTCGACAGAGCTTTCCTCGGCGCCGATGCAGTGACCGCCAAACTGGGGATCTGCGAGGCGGACCACGATCAGATCCGGCTGAAGGAGCTGATTAGCCGCCGTGCAAAAGAAGTCTATGTTCTTGCCGATGCGACCAAACTCGGACAAATGCCCTTTCACTCCTGGGGCAGGCTACCCCTGCCATGGACCCTCATCACTGATAACGGCGTGTCGGAGAAGACCCGTGAGGAATTCGAGAATGAAGGCATAGCCGTCCACGTCGTCGACGGCAGTTGCCTCCCCAACGGTGCCATCGGTGCTGCTGGCCATTCAGAAAGACTTGAATAAAGCCGCTCAGCGCCCAGCAGAAACCGGAATAAGCGCGACTGCAAAACGCCGCTGCGGGGAATGGCTAGGAGAATACAGCGTCGTCATGTCTGAGGTGCAATCCGTCTATGGAAGTCCCTCCCTCGGCCTCGAAGACAGACCATTGAAGGAGTAACCATATGTTCACAGGGCTCAGCGCCTTTCCCCTGACCCCTTTGGCGAACGATGCCGTGGACGAACCATCGTTCATCCGGATTATGGAACGGCTTGCCGCATCGGGCACCGACTCGATCACGGCACTTGGATCCACGGGTTCTTACACGTACCTCACAGGTGCGGAGCGGGCAAAGGTAGCGCATTTGGCCGTTGAGCATGCCGGCGGCACACCGGTGTTCATCGGCGTCGGTGCGCTGCGCACTTCCCACGTGTTGGCAAACGTGAGAGAGGCCGAGCGGGCCGGTGCTTCCGCCGTGTTGCTAGCCCCCGTGACCTACCAGGCCCTCACCGCAGATGACGTGTTTGAGCTGTATCGGGCGGTCTCAGAAAACACGGATCTTCCGGTCATCGTCTACGACAATCCCGGTACCACGCATTTCACGTTCACCCACGAGCTGTACGGGCGAATCGCCGGGCTTCCGGGGATTGCCTCGATCAAGATCCCCGGCGTTCCAACGGACCCCGTCAAAGCCGAAGAACACATTCAGGCGATCCGCGCGGTGGTTCCCGGACATGTCACCATCGGGGTGTCGGGTGACGCTTTCGCCGCAACCGGGCTGAATGCGGGGTGCGACGCCTGGTACTCGGTGATCGGCGGCACTCTACCCCGCCTCGCCCTGGGCATTAGCCATCTTGCCCAGGGAGGGCGCACAGATGAAGCAACCGCCGAGTCCGAGCGGATCGCTCCCCTGTGGAATTTGTTCAACGAGTTCGGAGGTAGCCTGCGTGTCATTGCCGCAATCGCGGAACACCTCGGCCTCGCGCAGCACAGGAGCCTGCCGTTGCCCATCCAAGGGCTGAATAAGAACCAGCGAGCTCGTGTTGCCGAAGTCGTCAATGAACTTGGCCTTGGCGACTAACGACAGAAGCCCGATACATTCCCGTGGATCGGCGTCCTCGCGGGAATGCTTATTGTTGCAGCCAGTCCAGAACTTGTTGAGGGACGCGGGTGTGGAGAATGTTTTCGGCATGTCCAGCCAGGGTTCCCCGGGAACGCCAAGTGCAGCACTTGGCAACGATGTCGGCGGATGATCGCATCAGAGGGGATCCGTGAGGCGCATGTCGAGCCCGTATTGGGCGGGTGCACCGAGGTGGTCGCGGAGTGTGCTGCCTTCGTAGTCCCGGTGGTAGATGCCGCGGGCCTGCAGAAGGGGGACGACTTCGTCGACGAAGGTGTCGATGCCGTCCTCGTTGACGTCAATAGAGACCCAGAATCCATCGCAGGCACCGGCGTCAAACCACTCCTGCATGTGATCCGCGGTGACCGACGCATCGCCAACAGGGGTGGGGTGGTAATCGATGACGCCATGGGCCAGGATGTCGCGGATGGTCCACCCTTCCCGCGCTACCTGCAATGCTCGCGCGGAGCGGGGATCGAAAGGACTCGGTGAGGCGGCCTGCAGTTGGGCGGCTGTCAGGGATTCATCGAGTTGACCGGCGTCGAGTTGCAGGTTCAGCATCGAGCCGAGGTAGGGCACGCGGGATGCTGCGGTGAGCTCACCCAATTGGACGCGCCGGTCGAGTGCGGCGCGTTTGTTCTTGCCGATGGCAGGCATGACTCCTGCGAAGAACTTGATCTCGTCCGGGTTCCGGCCTGCCCTCTGAGCGGCGTCACGGTAGGCCTGGCGCTGGTTGCGGGCATCTTCTATGGTGAACACTGCTGCGATGACGCCGTTGGCGTAGCGTCCGGCCAGTTCGAGCCCGTTCTCGCCTCCGCCGGCGGAGAAGATGACGGGTTGGCCCTGCTCCGAGGGTGGAATGGGAAGCGGCCCGCGTGAGGCGACGTACTCGCCCTGCAGGTTGATGGGCTGGATCTTATCGGGGTCGGCGAAGTGACCGGTTTCCTGATCTTTGATCCACGCGTCCTGCTGCCAACTTCCCCAGAGAGCCTGGGCGATCTGGATCGTTTCGTGGGCTCGCTGGTAACGCTGCTGCCGGGGCGCGATAGCCTGCCCGAAGTTCGCTGCAGCGGCAGGGTCGCTTGTCGTCACGGCGTTCCACCCGGCACGGCCGTGGCTCATCACATCGAGGGCCTTGAACTGGCGGGCGAGATTGAAGGGCTCATTGAAGGTTGTGGAGCCGGTGGCGACAAGACCGATGCGCTCCGTGGCGCGGGCGATGGCCGCCAGAGTCATCATGGGCTCGAGGGTGATCTGGGGCGCTTCGCTGTTCAGGCCGGACTGCAGACCGGGGAAATCCGGGAGGAACAGGAAGGCGAACTTCCCGCGCTCGGCTGCCTGAGCGTAGCGGACCTGAGCGTCGAAGCTGGCGTAGTTTGCCGGGTCCACGCCGGGTGCACGCCAGGCCGAGCCCTGCGATCCGTATCCGTTGCCCAGATGCATACCCAGAATCATGTGTGGCTTGGTCATTGGTTCTCCTCGTACAGCTGGTTCATGTGCTTCTTGTGATGGTGCTTGACGTGTGGCTTGGGCGTGGTGTCCGGATATTGCCGGGAATGAGGTCCGCGGGTTGCGGTGGGGCTGTCCGCTTTGTCCAGTGTCAACATTGCCATTAGTGTTAAGGTCAAATCGTGCTGGGCTTGGAGATTCAGGGAGGGTTTATGCGTATCGGTGAGCTGGCCAAGGAGACCGGTGTTCCTGCCCGGATGCTGCGGTATTACGAGGAGCAGGGCCTCATTTCGCCGCGCCGCTTGGCTAATGGGTACCGGACTTACGACGAATATCTGGTTGATCGGGTAAGGAAAATCCGGGGGCTGGTGGATACCGGGATTCCGACGCGGATCATTTCGGACATCCTGCCGTGCCTGGACCAGCCCCAAACGATCGTCGTGAAAAACGCCGAACCCGGGCTGCGGGAGCTCCTTGCCACGGAGCGGGACCGCATGACGGAAAAGATCGATTTCCTCATGCACAACCGTGACTCAATTACCCGATACATCGAAGCGATCGACCGCGCTGCTCTTTCTCCGCGCCAGGCAGCGCAAGCCGGATAGCCCGGGCACAGATATCCCAAGGCAAGTGAGCTGGAAGCGTCACAGGCGACGCTTCCAGCATCTGCTTGTTCGGCCGCTACACGCCCGTTGAGGGCGGCGGTGGCCATGCCGTCGCCTCCGTGTTCAGGATTCGTCTGTTGCGGGGCGGGCCTTGCTAACGAACAACGTGCCGACGACGGCGCCCAGGGCCAGGATCGCGGCGACAGTGAACGCGGCCCGTCCGGCGGCGATGCTCTGAGCCAGGTCGAGCACCCCGGCGTGGGATGCGTTCGCTCCGATGGTGAAGGCGGAGATGAGGATAGCGCCGCCGGCGGCGCCGGCCAGTTGCTGGACAGTGGAGAAGGCGGCAGTGCCGTGGGAGTACAGCTCGGACGGCAGTGAACCAAGAGCTGATGTGGTCATTGGCGCCCACATCAGTGCCTGAGTTCCGGTGATCACCAGATACGTGCCCAGAGCCAGCCAGACGCTGGTGTTCTCATCGATGGTGGTCAGGAACCAGATGGAGGCCGCCCAGATGATCGAGCCGGGAATTGCCAGGGGCTTCGGGCCCACCTTGTCGTAGACACGTCCGCCCAGTGCGGAGACGATCGCGATCATGGCCCCGCCGGGGAAGAGGAACAGGCCCATCTGCAGGGTGTTCAGCCCGAGGACGGCGGTCAGGATCAGCGGCAGAACGAGGACAACCCCGAAGCCATTCATCGCGACGAAGGTCATCACGATCGTCGGCAGGACGAAGGCGCGCGTCTTGAAGATTCGCATGTCGAGGAATGCTTCCCTGTGCCTCTGCAGCCAGACCTGTCGGCAGACGAATGCACCGACGCCAATCAATCCGACGAGGATCGGTATATACGGGGCAACAGGCGCATGGCCGGAAACTGACTCGCCGATGGACGCCAGCCCGAAGACCAGCCCGCCGAAACCGATGATGGACAGCAGCAGGGATACCACATCCAGGGTGACCCGCTCAGGTACGGTGACATTCCGCAGCTTCACGGCAGCGAGGACCAGCGTCGCGACGATGATCGGCAGCATGAGGATGAACAGCCACCGCCAGCTCAGCTGGGACAGAATCAGCCCGGAGACCGCGGGGCCGACGGCCGGTGCGATGGCGGGAACCGCTGTCACGAGTGCCATCATTCTGCCCCGGCGTGAAACGGGGACCAGGCGCATGGTGGTCGTAATGAGCAGGGGCACGAACACGGCGGTGCCCACCGCCTGGATGATGCGCCCGGCGAACAGCACACCGAACCCCGGAGCGATAACGGCGATGACCGTACCGATCAGGAACAGCGTCATGGAACCAAGGAAGATCGCACGGGTAGTGAACCTTCGCATCACGAACCCGGTAGCAGGGATGAGCACTGCCAATGTCAGCAAGTACCCCGTCGTCAGCCACTGACCGGTCGTTGGAGTGATGTCCAGGTCGGCAATCAGCGTCGGCAGGGCTACGCCCAGCATCATTTCGTTCAACAGGACAACGAAGGTTGAGACCATCAATAGCCCGATGATCATCGCGCTTCCCGGCGCCATCCGGTCATCGATCCCATCGGTGCGGGTGCCATCAGGTGCCTCTGGGCGCATGGCTAAGGTGGATTCATTGGGGCTAGGTGCCGACATCGGGCTCTCCTGGTTGTGAAAGGGTCCCGGAAACGGGAGCCAGCCGTAAGACTTTGCATCCGCGCTCAACGGCCGCTTCCGGCGTTGAGGGGTGCCCACCCATCGTGCAACCTTCCCATTAGTGAGAAGGTCAAGTCGGCCAGCACCAATGTGACGAAGCGCACCGAGTGACGCCCCCTCCTCTGGCACCCCTGCTTGACCTTGACACTGCTGGAAGGTTGGACACTTGATGTGCTCGGCTTACTCCACGAAAGGACTTTCATATGAAAATCGGCATTCTCGGCGCAGGTTCAATCGGTTCGACGCTCGCACACAAGCTCGCCGCTGCAGGGCATGAGGTTAAGGTCGCCAATTCACGCGGACCGGAAACGATTGCGGCCGATGCCCTCACCACAGGTGCGGCGGCGGTCAAGGCCGCAGACGTGGTGCAGGACGTGGAAGTCCTCATCACGTCGATCCCTCTCCGTGGGATGCCTGGGATCAAACCCCTCATCGCCGATCTCTCCAGGGACGCGATCATCATCGACCCGTCCAACTACTACCCGGCCAGGGACGGGCACGTGCAGGCACTCGAGGAGGGACAGGTCGAGAGCTTGTGGGTCACCGAACAGCTTGGTCGACCCGTAGTGAAGGCTTGGAATGCCATCACGTCAGGGACGTTTGAAGCCAAAGGCACGCCGGCAGGAGACCCCAATCGCTTGGCGATCCCCGTCGCGGCCGACGATGACTCCTCCCGGGAAACCGCGATGACGCTGGTGGAGGAAACGGGGTTCGATGCCCTCGACGCCGGGTCGCTCGCCGATTCCTGGCGCCAACAGCCCGGAGCCCCTGCATACTGCACGGAGCTCACACTCGAGGAAATGCCCGCTGCCCTGGCCGCAGCTGACAAGGACGTGCTCCCCGGACGTCGGGACAAAGCCATGGCAGTCATCGGCAAGCGGATGGAGGCCGGAGATTCGTTGACCGTTGCTGACCTTGTGGCAATTAATCGGGCCATCTACGCGTAGGAGAAGCGCACAGGTTTCCGTGTTTCGCGCCTAGGTCGCACCCGCAACCACGTGCTCTGTCTTGCGAGCACATCCTTTGCGGGTGCCGCCCCGGAATGGCTCGGGTGCACTTCCGTCTTCGGCAAGCCCTACGACGAGATCGCCGGGAACGAGAAGATCCCGTCCTGGGTCCGCTGGCCGGTCGCCCGACTGCTCATGCGCGCGGCCACGGGCCCGATGTCGCGCTACGGCCTCCAGGAACCGGACCACAAGTTCGCCCAGGCTCATCCGACCATGTCCAGCCGGGTGCTCGACCGGCTGGCCCACGGCGCCGTGGTCCCCAAACCCACCATCCAGCGGTTCGACGGCGATGCCGTGGTCTTCGCCGACGGCGGCCGCGTCGCGGCCGACCTGGTGGTTTACTGCACCGGATACAAGATCTCCTTCCCCTTCTTCGACCGTGACTTCCTCGACCCCGGCGCAGACAACGAGGTCAGGCTCTACAAGCGGATGTTCCATCCGACGGTGCCCGGGCTGTACTTCATCGGACTGGTTCAGCCGCTCGGCGCGATCATGCCGATCTCCGAGCGGCAGTCCGAGCTCGCTGCCGCCCATCTCCAGGGCCGCTACGCCCTGCCGGAACCGGCGGAGATGGATGCGGAGATCGACCGGCATCGGAAGGCGGTCGCCAAGAGATACGTCGCCAGCAAGCGGCACACCATCCAGGTGGATTTCGACGATTACATGCGGGTCCTGCGCGTCGAGCGCGACGCCGGGGCGCGGCGCATCACCACTGCGCGGGCCGCATCCCACAGTGTGGCGGCCTGACATGGCCGGGACCGATGAGCAGCACTTCCGCCGCGTCGCCGTGGTCATCGGCGCCGCCCGCGGCATCGGGCACGCAACCGCCGCCCTTCTGCTGCGCAACGGATGGCGGGTCGGCGCCTTCGACATCGACACTCACGGCCTCGCCGACCTCAAGGACATCGCTGCCGCGCACGGCACGACGGTCGTCACCGGACCGCTCGATGTCCGGGACGCACAGCAGTGGCGCGACGCCCTGGCCTCCGTCTGCGAGGACCACTTGGACCTGCTGGTCAACAACGCCGGGCTGCTGGCTGCCGGGCCGTTCGTCGATACGGATCTTGACCGGCACCGGGCGCTCGTGGACGTCAACGTTCTCGGCACCATCAACGGCGCCCATACCGCGTTCCCGTACCTGAAGAACGCTGACAGGCCGGTGCTGCTCAACCTGGGATCCGCCTCAGCCATTTACGGGCAGCCCGATCTTGCCACCTACTCGGCCACGAAGTTCGCGGTCCGCGGCCTGACCGAGGCACTGGAGCTGGAGTGGGCGGAGCATGACATAGCCGTGCTCGATCTGTGGCCGCTGTTCGTCAACACTGGGATGGTCAAGGGCGTCAGCATCGGAGCCATCCAGTCGTTCGGCGTGCGGCTGAACGAGACCGACGTGGCCGCAGCCGCTGTCGCCGCCGTGGAACGCAGCACCAAGGCCCGCAACCGGAGGTGGCCCCGCAACGTCCACCGCGCCGTCGGAGTTCAGGCCCGTGTCCTGGCTGCGACGGCCCAGATATCTCCGAACTGGGCCAACCGGCTCCTCACCGAGCGCTTCACCCGCCGTCCGGATGCCCACATCTAGGTTCCGGCGAGATGGAAGCCTGGCAGAAGCTATGAACGTCTGATCCCATAACCGTTCGGCCAACTCAGCAAAAGCCGACAGCACCACGCCTGACCACTTTGGGTTTCGTATCCCCTAACGGTCGTTCTCTTCGTCCTGCCCTGAGGCGCGCCCGGACCGCCGCACAGCACCTTCCCGAGAACTGATGCCGGTGCCCGATCCGGTGAGCGCCGAGCTGACGCTCACCGGCCGCATCACGACGGCGTCCAACGCCACCTTCCTGGCCAGCATCGGCGACAACGGCCGTCGTGTACAAACCGATCGCGGGCGAGCAGCCGCTGTGGGACTTTCCCGACGGCTTCCTGGCCCACCGCGAGGTGGCCGCCTACCTGGTCTCGGAGGTCCTGGGCTGGAATATCGTGCCGCGCACCTGGCTGCGGGACGACCCGTTCGATGACGACATGGTCCAGCTCTGGCAGGAGACCGACCCGGAGCAGACCGCGGTGGATCTGGTAACAGTGGACGAGGCGCCGGAGACCGGCTGGAAGCAGGTCCTCGAGGGCTAAGATGAAAACGGGCGGACCGTCGCCCTCATTCACGAGGACACCCCGGCGCTGCGCCGGATGGCGGTGTTCGACGTCCTGGTCAACAATGCCGACCGCAAGGGCGACCACATCCTCGCCATGGGCGACGGGCACCGGTACGGCGTGGACCACGGGCTCACCTTCTGCACAGCGACCACAAGCTGCGGACGGTCCTGTGGGGCTGGATCGGCGAGGCGCTGAGTGCCGAGGAACTCGGCGGCGTCATCGTGTTCTCTCCGGGCTGGAGGGTGAGCTGGGCCAGCAGCTGGCGGAGCTGCTCACCGCCGAGGAAATTTGCCTGGCTAGCTACGCGCTGCGCCCGGTTGCGCCGGGCCGGGGAGTTCCCCGCTCCGAGCGGCGGAATGCCCGCGATGCCCTGGTCGCTGTTTTGAGTCAACTCCAGTCAGCTCTGGGGCCGGATGTCCCAAAGGTGAAGGGAGGTTTCCCGCGGAAATGAAACACAATCAATGGATTGAATGTCCTCAGGGACGCCAAGCTACCCCTCCATCAGCTCTGGAAGCCTATTCTTGTTCATCGGACAAATGGTCAACATGTCCACTTGGATGCACCGTGAACGATAACGTGAGGACGTGACCGTATATAACCAACAACCTCGCCCACGTGTACTGTTCGAAGCTTTGCCGGAAGAACTTGCTCGCGAGATGGCTGAATTAGTCCCCACTTCACGCATAGTTGCTGCCGGCGAAGAGGTGGCCGACTCGGAGTTCGATCTTGTGGTCACTCAATCCAAATCAGCAGCGAATCGCAGAACGCACATGCACGTTTTAGCGTTTGGCTCGTCGCTACTAGATCCGGTGCCGTTCCCTGCGGGACTTCCTGGTGGCCCACTCGTTCCGAAAAGGCAAGCTAGGACTCTGGCTACGGAATCTTCAATTGCACCTAGCATCGACGCTGATCTTCAAGGGCTGCTCGAGCGCACAGTAATCGCGAATATTCCGGCCGGCGAGAAGATGGGGTGGCGTTTCTCCTCGTTAGCCGAGGGCCGATACAAACCACTTGTTCATTTGGGTACGGAGAAGATTCCCTATGCACTTATGTGGAATAGAAGCGGAGGACTAAAGACTGCATGTTCACTTGTCCTTCCCCAAGAGACAACTGATCATCGTGCCTGGTTGGCTTGGTTTCTTCGAGAGCTCACCAACGTGGATCCCGACACCTTCCCTCACGATATTGATTGGCGGTCGGCAAGGACGTGGGCGACAGCACGGACGCTGGAGTTGCATTCGAACCTCGCTGAATTACGACAGGAGCGCACCGTCATCCTGGCAAAAATGGATCAGGGAATTCTCGAGGCGGAGACGTCGCTGGAACATGCCCTGGCCGAAGACGCCCTTGAATCTCATCGACTCTTGACTGCAGACGGTATCGAACTGGAAAACGCAGTTGAGGCCGCGCTGAAGGAACTGGGCTTTACTGTGGCGAACATGGACGATCACCACGATGCAACGACGAAAGCCAAGCTAGAGGATCTTCGGGTTACCGATGACCTGGACCCTGGATGGCTCAGCCTCGTTGAGATAAAGGGATATGCAAAGGGAGCCAAAGCCAATGACGTCACTCAGATCATCGGCAGGCCGATGCGCTCGTTTCTTCTTGAAGCAGGTAGGGAACCTTCATCTGTGTGGCACATCGTAAATCCTCAACGGAATATTGACCCGTCTTCCCGAAACGACGCCATACCTAACGATCTTGATTTGCAGGCTCTGACAGATGCCGACGGAGCCCTGATCGAGACCAGACAACTTTTCCTAGCGCTGCGTGACGTCCAATCAGGACAAGTTAAGGCACCTGAAGTCAGGGACTCCATGAAGGCAGCTCGGACCAGATGGAACTATAGGAAGGTCGATACCAAAGCGACCGTCCGGTGCAGTACGGCGAAAAACTAAAAGCTCTCAATGCCCGCGAAACGAATATACTCGGGACCGCCGATCAGCTCCGCGGTCGTCACGTCCGCCTGGCGCGGTTTTCGCTTTTTGCTCACGGAGCATCCTCTCAGGCCTGCATCACGGGCGGGCGCCGCAGGACCTCATCAGCCGGGCAAGCCCGTTGATGAGGTGCAGGTTGCCGGGATCGCAGCTGCCCGCGCACACCGCGAGCTCGCCCGTCAGCGCCGCCTCGCCGACGGCGGCAAACGCGGCCTCCTCCTCGTGCCGGGTGAGCATCCATTCGAGGTCCTTCTCCCGCCGGCTGGCCTCAGTCACCGCGTTCAGGGAGTCGCCTGGAAGACCACAGATGCGGCAGGTCCCGTTAGCGGCGAGGTTTCGGACAACGGCCTCGGCGATCGTGGGCATGCTGCTCCTCAAGTCGGCCTGCTCGGACGGCCCGGTACATCTAGGCACCAGGATCGGGCAGTGCCAGAGGTGTGAGGGGTGCGCTGGTTTGGCGTGGGGAGTCCGTGTTGGGGTACGACGCCGCTGCCGATCAGCGAAGACGTGTTCAGACTACCCAAAGTGTCCATGATGTGAGTCACCCCACGTATACTCACCTGACATGACCAGCTGGTAGGGGGCTTCTAACAACATGCGGTTTAGGATAGTCTAAAGTGGAACGTACAGTCGTAGCAGACGGGGCTCTCCATGAGATAGCTTGCGCGGTCATAAAAGATGGCACCTCACCGGCCACAGAGGTTTTGGAACAGTTCTCCGCAGGTCGGTGGGAGGATGACCCGGACACGGAAAGTATGCCCGATGACGCGCAGATAAAGGACTACGATCTGTTCTTGGCTGCAATGGAATACTTCGCCGAGAACGGGATACCTCACAGTTCACAAGTTCAGTTAAATTCCCTCCGACAGGGAATTTGGGAGTTCAAGATTCACCGCAAGAGATTTTCGTTCTTCGACACGGACGGTTTAGGCCGCAAGCTCGAACCGGTAAAATTCAAAAATCGGGAACAATGCTCGTACCCGGAAGACGAAGATTTTTGGCATGTTCCCGACTTCGAGCACCGCATCAGACTGGGACATTGTTTTCCAAAATTGTCGGAAAAGACAACTGAAAAAGATATACGGCGCACCCTACAAGTGAGGGCGGAGGATTTGGAACATGACAAAAAAGAAGCCAACACTCGTTGAGCAACGGGCATCCACCCAGTCCGGGGGACTTGGTCTGGCTGCAGCACGCCTGGCAGTGGAAACCGCCCAACTATTAAAGGCAGCCTTCGCCGCCCGAAAAGACATCGATCAGCAAGCGCTGGCCGAGATAATCGGCGTATCCGAGGGACGCGTGTCCCAAGTCCTGCATGGTGATGGCAACGTCCACATCGCTACTCTCGCCCGTTATCTAACAGCTTTGGGCTATGAAGCGGAGTTGACGGCCAGACCATTGGCTCCAGAGGCGCCGGTTTTGAAATCACCACGTCGGAGAGGGCGCGGAGCGCCCCAGCGACCAAACAGAGTCACTCTCACGTACACAGCCACGGCTTCCAGGGGGCTCGAAGTGGGTCGCGAGAACATCGAGGTAACTATTCCCCTCGGAGAACCCGCACCTGAGTTCCTCTCGACCCCGGTTAGAGTGACTTCCACGAGCGGTCAGTTGGAACCCCATTCGGTCACCTCAGACAAGATTCGTGAACGCTTGTTGGCCACGGCGGGTCGACCATGACATTCAGCATGGATGACCTCCAGTTTCGGAGCGTAGCTCTCTACGAAAGCACAGCTATACGCTACGACAACGTAAGTTTTGGCGAAACAATGACCCTGGACATGAGCATTCAAAATGAATCTGGCCAAGTTCAGCAGGATGGAAGCATAGAATGCCAGAGTGTCTGCTCCCTAACTATCAAGAATGGAGATAAGGATTTTGCTCTCTTTATTTCTCAGTACCGAGCCCATTTTGATAGTCCACAAGAAATCACAGAAGCAAACCTCGCAAGCGGCACACCTCTAGGTGATGAGATTAACAGCTGGCTGCTGAGCTATATCTACCCCTATCACCGTCAACTAATCACAGACATGAATTCCAGAATGGGGCTTGCACCCATCCCCCTTCCGTGGCTAGTCACCCAACTCCTAAACGCGGAGTCTGCCGCGTAGGAAAAGGAAAACCTCACATTTCCTCAGTTTGGATTCACGTGACACAACGCTTTTCACGCAAAGCTGCACGTCCCCGTGCTGCGAACCCCGCGTTCCCTGGAACTCCATGATGAGCTCTTTAAATTGCTCTTGGAAGCAATGGTCTCGCCGACCGGGAAGTCGCTACAATCGAATCTCGCGCTGGCGTCAACAGACACGGGGGTAGGGTGCCGCGCATCGCGTAGGGATTTCCCGGCCGTTGCAGATCTGCACACGCGTCGTTATCCAAGCGATGCAGGCACTGACTTCAGGCCACCCCAAATCCAAGTGCTGCCCGCTCAAACGTCAGGGGTACAAGTGGCCTCATGTCAGAGTATCGTTGTAAAGCTGGCAGAAAATCCAAATTACCCCACGAAATCGGCACTCTAAATCACAAACGGCTGCCAGAGTTGTCGGACGAGTTCAGAACACACCGGACATAACGGGTCAGATCTGGACGACCCTGAGGTGTTTTGCATATTTTCCGGTTGGAATTGTCAAATTTACGTCTCAAACCTCCGAAAGACGCGAACCGTCAAAGCGCACAGCCACTGCGAGGTCATTCCTAAACGTCGTCGACCAGCTGGGACGCTTTCAGTACGCCATTGCCCAGGTCCTGGAACGGGGCTGCATCCACCGCCGAACGGCATCACCGCACCCCAATGCACGCTTCCGCACCGCCGACAGCTAAAATCGTCAAGGCCCGTTTGTCCTGTTCCCGGTCCGGAAAGCGCAGAATGTCCTTCATCGAAAACGCGGTTGCCCACTGGGCGGAACTGCAGCGGCTCCAAGCCACACCGGGCTGGAAACTCACCACCGCAAACCCCTGGGTGCTGGCCCTGTTCCGGGAAGCCTTCAGCCGCACCCGGCCGCGGATTCCGCTCGAGGAATTCCACAACATGATCGACGGGTTCCTGCGCCAGCTGCGCATCTCGGGAGTGAGCCTGCGCGAGGACTGGACCGGAAAGAACTACGCCGATGACTGGGTGGCCCGCCGCTTCCTGGCCCGCCCCCGCGTTGACGGCCGCTTCGTCTACGAACTCACCGAATCCTCCGTGCGCTACCTCTCCTATCTGGACGGCTTCACCAGCGACAAGACCAGCCTGAACTCCTCCCGGCTGGCCACGCTGCTGGACCGCGTGGAGAACCTGGCCCACGAAACCAACCCGGACCCCGCAGCCCGGATCGCAGTGCTGAAAGAGGAAGTCGCCCGCCGCGAGGAGATGATCCGCGCCCTGGAATCCGGCGATGCACCGGCCCCGGTGGACGGGGAGACCGCCGTCGAAGCAGCACAGGACATCCTGGACCTCGCCGCAGCACTGCCCGCGGACTTCAAGCGGATGCGCGACGGCCTGGAGAAGATGCTGCACGCCCTGCGCCAGGAAATGGTGGAATCCAACGCCGCCAAGGGCCTGACCATGGGAGAAATCCTCGAGGCGGACCGCAAGCTGCGCAACACGAGCGAAGGCCGCACCTACGAGGGCTTCACCGCCTTCCTGAACGACGCCGAACAGCAGGACCGCTTCCGCGCCGCCATCGCCGAGGTGCTGGAACGGGACTTCGCCGAGGACATGAGCCCCGAGGACAGGCAGAGCCTGCACCGGCTGATCAGCGACATGCGCGGCCAGGCCACCGAAATCCACCGCATCTACGGCCGGCTCTCCGAATCCATGCACACCTACGTGCAGAGCGACGAGTACCGCGAATCGGTCCAACTGCGCCAGCTGATCCGCACCGCGGAGACCGCCATCCACAAGGCACCGCGCAGCCGCCGCCGCACCGCCGCTGTTCCGGCACCCCAGCTGTTCGGCGCGGCCTTCGAATCCCTGGGCATGGTGCACCTCTTTAACCCCGAAGACCACGCCCCGCCGCCCAAGCTGCCGGCACCGCCGTCGTTCAGCGAAGCCGACATCCACCGCTCCGCACGCACGCCCAAGGCCAACCGCCGGGCACTGCGCGACGCCGTCACCCGGGCCGCCGGAAAACGCGGCACCGCCACCGTGGGAGAGATCTTCGCCGAACTCGCCCCCGAGGACCGGCACCTGAACAGCATCCGCGCCCTGCTCTCGGCGGCGCTGGAAGCCGGTTCCGCTGGCTTCTCCCCCGGCTCCCGCGGCGGCAGCACCCCCGCCGGGCTGGCCGCACAACCCGAATCCGTCACCTTCACCCAAATCGACGGCAGCGAGCGCACCGCGCTGCTGCCCGCCGTCGCCGTCGCGAAAGCCCCCACCCATGAGTGAAACCAGCCTCGATCCGACCAGCACCGCCGGCACCACCAACCAGGCCGACGACGATCCCTACGCGGACGACTTCACCGAGACAGCCCCGGCGGAACGGGACATCCTGGTCGACGGACCCGAGCTGTTCCCCGGCGACACCGGAACCCTGCCGCTGAAGCTGCGCCAGGCCCTGATCCGGCTGCTGCGCGGCCCGTACCTGGACGCCACCAGCTCGGACAACGTCTACAACACCGTGGTGGACAACCAGGCCGAACTGCGGACCCGGCTCAGCGAACTGTTCCTGACCCTGGTCATCGACGAGGACCGCAAGGTTGCCCTGCTGCGCCCGGTGGACATGCCCGAACCGCACACCGCGGTGCTGCAGCGGCAGCGCGAAATGACACGCGAGGAAACGCTGCTGCTGCTGCGCATGCGCCTGCTGCTGGACCGGCACGCCGGCACCGGCAACGACGCCGTGATTGCACGCAGCGACATCCTGGAAATCATCGAGGGCTACGTCGATCCGGGCCAGCGCGACGCCAAGTCCGTGGAGGACGTGGCCGACGCCGCCATCCGCAAGCTCGTGCAGGAACGCCGGCTGCTGCTGCCCACCGAGGTGGAGAACGTGTGGGTCATTTCCGGTGCCCTGCCGCTGGCGCTGCCTTATGAACACATCGGTGACATTGTCACCTTCATGCAGGCCCTGACGGACGCCTCCGGCGAACTGCCCGACCCGGCGCTTCCCGAGCCCGCACCGGCCGAACCCACACTGCCCGAAAAGGCCACAGCCAACGACGGCGAGGACATCGCGTGAGCATCGAAACCACCCTTCCCATGGGCGACCTGATCAACCCCGGCCAGAACCGGCTCTCCTCCGTGCAGATCGTGAACTGGGGAACGTTCGACGGCGCGCACACCATCTACGTGGACCGCGCCGGCACGCTGCTCACCGGCGACTCCGGCGTGGGCAAGTCCACCATCTTCGACGCGATGCTCCAGGTCATGGATGCGCGGCCGAAAATGAACGAAGCCGCGCAGAACAACGGCGGCAGCCTGGCCGAGGAAAAGCGCACCGCGTTCTCCTACATGCGCGGACGCCTGGGCACCCAGGGCTCGGGCAACGGCACCGGGCCCGACGACGTCGGCACGGCCGGCGCGGACGGCACCGCCTACCAGCGCCCCGGCGCCACCTGGTCCGCCGTCTGCCTGACCTTCGACAACGGGCTCGGGCAGATCACCTCCCTCTCCGTCCTCATGGACCTGCCCGCCAACGGCACCGAACACCACGTGGGCCGCTTCTACGCCGTGCACAACAAGCCGCTGGACATCCGCACCCTGGAAACCGAAATGCGCGGCCGCTTCACCAAGGGCAG
Organism: Arthrobacter citreus; assembly: GCF_038405225.1. NCBI lineage: Bacteria > Bacillati > Actinomycetota > Actinomycetes > Micrococcales > Micrococcaceae > Arthrobacter > Arthrobacter citreus. Next base: position 3,169,398 of record NZ_CP151657.1, read on the forward strand.
CCTCGAAGCGCTGCTGCCCGGCGCCGCCATCTTCGATTCGCACAAGATGTTCGCCGAACGCTTCCGCACCGCCCTGGGTGTGGAGGACGAGAAGGCCTTCGGGCTGCTGCGCATCCTGCAGACCGGCAAGGGCCTGGGCGGAACGGTCAACGACTTCTTCCGCACCAACGTGCTGGACACCCCCAAAACCCTCGCCGCCGCCGATGAAGCGGTGGAGGACTTCAGCCACCTGCGCAGCATCCGCCGGCAGCTCGAACGCGCCCGCCAGCAGCGCGACCACCTCGCCGACGTCCCGGAACTGCACGCCCTGTTCCAAAAGACGGACACCGCGCTGCGGCACAACCGCGCCCTCACCAAGGACGGGCTGCCCGCGTACCGGCAGCGCCTGACCCTGGCCAGCCACGAGCGCGACGTCGCCCGGCTCACCGCGCAGGAGGAAACCGGCGCCCGGGAACTGGCCGCCGCGGAAAGCCGCCGGAACGAGCTGAAGAAGAAGCTCAACGCCCTCACCGCCCGGTACAGCGAAGAAGGCGGCGGCACCATCGCCACGCTCGAGCGCGAGCTGGCAGCCGCCGTCGTGCAGCTGAACTCCCGCGTGGCGCTGGAGGAAACCGCCCGCGGTGAACTAGCCGCCGCCGGCATCGAGGTGGACTTCTCCCCCGCCGGCCTGGTCACCGCACGCAGCCGCGCCGTCGAGCTGGTGAAGTCCCTGACCCTGGAGGTGGAGGCAGCCCGCGAGCGCAGTTCCGATGCGCACGGGCAGGCCTGGCAGCTCAAGGGGCAGATTGCCAAGCTGGAAAACGACATTGGCTCCTTCCGCCGCCGCACCTCCAACATCCGGCAGGAATCCCTGGACCAGCGGGCGAAGATCTGCGCCGCCACCGGTCTGGACGAGGCGGATCTGCCGTTCGCCGCCGAGCTGATCGACCTGGAGCCGGAGCAGCAGCAGTGGCGCCCGGCCGCCGAGCGCACGCTGCGCTCCCTCGCCACCGCGCTGCTGGTGCCGGGTGAGCACATGCGCGCCGTCACCCGCTACCTCTCCGAAACCAACCTCAACGGGTTCCTGCGCTGCATCGACGTCAGCGTTCCGGTGGAGGGGCCGTCCGAGCCCGGCCCGCGGGACCTGATCACCAAACTGGTCACGCAGGACTCCGAAATGGGCCGCTGGGTGGCCCGCAAGATCACCGCGCACTACGACTTTGTGTGCGTGGAGGATCCGGACGAGCTCGCCGGGCTCTCCCGCGGCGTGAGCCTGGGCGGCGCGGTCAAGCGCAACTCCTCCACCACGGAAAAGGATGACCGGCACGCCAAGGCATCGGACAACGTCCTGGGCTTTGACAACAAGGACACCGTGGCCGCCCTCGGCAACGAACTGCTGGCCCTGCGGGACCGGTTCACCGAAGCCGACACCCGCTCCCAGGCCCAGGCGCAGACCCAGGCCGAGCTGGTCAGCCGGCTCGCCGCGGTCCGCCGCGTCGCCGCCGACACCCGCACCTGGGAGGAGCTCTCCGCGTCCTCGCAGCGCGACGCCGTTGCTGCCGCCACCGATGCGCTCGATTCCGCCCGGGATGCCAACACGGATCTGGACCAGATCCGCTTCGAGCTGGACACCGCAGAGCTGGACCACACCGCGGCGATCGAGAAGATTGGTGTGCTCAAGGGCGACCTGGCCCGCACCCGGGAACAGCTGGCCGCCGCCACCGCCCGCCGGGACACCCTGGCCGCCAAGGCGCTGGGCGCCCTGGACGCGGGACTGCAGGAGGCGCTGGAGGAACTCTTCGCCCCCTTCGGCGAGATCACCGACGTCGTACGCCTGCAGGAAGCCGCCTCCGAAGTGGAGCGGACCCTGATCACCGAGGGCGCCCGACTCGAAAAGACACTGCTGGAAACGAAGAACCGGCTCGAGCGGACCTTCGAAACGTTCACGGACAAGTGGGGCTCGGACTTCGGCACCTCGGTGGACGCGGCCGGCGCCTACGCGGAGCGGTTCGAGAGCATCGTCTCCGAAGGCCTGCCGCAGCACGAAACCGAGTTCCGCGAATACTTCAACAACCGCACCTATGAGCGGTTCAGCGACCTGCTCGCCCTGCTCGATGAGGAACGGCGCAGCATTTCCTCGCGTCTGTTGCCGCTGAACTCGGTGCTGCAGCGGGTGGAATACCATGTGGACAGCCATCTGGAGATCGAGGTCAAAACCACGGTTCCCGACGCCGCGCACAAGTTCCGCACCGAACTGAAAAACGCGCTGCCGATGATGGGGATGCGGCAGAACAAGGCGGACATGGACGCCCGGTACACCGCGCTGGAGAACCTGGTGGACCGGCTGAAGGATCCGGAGGAGCGCCGCTGGCGGGCCGAGGTCCTGGATGTGCGCTCCCACGTGACCATCACCTGCACGCACCGCCTCGCCAACGGCCAGGCCTACACCAACCTGCAGGCGTCGCTGATGTCCGGCGGCGAGGGCCAGCGCTTCACGGCGTTCATCATGGCGTCCGCGCTGGCCTACCAGCTGGGCATCGTGAGCCAGGGCTTCAGCACCTACGGCACGGTGATGATGGATGAGGCGTTTGTGAAGTCGTCGCTGTCCTTCGCGGAGGCGTCCATCAATGCGCTGCATGAGTTCGGCTTCCAGCTGCTGCTCGCCGCGCCCGAGGACAAGGTGGACCTGTCCCGGTTCCTGGGCTCGGTTACCGAGATCCTGCGCGACGACGCCGCCAACCGTTCCGGGGTGCTGGAACGGGACATCCGGCGCGGCTCCGGTTCGGTGCCGGTGAACATCCTGCTGCGGTAGGCGGCTACCCGCCGATCCGGTCCAGCTCGGCGAGATCTTCGGCGGACAGCACCAGGGCGGCGCCGGCAACGTTTTCGCGCAGGTGCTCCGCTGAGGAGGTGCCCGGGATCAGCAGGATGTTCGGGGAACGCTGCAGCAGCCAAGCTAGGGCCACGGCCATGGGCGTGGAGTCCCGGCGGGTGGCCACGGCCAGGAGTGCCTCGGACTGCAGCGGGGTGAAGCCGCCCAGCGGGAAGAACGGAACGTAGGCGATGCCGTCCCGCGCCAGGGCGTCGATCAGTGCGTCGTCGGAGCGGAACGCGAGGTTGTACATGTTCTGCACTGACACAATCGGCGCGATGGCCCGCGCCTCCGCCACCTGCTCCGGCAACACGTTGCTGAGGCCCAGGTGCCGGATCATCCCCTGCGCCTGCAGCTCCACGAGCGTTTCGAAGGCCGCCGCGAGGGGCTCCGCCACCGGCCCGCCGCTGTCGCCCATCCGCAGGTTCACAACGTCGAGCGCCTGTAGCCCCAGCGTCTCCAGGTTCTCCTCCACGGCACGGCGCAGCTGCTCCGGGGTCCGTGCCTGCGGCCAGCCGCCCTGCCCGTCGCGGACGGCTCCCACCTTGGTCACTATGTGCAGCGCTTCCGGGTAGGGGTGCAGCGCCTCCCGGATGAGCTGGTTGGTGATGCGGGGTCCGTAGGCCTCGGCGGTGTCGATGTGGGTAATGCCCAGGTCCACTGCCGCGCGGAGGACGGCCAGGGCGCCGTCGACGTCGGCGGGCGGGCCCATGACCCCGGGACCCGCCAGCTGCATGGCGCCGTAGCCGAACCGGGACACGTTGAGGTCGCCGAGGGTCCAGGTTCCGCCCGGGAGGGAGGTTGTAAAAGTGTTCATTTGCTGCCTTACCTTCGTGAAAAGCGGGAGAGTTCGGGGTGGTGCTCCGAGGAGCGTTACTCCACTATGGTTGGGTAACTTCCCAGGGGGAAGTAGGCACTTTGAAGTGCCTTAGTCACCCCCCGACAGCTACCCCGGACAGATCAGGAGATGCCATGGCCACCCTTACGGCAGCGGAAAAACGTGCGCAGGAGAAGACCGCCTACAACGCTTTCCTGGCGGCATGCCCCAGCCGGAAACTGCTGGATAGGATCTCCGACAAATGGGTCACGCTGGTAATTGCCGCACTGGGGAGCGGACCGGACTGCGCCGGCGAGCCGCGGCCGATGCGTTTTTCCGAACTGTCCCGCGTCCTCTCCGGCGTCAGCCAGAAAATGCTCACGCAGACCCTGCGCTCCCTGGAACGGGACGGGCTCATCACCCGGACCGCCACCGCCACGGTGCCGGTGACGGTGTCCTATGAGCTCACCGATCTGGGGATGTCCCTGCATGAACTGGTGCGCAGCATCAAGTCCTGGGCCGAACTGCACATGGATGACGTCCTTGCCCAGCGTGCCGCGCACGACGACGGCGCGGAGTAATCCGGCTGTGGCAACGGTAGCGGCGAACGGCCTCCGGGCTGGAGACTGGTGAAGTGCTAAAAATCCTTGAGACCTGGCGCCGGCAGCTGATCGGCACCTTCAGCAACAACGCCACCGAAATTCCGCAGTGGGAACTGGAACTGGCGAAGGGCGACGACACCGGCTATTTCGGCACGGAATCGGCAGTGTGGGCGGTGCACGGGTCCATGACGCCCATCATCGCCGGCATCCGCGCCCTGCTGCTGCAGGCGCTGCACCCCGGCGCCATGGCCGGCGTGCACGACTTCTCCGACTACAAGGAGGATCCGCTGGGCCGGCTCGCGGGCACCATCCGCTGGATCTTCACGGTCACCTACGGGGACACCAAGGCGGCCCGCTCCGGATCCGAGTGGGTCCTGCGCCTGCATGAACGCGTGCACGGCATGTACGAGGACGCCGCCGGCGTCGAGCGCCCCTACTCGGCGAATGATCCGGAGATCGCCCGCTGGGTGCACCTGGCCTTCACCGACGCGTTCCTCAGTTCCCATCAGCGCTTCGGCGGTCCGATTCCCGGCGGGCCGGACGCCTATGTCTCCGAGTGGGCGGTCGCCGGGGAACTGATGCGCATCGACAATCCGCCGCGCTCCGAGGCCGAACTGCGGGCCCAGATGGCAGCGTACGACGGCGAACTGCGGCACAGCGCCTACGTTCAGGAGGCGCTGGGGTTCCTGCGCCGGCCGCCGCTGCCGCGCTCCCAGCTGATGGGCTACCGGGTGCTTTTTGCCGGCGCCGTCTCATCGCTGGAGCCGCGGCACCGGGAGCTGCTGGGCCTGAAAGAACCGCGGATCGGTCCGTTCCGGATTCCCATGCGGCTGCCGGTGAAGGCAGTGCTCGGCGTGATCCGGCTGGGCCTGGGGCCGCAGGGCCCCAGCGAACGGTCGGCCCGCGAGCGCATTGCGCGGCTGTCGGCCCGGCAGTAGCCGGGCCGTTGCGCCGGGCACAGGTCTGCCGGACGAAAATCACGCGGCGCCCCGCTTCCAGTCCCCCGGAACCGGATGAAACCATTAAAGGGAAAGCCAACTGCACCCGGTACCCGAAGCGTGCCTCCGCGCGCGCTTCACTTCAGAAGCTTCACGACTTCAGGAAAGGGGACTATGCGCAGGGTTTTACCCTCACTGCTCATCGCCGGCCTGCTTGTCAGCGGAGGGGTGGTGTCCTGCGGGACATCGTCGGACACCCCGGCACCGGAAACCTCAACCAGCGCTCCGGCAGCAACCGCCGTCGCGACTGACCACGTTGATCAGGTGGCACCCGCGGACGCTCGAACCATCACCGACCCGGACGATCCGCAGGCCACCCTGGTGCTCTTCACCGATTACCAGTGCCCGTACTGCGCCATGATGGACGACCTGATCCAGCAGGCCAAGACCGACTACGGAGACCAGGTCCGCATCGTGGTGCGCAATTACCCGCTGCCCAAGCACCAGAACGCCGAAACCTCAGCCAGGGCGGTGGAAGCCGCGGCCGAGCAGGGCAAGCTGGAGGAGATGGCCGCCGTCGTCTTCGAACACCAGCAGGACTGGAAGAACCAGGAAGACGTGGAAGACCTTTTTGTCTCCTACGCGGAGGATCTCGGGCTGGATACGCAGAAGTTCCGTGCCGACTACAACTCCGACGCGATCAAGGAACGGGTAGCCAGGGACCTGCAGGACGCCCAAGACCTGGACTTGCCGGGCACTCCCTCGCTGGTGCTCAACAACGAGGTGCTGATGCTGGATTCCGTGGACTACAGCGCCATCTCCGAACCGCTGGACTCCGCACTAAACAAGTAGTGAAGCGCCGCACCGGCTGATTCTCCTTGAAGGTGGGCACGGCATCGGATGTACTGTCCGCACACGCGGGCTGCCTGTACCCGCGGCAACCCTGGAGGCGGGCATGGCACCGGAACACGTCATCAAACCACTCACCCCGGAGACCTTTCCGGCATGGCTTGCCCTCGCACAGAAGCACAACGGGGTCTGGGGCGGCTGTTACTGCTCGTACTTTCACGGCGACACCAAGGACACCGTCAAAAACGAGTACGACCGGCCCACCTTCAAGCAGCGGCTTGTCGCGGAAGGCGCAGCACACGCCGCCCTCGTTTTCGACGGCGACACAGCGATCGCATGGTGCCAGTACGGCAGCCCGGCCGAGCTGCCGGGGATCTACCACCGCAAGCAGTACGACGCCGGCGAAACCAAGCCGGCACCATGGCGCATCACGTGCTTCTTCGTGGATCGCGACCACCGGCGTTCGGGGGTGGCCCGGGAGGCCCTGGACGGTGCACTTGAACTGATCGCCCGGTCCGGCGGAGGCGAAGTGGTCTCGTTCCCCAACGAACTTACTCCCGGGAAGAGAACCTCATCCTCGTTCCTTCACAACGGCACGCGGGCCATGTTCGAGAAAGCCGGGTTCACCTTCGAGCGGCACATCGGCAAGAGCAAGACCGTGATGCGCATCAGCGTCCCATCCCGGTAGCTGGCGTCCTCTTTAGAGGCACCTTCGGCGGTTCACCGTCGCCGTCACGGCAGAGACGAAGACACCGCCGGCTGCCTGGCCCCCGCCGCATTCCGGGCCGCCAGAATGTGGGTGCGCATCACCGCTTCGGCCCATTCGCCGTCGCCCGCCCGGGCCGCAGCCACCAGCTCGGCATGATGGGACATGCTGCGCTGCAGCGCCTCCGGACTGTACCGGTTGAAGGTGTGGGCCACGACGGCGGGGCGCATCAGCGTCTGCAGCGCGGCGGCGAAGTGCCGGTTGCCGCAGCGCTGAACAAACATGCCGTGAAACTCGTTGTTCAGGGTGCTCAGCACCTCCAGGGATCCGGCGGCGGCAGCCTCCTCCATTTCGCCGGCCAACACGGCAAGCCGCTCAACGTCGGCGCCGCTGAGCCGGGGCACGGCCAACAGCGCCGCATGCGGTTCAAACCCGGCGCGGACGTCATACAGATCCGCCACATCCTTGCCGCTGAAGCTCACCACCTGGGCGCCCTTGTTCCGGCTCATCTCCACAATGCCCTCGGCGGCCAGCCGGTTCAGGGCCTCCCGGATGGGGGTGCGGCTGACGCCAAGCCGTTCGGCCAGAGCAGTCTCCCGCAGCCAGGACCCCTGTTCGAGGTCACCGGAGGCAATCAGGCCGCGGATCCTGGCGTAGGCACTGTCATCAACGGGCTCAGCCGGCTGCACGGGGTGTTCGGGATGTTCCATGCCCACCACGTTAGCCCCGGTCGGAGGCGGGTTCCGACTGCTCGGGCCAGGACGCAGCCGCCAGGTCGGCCCGGGTGCCACCCCGGGATACAAAGGACGCGGACGGCCGGCCGGTCAGCTTCACAATCCGGTCCACAGCCCGCAGATACTTCGGCAGGTCTATTCCGGTGGCAACACCCAGCCCGTCACACAAATGCACCAGGTCCTCCAACGGTGCGTTGCCCAGCACCGACGGATCACCGGGAAACCACAGATCCCCGCCGAGCCCGGCGAAGGAACCCTCCAGCCAGTCCGCTCCGGCCTGCATCGCCGCGATGGCGTTTGCCGGCGCAAACCCGTTGCGGTTGTGCAGATGGACGCCGACCTCCAGCTCCGGATACAGGCTGCGCACCTCGGCAACCCCGTTATGGAATTCACCGGGTTCCTCCTGGCCGGACGTGCCGGCCAGATAAACGCCCGCCGAACCGGCGTCGACGGCCGCATGCACCACCCGCAGCCGCTCCGCGTCGGGAACAGGGCCCCGCGCCGGCGCAAAAAAGGAGCAGGCGACGGCGGTGACGAGGCGGAGCCCGGCCTGGTCGGCGAGGTGCCCAATCCGGGAAAGACCGGCCAGGGCTTCGGACACGGAGAGCCGCTGGTTACGCTGGCTGACTTCCTCGTCCGCGGAGACCACCACCACCAGCTCATCGAGCCCGCAGTCGACGGCCCGCTCAGCACCCCGGTAGTTCGGCGCCAGGCCACGGTAACGGACGCCCGGAACCCGCGGAACGGCAGCCATCACCTCCGCCGCGTCGGCAAGCTGCGGCAGGACCTTCGGATGCGCGAAGGAAACCGCCTCAATTTCCCGCACACCGGCGTCGATCAGCAGCTGGACGAGTTCCACTTTCTCCGCCGTCGACAGCGGTTCCGGCACCGACTGCAGGCCGTCCCGCAGCCCCACCTCCACCAGCCGGATTGACGCCGGCAGTCCGGGCAGGCTCATGCCACACCCCGGGTCCGGAGGTCCTCCAGGGAGGCCTGGTCCACCCCGACGCCGGCAAGGACCTCCGCGGTGTGGGCACCGAGTTCGGGGCCGGGCCAGCGGATGGTGCCGCGGGTGCGGCTCAGGCGGGGGAAAACGTTCTGCATGGCCAGGGAGCCAAGCGCCGGGTGCTCCACTTCGGTGATGGACCCGCGTGCCTGGAACTGCGGATCGGTGAACATGTCCACGGGGCGGAAGATCCGGCCGGACGGGACCCCGTGCTCTTCCAGCACAGCCTCCAGCGCTTCGGCCTCCAGCGAGGAGGTAAAGGCGGCAATCCGCTCATCAAGTTCCTCCTGGCGTTCACCGCGCGCGCCGTGCGTGGCATAGCGGCCGTCCTCAGCCAGCTCGGGTTCCTGCATGGCCTTGGCCAGCCGGGCAAAAACGGTGTCCTGGTTCGCCGCAATCAGCAGCCATTGCCCGTCCTTCGTGGGGTAGACATTGCTGGGGGCAATGTTGGGCAGCACCGCCCCGGTCCGCTCCCGTTGATAACCCGTTATCTGCCACTCCGGCACCAGCGATTCCATCACCCCGAGCACCGCCTCGTAGATGGCCGAATCCACCATTTGGCCGCGGCCGCTCACCTGCCGCTCCTGCAGCGCGGCCAGGGCGCCGATGGTGGCGAACATGGCCGCGAGGGTGTCGCCGATGGAGATGCCCACCCGCGACGGCGGCGTGGACGGGTCCCCCACCACGTAGCGCAGTCCGCCCATGGCTTCACCGATGGCACCGTATCCCGCGCGCTGCGAGTAGGGGCCGTCCTGCCCGAATCCGGAGACGCGGACCATCACCAGGCGCGGGTTGATTTCCTGCAAATCCTCGAACCCCATCCCCCAGCGCTCCATGGTTCCGGGGCGGAAATTTTCCACCAGGATGTCCGCGTCGGCAATCAGTTTCCGGGCCAGTTCCTGCCCCTCGGTTTCGCGCAGGTTCAGGGTGACGGAGCGCTTGTTGCGTCCGACGACGGACCACCAGAGCGACTGGCCCTCGGGCAGCTGCCGGCCCCATTGGCGCAGCGGGTCCCCCTTGGCGGGATCCTCGATTTTTACGACGTCGGCGCCCAGGTCGCCCAGAAGCTGTCCGCAGAACGGGCCGGCCAGCAGCTGTCCCATTTCCACCACCCGCACTCCGGCCAAGGGGCCCGCAGGCTGTCCGGAACCTGTCATCCTGATCCTCCTGGGGCTGCCGTGAACACTTCCAAGTGATGGTGCTGCGCAGCGAAGGCGGCGCGTAGTGCATACAACTTTGCAGGTAGTTAGGAGCAATGTCAAGGAACACCGCGGCCGTAAAAGTTGGGTTGTATGCAATCTCTTGACAGTGGTCAGCAGCCAACCTAGCCTGATGCCACCGAATGCGACGCAGGCACCATCCGCGGCATTCCAGCCCGATTCCCACGCTGCACCCACCCGGCAGGACCCGCGGGTTGGAGCAGCGCCACCCCAAGGAGAAGTGATGGCGTTTCGGTTAGGCGTGGATGTGGGCGGCACATTCACCGACATTTTGCTGGTCAACGAGGACACCGGGGAAACCCATCGGTACAAGACCTCCTCCACGCCGGAAGACCAGTCCCTGGGCGTGCTGCACGGCATCCGACAGGTGTGCGCGGCAGCAGGAATTGAACCGTCGGCGGTCCGCGACGTCCTGCACGGCACCACGGTTGCCACCAACGCGATCCTGGAAAAGAAGGGATCGCGGGTGGGTCTGGTGACCACGCGCGGATTCCGGCAGGTCCTGCAGATTGCCCGGTCCTTTGTCCCCGGCGGCCTGGCCGGCTGGATCATCTGGCCCAAGCCCGAGCCGCTGGCGGATCTGGAAGACACCGTGGAAGTGACCGAACGGGTGACCACCACCGGATCGGTGCTGACACCGCTGGACGAGGACGATGTCAGACGCCAGCTCGGCAAGCTGCGGAACAACGGCATCGAAGCCCTAAGCATCTGCCTGATCAATGCCTATGCCAACGGTGCCCACGAAACCCGGATCGCGGAAATTGCCGCGGAGGAACTGCCGGGGATTCCGGTGTCCCGCTCCTCTGTGGTGCTGCCGGAACTGCGCGAATATGAACGGGCCATCACCACCGTGGCCAACGCCTACGTCCAGGGACAGGTCTCCGGCTACGTCCGGAACCTCGACGCCCAGATGGCCGACGCCGGCATGGACGCCCGGCTGTCCATCCTGCGCAGCGACGGAGGCCTGGTCTCCGGAACGGTGGCCGCCGAGAACCCGGTGTCACTGCTGCTCTCCGGACCCGCCGGCGGTGTTACCGGAGCGGCCTGGGCGGCAGAGCAGGCCGGATACCGGGACTTTCTCACCTTCGACATGGGCGGCACCTCCACCGACGTCGCCCTGGTGCAGAACCTCCAGCCCCGGATCGGCCGCGAAACGCGGGTCGGGGACCTGACGGTCCGCGCAACCTCCGTGGATGTCAGGACCATCGGCGCCGGCGGCGGATCCATTGCGCACGTTCCACCGCTGACCCAGGCGCTGCGCGTCGGCCCGCAGTCCGCCGGAGCCGCCCCCGGGCCGGCGTCGTACGGCCGCGGCGGAACCGAACCCACAGTGACGGACGCCAATGTGGTCCTGGGCTATCTCCCGTCGCAGCTCGCCGGCGGCGAAATCGGACTGGACGCCGAAGCCGCCGCCGCGGCGGTGAAAACCATCGCGGACGCCACGGGACTGAACGAGGTGGAACGCGCCGCCGAAGGCATTGTGCACATCGTCAACGAGAACATGTTCGGTGCGCTGAAGCTCGTCTCCACCCAGCAGGGTTTTGATCCGCGGGATTTCGCTCTGGTGGCCTTTGGCGGCGCCGGGCCCCTGCACGCCAACGCACTGGGAAAACTGACCGGTGCCTGGCCCGTCATCATCCCGCCGTCGCCCGGGGTGCTCTCCGCCTACGGCGATGCCACCACGAGCCTGCGCGATGAAGCCGGCCGCACCCTCGTACGCCCGTTCAGCGACTTCGCCGATGCCGATCTGGTGGTCCTGCTGGAAGAACTCGCGGCCACGGCGCGGGAAACACTGCTGGCTGCCGGGCTTGCGGAGGATGAGCTGACCGTCAGCTACTCCGCTGACGTGCGCTACCACGGGCAGGGTTTCGAGATTCCCGTGCCCATAGATTTCTCAGCGTTCGCAGCCGACGACGGCGGCGACGGCGGCGGTTTTGCCGGCCTCCGTTCGGCCTTTGACGCCGAGCACGAGAGGCTGTTCTCCTTCCTGCTCAATAACGAACATGAACTGGTCACCGTCCGGGCCACCGTCAACGGGCCCCACCCGGAGGTCGCGTCGATCACGCTGGAAACCGGCGGCCCGGACCCGTCCGCCGCCGAACGCACCGTGACCAGCATTTACGTGGACGGAACCACGGTTGACGCCATGGTTTATGACCGGGACCGGCTCCTGGCCGGAAACGTGGTGCCCGGTCCGGCGGTCATCGCCGAGATGGATTCCACCACCCTGGTTTTGCCGGGTCACACCGCCACGGTGCATGAGCACGGCAGCCTGCTGATCCGCCCCGCCGAAGGTGCCCGCCCCGCCGAAGATTCGAAGGAGTAGCCCCATGGCACAGCTTGTGGAGACCGCCACCGAGGCGCTGCGCCCGGTGGACGTGGACGTTGTCACGCTCGACCTGATTGAAAACGCCCTGCGCAGCGCCCGCTACGAAATGGACGAAACCCTGTTTCGGACAGCGCTGAGTCCCGGCATCCGCGAACAGCACGACGAGTTCCCGCTCATTGCCGACCCGTCCGGGAAGATGATCGTGGGCCAGTTTGGCCTGTCCATCCCGGATTTCCTGGAGAACTTCCACGGGACCATTGAGGAGGGCGATGTCCTCTTGACCTCGGACCCCTACTCCTGCGGTGCGGCCATCAGCCATGCCAATGACTGGCTGGTGGTGATGCCCATCTTCTACGAGGGCAGGATTGTGGGCTGGTCCTCCCAGTTTGGCCACATGACCGACGTCGGCGGTAAAACTCCGGCGTCCATGCCCACCGATGCGCGCACTATCTTCGAAGAAGGCGTGGTGATTCCGCCGTTCAAGCTGTACCGGCGGGGCGAACGCGATGAAACGTCGCTGGGCATCATCCTGAACCAGGTCCGCAAGCCGGACTGGAACCGGGCGGACCTCAACGGGCTCGTTGCCGCCTGCAGCACCGCGGCCCGGCGGGTGCAGGAAATGTGCGCCCGTTTCGGCGTCGACACCTACACCTCGGCGCTGAACGCCCTGCTGGACCGCAATTACCGGGCCATGAAAACGCTCCTCGCCGTGGTCTTCGAGGAAGGCAAGCCGCTGTCCTTCACCGATTTTATCGACGACGACGGCCGGGGCTTCGGACCCTACGAACTGAAGATGACCATCACCCGGACCGGCGACAAGGTGCTGATCGACCTGACCGGCAGCAGTCCGCAGGCGCAGGGGCCAATCAACTACTACATCAACGAAAACCTCATCCGGATGTTCTTCGGCATCTACATGATCACCGTTGCGGACCCGCAGATCCTGTGGAATGACGGCTTCTACCCGCTGGTGGACGTGGAAATCCCCGAAGACACCTTCTGGAAACCGCGGTACCCGGCGGCGTTGAACGGCCGGAACCACGGAATCGGCCGGCTGTTCGATCTCTTTGGCGGACTCCTGGGCCAGGCCAACCCGGACCTGCTCAACGGCGCCGGTTTCTCCTCCTCGCCCCACTTCATGTACTCCGGAAACTACAGCTCCGGCGACCACAAGGGTGAGTGGTTCCAGCTGTATTCCATTGGTTTCGGCGGGATTCCCGGCCGCCCGGTGGGTGACGGACCGGACGGCCACTCGCTGTGGCCGTCGTTCACGAACATCCCGTGCGAGTACCTGGAGTCTTACTACCCGCTGATCATCGAACGCTGGGAGACCATCGCGGACACCGGCGGAGCGGGACTGCACCGCGGCGGCAACGGCGTCGACGTCGCCTACCGGTTCCTGGAGCCGGGAACCATAGCCATCCACGACGACCGCTGGCTGACCTACCCCTGGGGTGTCCGCGGCGGCGATCCGGGTGCGCGCGGCCGCAAATGGCTCGACAAGGCCGACGGCACCACCACCGTCCTGCCGTCGAAGGTCCACGACGTTTCAGTGGCACCCGGTGACGTGCTGCATTTTGTCACCTGGGGCGGCGGCGGATGGGGGGATCCGCTGGAACGGGACCCGGAGCTCGTGGCCAAGGAGGTGCGGCGAGGACTGGTCACCGGCGACGGCGCCCGGCGCTACGGCGTGGTGTGCACCGCGGACGGAGTGCTCGACGCCGGGGCCACCGAGGATCTGCGCGCCCGGCTGCGCGGGGACCGGAAGGAACCGCTGCCGCTGTTCAACCGGGGCGGTGAGCTGGCGGATCTGCTGGCCAACAGCCTCGCGGAAACGGGGCTGGAGGCACCAACTCCCCCGGTGGCCATGCTGTGACCGGTTTCGCCGACGGGTTTGACGGAAGCCTGACCCCGGGCCACTCGCCGGCCGTGGTGTCCGTTGACCTCATGCGGGCTTACTTTGAGCCGGAAAGTCCGCTGTGCCTGCCGGAGACCAAGTTCCTGGCCACGGCGGCGGCGGTTATTGGTGCGGCACGGGCCAGTGGGATTCCGGTGCTGCATACCCGGGTCAGCTACGGCCCCGACGGCGCCGACGGCGGGATGTTCATCCTGAAGGTCCCTGCGCTGCGGCTGCTGATCGGCGACTCGGAGCTGGGCTCGATCATGCCCGAGGTGGCCCCCGAGGAAGGCGAGACCGTGCTGGTGAAACAGTATGCCAGCGCCTTCTTCGGCACCAACCTCGCCCGGGACCTGCAGGCCCAGGGGGTGGACACCCTGGTGATCGTGGGCACCAGCACCAGCGGCTGCATCCGTGCGACCGCCGTTGATGCGGTGCAGCACGGGTTCATCCCCATTGTGGTGAGCGACGCCGTCGGGGACCGGGATGAAACCGTGCACAATGCCTCGCTCTATGATCTGCAGGCTAAATACGCCGAGATCTGGGACAGTGCAAATGTGCTGGAGTACTTCCGCCCCCTGTAGTGCTTCTGTGCGGCAGGCGCCCCAGACAAAGAGAAACACCCCGGTCCGAAGACCGGGGTGTTTCTCTTTTGCGGAGGATGGGGGATTTGAACCCCCGAGGGCGTTAACCCAACACGCGTTCCAGGCGTGCGCCATAGGCCGCTAGGCGAATCCTCCAGGCATTGCTCCGTAAGAAGCAGATATAAGACTACCCGATACAGGGCTAATCCAACGAATCGTCAGGCGGGGCACCTATTTCGGCCGGTGCGGGGGCCCTGCTTCCGAGCACCCGGAACAGCAGGTTTACGACGACGATGGCAGTCCACGAATAGGTTGCGGCTGCAGGATTCAGAAGGGCAATCGGGATGGACAGCAGGAACACCGCAGGCGTTACCGCCACCCGGGTCCGGGCATAGGCCAGGAGCCGGGGATGAACATCATCCTGGAACAGCCCGCGATGGCCGGCGTAGAGCCACATCGCCGTGTTGACCACTCCAATGAGCCCCAGTATCGCCGCATAAACCACAACCCCCAGCACCTGGTCACCATGAAAGGCAATCATGTCCGCGGCGTAGCCGATGAGCGCGACCAACAGCAGCAGGGCCAGGTTCAGGCGCTGCAGCACCACGGTGAATCCGGAGAGCAGGCGGAAGAGGCGGTGGTGGCTGAGCCAATAGGCAGCGGTCACCACAAAGGACAGCAGGTAGGCTCCGAATTCGGGAGACTGCTCAACGACTGCACGGCCCAGCTCATCGCCGGGCACCTGGGGAACCTTGATGTCCACGGCGAGCAGGGTCATGGCAATGGCAAATACGGCATCACTGAAGAAAGCGGTGCGCTCAACGTCCGGGCCGGAATTGAACCGCCGGGCGAAGGCCTGGTTCATGCTCATGCGGGACACACAGTCCAGTGTGGCCGGGCGTGCCTTCCGCGTCATCAGCTCCGGCCCAAACCCGGTGGTTAAACAGTTGAGGTCCGCACCATAAATGGTGCGGACCTCAACCTCTCTGCCAGAATTTGTCCGGCGGTGACCTACTCTCCCACATCCTCCCGGATGCAGTACCATCGGCGCTGTGGGTCTTAGCTTCCGGGTTCGGAATGGGACCGGGCGTTTCCCCCACGCTATGACCGCCGTAACCCTTCCACCCACACCACCCCAACAAACAAACCTCGGGGTGAGGGGAAAACAATGGTCACAACAAAACACACAAAACCAATAACGACATTGAGTGTTTCAAAGCGAAGTTATAACTGTAATTATACGGCACACCAGAACCCGCAAGGGTGTGGTGGTGCCGGTTCCAGGAGTGACAAACCACACGGGTTTGTTATCCGGGAACCACATAGTGGACGCAAGCAGCACATGATCTAGCACAACCCTTATTTGGCGGGAACGTTTGAAGTCGTTTCCTGCCCAGATTGTGGTGTGGTGTAAGTTATCGGCCTATTAGTACCGGTCAGCTTCACGGGTCTTTAGTCCCCGCTTCCACATCCGGCCTATCAACCCAGTGGTCTGGCTGGGGGCCTCTCACACACAAGGTGTATGGAAATCTCATCTCGAAGCGGGCTTCCCGCTTAGATGCTTTCAGCGGTTATCCCATCCGAACGTAGCTAATCAGCGGTGCACTTGGCAGTACAACTGACACACCAGAGGTTCGTCCGTCCCGGTCCTCTCGTACTAAGGACAGCCCTTCTCAAATTTCCTGCGCGCGCAGCGGATAGGGACCGAACTGTCTCACGACGTTCTAAACCCAGCTCGCGTACCGCTTTAATGGGCGAACAGCCCAACCCTTGGGACCTACTCCAGCCCCAGGATGCGACGAGCCGACATCGAGGTGCCAAACCATGCCGTCGATATGGACTCTTGGGCAAGATCAGCCTGTTATCCCCGAGGTACCTTTTATCCGTTGAGCGACGGCCATTCCACAATGTACCGCCGGATCACTAGTCCCGACTTTCGTCCCTGCTCGAGATGTCTCTCTCACAGTCAAGCTCCCTTGTGCACTTACACTCGCCACCTGATTGCCAACCAGGCTGAGGGAACCTTTGGGCGCCTCCGTTACTCTTTAGGAGGCAACCGCCCCAGTTAAACTACCCATCAGGCACTGTCCCTGACCCGGATTACGGGCCGAAGTTAGATATCCAGTATGACCAGAGTGGTATTTCAACGATGACTCCACCCGAACTGGCGTCCGGGTCTCACAGTCTCCCACCTATCCTACACAAGCCACACCGAATATCAATACCAAACTATAGTAAAGGTCTCGGGGTCTTTCCGTCCTGCTGCGCGTAACGAGCATCTTTACTCGTACTGCAATTTCGCCGAGTTTATGGTTGAGACAGCGGGGAAGTCGTTACTCCATTCGTGCAGGTCGGAACTTACCCGACAAGGAATTTCGCTACCTTAGGATGGTTATAGTTACCACCGCCGTTTACTGGGGCTTAAATTCCCAGCTTCGCCCCAAAGGGCTAACCGGTCCTCTTAACCTTCCAGCACCGGGCAGGAGTCAGTCCGTATACATCGTCTTGCGACTTCGCACGGACCTGTGTTTTTAGTAAACAGTCGCTTCCCCCTGGTCTCTGCGGCCCCGATCCCCTCCGGACAGCTTGTGTCCATCAAGGTTGGGGCCCCCCTTCTCCCGAAGTTACGGGGGCATTTTGCCGAGTTCCTTAACCATAATTCTCTCGATCGCCTTAGTATTCTCTACCTGATCACCTGTGTCGGTTTGGGGTACGGGCGGCTAAAACCTCGCGCCGATGCTTTTCTAGGCAGCATAGGATCACCGGATTCCCACCAAAGTGGGTCCCGTCAGATCTCAGGATCGTCATCAAAGACACAGCAACGGATTTACCTATCGCTGACCCTACATCCTTAGACCAGGACAACCATCGCCCGGCCCGGCTACCTTCCTGCGTCACACCTGTTAATACGCTTACCTCCCGGGATCAGGTCCCGCGCTCCACCAAAAACCGGGTCACCACAAGGGCGGCCGGTCAGGTATTGGGCGGTTAGTGTCCCCCGATCAGTATTGGCGGTTTTTCGCCGGTACGGGAATATCAACCCGTTGTCCATCGACTACGCCTGTCGGCCTCGCCTTAGGTCCCGACTTACCCAGGGCAGATTAGCTTGACCCTGGAACCCTTGATCATTCGGCGGACGGGTTTCTCACCCGTCTTTCGCTACTCATGCCTGCATTCTCACTCGTGTAGGCTCCACCGCTGGTTTACACCGCGACTTCACTGCCCACACGACGCTCCCCTACCCATCCAAACGCTTGAACGAAAATGGATAAACCATCCGCTTGGCTAATATTTGAATGCCACAACTTCGGCGGTGTACTTGAGCCCCGCTACATTGTCGGCGCGGAATCACTTGACCAGTGAGCTATTACGCACTCTTTCAAGGATGGCTGCTTCTAAGCCAACCTCCTGGTTGTCTTCGCAACTCCACATCCTTTCCCACTTAGCACACGCTTAGGGGCCTTAGTTGGTGGTCTGGGCTGTTTCCCTCTCGACTATGAAGCTTATCCCCCACAGTCTCACTGCTGCGCTCTCACTTACCGGCATTCGGAGTTTGGCTGACGTCAGTAACCTTGTAGGGCCCATTAGCCATCCAGTAGCTCTACCTCCGGTAAGAAACACGCAACGCTGCACCTAAATGCATTTCGGGGAGAACCAGCTATCACGGAGTTTGATTGGCCTTTCACCCCTACCCACAGCTCATCCCCTCCATTTTCAACTGAAGTGGGTTCGGTCCTCCACGCGCTCTTACACGCGCTTCAACCTGGCCATGGGTAGATCACTCCGCTTCGGGTCTAGATCACGCCACTGCATCGCCCTGTTCAGACTCGCTTTCGCTACGGCTTCCCCTCACGGGTTAACCTCGCGACGTAACACTAACTCGCAGGCTCATTCTTCAAAAGGCACGCTGTCACAAGCACAACACCACAAGTGGCATCGCCCTGCTCCAACGGATTGTAGGCACACGGTTTCAGGTACTGTTTCACTCCCCTCCCGGGGTACTTTTCACCTTTCCCTCACGGTACTTGTCCGCTATCGGTCATCAGGGAGTATTTAGGCTTACCAGGTGGTCCTGGCAGATTCGCACGGGATTTCTCGGGCCCCGTGCTACTTGGGATCCTCTCCAAGCGGCAGCATACATTCCGGTTACGGGGCTAACACCCTCTACGGCCCGGCTTTCAAACCGGTTCACCTATGCACCTGCACTCACTTCACCAATCCGGCAGAACTGGTACGGAAAGTCCCGCAACCCCAGTGATGCAACGCCCGCCGGCTATCACACACCACTGGTTTAGCCTCTTCCGCGTTCGCTCGCCACTACTAACGGAATCACTGTTGTTTTCTCTTCCTGTGGGTACTGAGATGTTTCACTTCCCCACGTTCCCTCCACGCACCCTATGTGTTCAGATGCGGGTCACCCGGTCACTCGCGCGCCGGGCGGGGTTTCCCCATTCGGACATCCTGGGATCAACGCTCGGTTATCAACTCCCCCAGGCTTATCGCAGATTCCTACGTCCTTCTTCGGCTCCTGATGCCAAGGCATCCACCGTGTGCCCTTAAAAACTTGACCACAAAGATCAATAAATATTATCGCTATCGAGAAAACCATGACAACACCGGAAACACACCCATCAAGGGCACATCCCCGGATCACCAGGTTTATCTGAAATTGCACTTAATAATTTTAAGATGCTCGCGTCCACTATGTAGTTCTCAAACAACAACCCCGTCACACCCCGCCACCACCACGTATTCACCGTGGAAGTCTTAGGTCTGCGCAGGAACAATCAGAAACAACACGGTACCCGTGCCACCTCCAACCAAACGGCTGTCAGTTCATACGGTCCTGTTGTCTCAGGACCCAACAGTGTGCCAAACGGTAAAACCCGGTACTCGAGGCACCGGCAGCTCTTTCCAACCACAACCATCCCCACAAGTGGGAACGTACACGGCGTACTCATGCTGCCAGGCTCAACGCCGGGCACCTGCTCATTGATATTCCACCCTTGAGCACCCACCGAAGAACAAATGTCTTACGATATGGGCATCTCCTGCAAAGACCGCATCCAACACTGTGGAAGGACACAAAATCTTTGAGGTGCTCCTTAGAAAGGAGGTGATCCAGCCGCACCTTCCGGTACGGCTACCTTGTTACGACTTAGTCCCAATCGCCGGTCCCACCTTCGACGGCTCCCTCCCACAAGGGGTTAGGCCACCGGCTTCGGGTGTTACCAACTTTCGTGACTTGACGGGCGGTGTGTACAAGGCCCGGGAACGTATTCACCGCAGCGTTGCTGATCTGCGATTACTAGCGACTCCAACTTCATGAGGTCGAGTTGCAGACCTCAATCCGAACTGAGACCGGCTTTTTGGGATTAGCTCCACCTCACAGTATCGCAACCCTTTGTACCGGCCATTGTAGCATGCGTGAAGCCCAAGACATAAGGGGCATGATGATTTGACGTCGTCCCCACCTTCCTCCGAGTTGACCCCGGCAGTCTCCTATGAGTCCCCGCCATCACGCGCTGGCAACATAGAACGAGGGTTGCGCTCGTTGCGGGACTTAACCCAACATCTCACGACACGAGCTGACGACAACCATGCACCACCTGTAAACCGGCCACAAGTGGGGGACCTGTTTCCAGGCCTTTCCGGTTCATGTCAAGCCTTGGTAAGGTTCTTCGCGTTGCATCGAATTAATCCGCATGCTCCGCCGCTTGTGCGGGCCCCCGTCAATTCCTTTGAGTTTTAGCCTTGCGGCCGTACTCCCCAGGCGGGGCACTTAATGCGTTAGCTACGGCGCGGAAAACGTGGAATGTCCCCCACACCTAGTGCCCAACGTTTACGGCATGGACTACCAGGGTATCTAATCCTGTTCGCTCCCCATGCTTTCGCTCCTCAGCGTCAGTTACAGCCCAGAGACCTGCCTTCGCCATCGGTGTTCCTCCTGATATCTGCGCATTTCACCGCTACACCAGGAATTCCAGTCTCCCCTACTGCACTCTAGTCTGCCCGTACCCACTGCAGACCCGGGGTTGAGCCCCGGGCTTTCACAGCAGACGCGACAAACCGCCTACGAGCTCTTTACGCCCAATAATTCCGGATAACGCTTGCGCCCTACGTATTACCGCGGCTGCTGGCACGTAGTTAGCCGGCGCTTCTTCTGCAGGTACCGTCACTTTCGCTTCTTCCCTGCTGAAAGAGGTTTACAACCCGAAGGCCTTCGTCCCTCACGCGGCGTCGCTGCATCAGGCTTTCGCCCATTGTGCAATATTCCCCACTGCTGCCTCCCGTAGGAGTCTGGGCCGTGTCTCAGTCCCAGTGTGGCCGGTCACCCTCTCAGGCCGGCTACCCGTCGTCGCCTTGGTGGGCCATTACCCCAACCAACTAGCTGATAGGCCGCGAGTCCATCCAAAACCGCATCAAGCTTTCCACGGACCGCCATGCGGTGGTCCGTCGTATCCGGTATTAGACCCGGTTTCCCAGGCTTATCCCGAAGTTAAGGGCAGGTTACTCACGTGTTACTCACCCGTTCGCCACTAATCATTTTGTGCAAGCACAAAAGTCATCGTTCGACTTGCATGTGTTAAGCACGCCGCCAGCGTTCATCCTGAGCCAGGATCAAACTCTCCGTAAATGTGTTACAGACACAGGACCGGAGCCAAGGAAAATTGGCTGCACGGTCCTGCACTAAATTCGAAACCAGCTAAAAAAGCCGTCCCATACCCACGGGGTGGGCGGTAACAGCCAGTTCAACCAATTAAAATAATTGGTATCAATAAACTTGGCACACTATTGAGTTCTCAAACAACAGATGCATCCGAAATACTCGGAAAAACAATGTAATGTTTTTCTTTTCTCTTCGCTGCAGTGTTTCTTTATTCTATTTCATCCGGCCGGTTTTAGCAATTCGGGATAATTCCCGGTTAGTGCTGCATTCGGCTGGATGCACCCGCGCAAAAGCCCCGGTTTTCCGTGTCCCGGGCGGTAAGGCGCAGGATGGATCACCAGGATGTTTTTGGTGGGGTTTGGCCGCCCTGCCGGGGATGTTTTTCAACTCCCTGCCGCGGCGACTTAGAAGACTTTACACAGGTTTGCACCCCGCCGCAAATCGGCCGTTCCCGCCCCGGAAACCACCGCCAACACTGCCCACCGCGGGCGCGCTCTCCCCAGAAGAGGGGCACTTCTTATAGAGAGGGGCACTCCTTATAGGCCAGCCCGCCAGTACCCATATAGGAAGCCGGCTCCTCACCCCTCCGGCCGCTCCTATAGATAGGGGGCCGGTTCTTCGTACTCCGTCACTCCTTCTCTATAGGTGTGTCTGAGGACAACCTCGGTTGCGTGCCACAACAGCGCAGGACGGGCAGGATGGAGACAGGTCCTGCACCGACTAGCCTTCTGCCCTTCGCCTTCTACCCGGTTCCGTCTAATCCCTGAAAGGAGACTCCATGCCCGCGGCATCACCGGCTCCCCGGGGAACGCCCCTCGTGCTCCCTGATCTCCGCACCTCCAGGGTGACGCTCCGCGCCTTCACGTCCGCCGACGTCGTCCTTATACAGTCGGCATCGCAGGATCCGCTGATTCCGCTGATCACCTCAGTGCCCTCCACCTCCGGAGAGAGTGAGGCGCTTGCCTTCATCGAGCGGCAGCACCACCGGCTGACCAGTGGCGCGGGCTGGTCCTTCGCCGTTGCGGATGCTGGCACCGGCGTCGCCGTCGGGCAGATTGGGCTGTGGCCGGGGCAGTCGTCGCGCCGCACAGGAAATCCGGACACCATCGGCTACTGGATCGGTCCCGGGCACCGAAAGCAGGGGTATGCCGGCGAGGCCCTGAAACTGCTCACGGAGTGGGGCATGACGGTCCGGCAGATGAAGCGGATTGAACTGTATATAGAGCCGTGGAACGAAGGTTCCTGGCGCACTGCCGAAAGAGCCGGCTACCGAAGGGACAGGCTGCTGCCCTCCTGGCAGAAAATAGGGACGCAGTGGCGGGACATGTACCGCTATCTCAGGACGGCGGAACCGCCCGGAATCGACCCCCGCAAACCCGGCCCAAAAATCGGGTAGACTGTTTCCCGGCCCCTCATGTGGTGTCATCCTGTGAACTCCCCCAGGACCGGAAGGTAGCAAGGGTAAGCGGGCTCTGGCAGGTGCATGAGGGGTCTTTAATTTTTTCAGGATCAACAGGTTTTCCCCGCGCCAGGTGCCGGGATGCAAACCGTCAGTGCCAACCGATAGGGTTCTATCTGTGAGTACAGCCCTTTACCGCCGCTACCGTCCCGAGAGCTTCGCGGATGTGATCGGGCAGGAGCATGTAACGGAGCCGCTGATGGCGGCCCTCTCCAAAAACCGCGTCAATCACGCCTACCTCTTCTCGGGCCCGCGCGGCTGCGGCAAAACCACGTCCGCCCGCATCCTGGCCCGCTGCCTGAACTGCGCCGAAGGCCCCACACCGGTCCCCTGCGGAAAGTGCGACAGCTGCGTTGAACTGGCCCGCAACGGATCCGGCAGCCTGGACGTCATCGAGATCGACGCAGCCAGCCACGGCGGCGTCGACGACGCCCGCGACCTGCGCGAACGCGCCACCTTCGCCCCGGTGCGCGACCGCTATAAGATCTTCATCATTGACGAAGCCCACATGGTGACCTCCGCAGGCTTTAACGCGCTGCTCAAGATCGTCGAAGAGCCGCCGGAGCACATCAAGTTCATCTTCGCCACCACGGAGCCGGACAAGGTCATTGGCACCATCCGCTCCCGCACCCACCACTATCCGTTCCGCCTGGTTCCGCCCGAACCGCTGCTGGCGTACCTGGACCGGCTGTGCCAGCAGGAAAACGTTCCGGTGGCGCCCGGGGTCTTGTCCCTCGTCATCCGCGCCGGCGGCGGTTCCGTCCGTGACTCGCTTTCCGTCCTGGATCAGCTGATGGCCGGAGCCGGCCCCGCAGGCCTCGACTACGAGCTGGCCGTCAACCTCCTGGGCTACACCCCCATCTCACTGCTCGACGACGTCGTCGACGCGTTTGCGGCCGGCGACTCAGCCACCGTTTTCCGTGCGGTGGACCGGGTTATCCAGACCGGCCAAGATCCCCGGCGTTTCGTCGAGGACCTGCTGGAACGCTTCCGCGACCTGATCATCGTGCACGCGATGCCGGACAGTGCGGCAGCGGTGCTGCGCGGCATGCCCGAAGACCAGATCAGCCGGATGAGCACCCAGGCCACCCAGCTTGGCGGCGCCGAGCTTTCCCGCGCAGCGGACATCACCAACACGGCGCTGACCGAAATGACCGGCGCCACATCCCCTCGGCTGCACCTGGAACTGCTCTGCGCACGCATCCTGCTGCCCGCCTCGGATCAGACCGAACGGGGCACGGCGGCACGGGTGGACCGCATTGAACGGCGCCTGAGCTACGCCGGCGACAGCACGGAGGCCGTTGGCCGTGCAGCTGCGGCATCCTCCCCCGTCGAGTCCATCCCGGCGGCGCGCCCGACGACGGCGGCGGAGACACCCGCCGTTGTGGCCGACGCACCCGCTGCCCGGCCTGAGCCTGCCCCCGTAGCTGCTGCCACTCCGGCCGGCAACGCCGACAGCTCACCGCTGGACTGGGGCGGCACCTGGGCCACGGCCCCCGAACCGAAGGCTCCGGCGAATGGTTCCGCTGCACCGAAGGCTCCGGATGCTGCGGCGTCGGCTCCGGCGCGCACCGCCCCCAACGCTCCTGCTCCTGCTCCTGCTCCCGAACAGGACCGACGGCCCGCGGCCTCAGCTCCGGACCGTTCACAGGGCGCTCCGGCTGAGCCCTCCGGCCAGCCCGCGTCCCAGCCCGCGTCCCGCCAGGCACCGCCCTCCCAGTGGGACCAGCAAGCTGCTCCTTCCGCTGCTGCCGCACCGGCAACAGCGCCGGCGGCAAGCTCCGCTCCGGGCACTGCTCCCAGCGGCGGGCAAGTTGAGATGATCCGCCGGGCATGGCCGGAGATCATGGATGCCCTCACGGGAATCCGGCGTGCCACCTGGCTCAACGTGAGCAAGAACGCCAGCCCCAAGGCGTTCGACGGGCGGATCCTGGAACTGGCGTTCAGCAATCAGGGCGCTGCCACCAACTTCAACCGCCCTGACCATCTGGAGAACCTCCGCAAGGCGGTCAGCCAGGTGCTCGGCGTGGACTGCCAGGTCAATGTTGTGCACGACAGCGCAGCCGCGGCAGCGGGTGAGTCGGGCCCAAAAGCAGGTAGCCGGTTAACCCCGGCGCCGGCTTCCGCGCAGGTCCAGGCTCCGTCCCAGCAACAATCCGCCCCGCAGCAGTCCGCCCCGTCGGGTTCACAGCCGTCCGCGCCGCAGCATGCGGATGCTCAGCCGTCGGCACAGCCGGGCCACGGTGCGGCATCCGCTGAATCACCGGTGCCAGCTCCTTCGGCGCCTGCTGCGCCCGCACCCCGCACCGCCCCGGTGCAGGCAGCGGCGGCATCTGCCCCGAACGTTCCGAACGTGCCTGCAGCCGGCGGCAAGGCCCCGGCCTGGCCAAACGCCGTTACCCCGGCGCCCGCTGCGGAGGCGGCACCTGCCCCGAACGTTCCGGCAGAAGCTGCACCGGATGCCCCTGCTGCCCCTGCTGCACCCTCCGCACACGGAGCTTCGCCCGTGGCATCGGGCCCCGCAGCAGCAGCGGCCCTGAACCGGCGCCGCAGCCAGGGTTCCCAGAACGATTCCTCCAACACGGCACGGCACGGCGGGCAGCCGTCCGAAGCGCCTCAGCCTGCCAGCCGGAGCCGCAGAGCCGCGGGCGGGCCGCTTCCGGAAGACTGGCAGCAGGAACCGCCCGAGGATCCGTATGCGGGCGGACCGGAAAGCAATGCCTGGGAACAGGCAGAGCCGCCGGCAGACGTGTACTCGGCCGGACACTTGTCGGACACCGAATGGGCCGCGACCAACTGGGCCGGCACCGGTTCGTCTCCGGCACGCCGGGAAGACCGGGCCAACCAGCCTGCCCGGCCCCAGGGGTCCGCCCCTGCGGCACAGGCTTCGTCCGCTCCGGCAGCACCCCAGGTGCGGCAGCAGCAGGCACCTGCGCCGTCGTCGTCCGCCCCGTCGAACCCTGCCCAGCCTGCGTCCGCTCCGCCCGCGTCCGGTCCTGCAGCAACCGGCAACGGCAACGGCAACCGCCCGCTGAGCCGCTACCAAAAGCTGTTGAACGAAGCCGCCCAGCGCGGCGGCCCGGTGAACACCTCGGCCGGGCGCAGCAACGTAAACTTGGTCGAAGACATCCCCAGCGCCGACGACATCAGACTTGAGGATTCAGGACTGGTGGGTCGAAAAGCCATTGAACGGATCCTGGGCGGCCGGCTGATTGAGGAACGCAGCCTCGACGGCCGCTGACCCCTGCCGCTCCGGCACACCGCATCTGCAGGTCTCCCCACGAGTGGCCGCACAGACACAGCGCACATCTATCCAGCAGAGAAGGTCACGTGTACGAAGGTGCCGTTCAGGAACTCATTGATGAGCTCGGCAGGCTCCCGGGCATCGGGCCCAAGTCTGCCCAGCGCATTGCCTTTCACATCCTGGAAGCCGATCCGGATGATATGCGGAAGCTCGCTTCATCCATCGTCACGGTGAAGGACAAGGTCAAGTTCTGCAGTATCTGCGGCAACGTGACCGAGCAGGAAACCTGCGCCATCTGCCGCGACACCCGCCGGGATCCGACCATGATCTGCGTGGTGGAGGAGTCCAAGGACGTTATTGCGGTGGAACGCACCCGTTCCTTCCGCGGCCGCTACCACGTGCTCGGCGGCGCCATTAACCCCATTGCCGGAATTGGCCCGGACCAGCTGCGCATCCGGGAACTGCTCAGCCGGCTGTCCGATGAACAGATCTCCGAGATCATCATTGCCACCGACCCGAACCTCGAGGGTGAAGCAACCGCCACGTACCTGTCCCGGATGCTGAAGACCCTGGGCATCAACGTCACCCGTCTGGCGTCGGGCCTGCCCGTGGGCGGAGACCTGGAGTACGCCGACGAAATCACGCTGGGCCGCGCCTTCGAGGGCCGCCGCAGCATGTCCTAGCCGGGCCACCCGGCCCAGCCGGCCCAACCACCCCCGCCGGGCCACGGGATGCCCTCCGGCCGCCGGAACGCTAGGCGATCCGGGTCCCCGCTGCCAGCCGGCGGACGGGCGTGACCAGGCGGCGCCGGCCGAAGGCCAGGAGTACGGCGGCCAGCGCGAGCTGGACCACCAAACCCAGCGGCCAGATGGGGAACGTGTCCGGAGTGGCAGGCTGGACCTCTCCGTTCACGCACGGCTGGGTGTATTCCGGTCCGGCCTGGGCCAGCCGCACCGTACTGCTGATGCCCTGCATAACCCCGGTTGGCGTGTAGTTGTACGGGTCCGGATCCGCTTCCTCGTGCGGAATGGCATCGGCCACAATGACAAAGGGATTGGCCGCCAGGAACCAGGCCACCCGTTCGGTGTGCACCACCGGGGTGTCCACCATCGGCCCCTCACAGGTGTACCCGGGGCCGGGGTCCGGATCCGAGGTCAGCGGCGCGTCGGCCTGGTAGGTCGGGTAGTTGGCCTTCACTGTGCCCTGGACCAGGGTCAGGCTCAGCCCGAAACCGATCAGCGTCCCCGGCCCCAGCAGGGCCACCAGCATGTACGTGACCACAATGGAAAACAGCGGGCGGTTGGCAATGGCGGACACGCCCAGTCCAATGGCGCAGACGATCCCCAGTTCCACGGCCAGCATGACGACGGCGACGACGGCGGACAGCGGCCGTACTCCGCCCAGTGCCAGTCCCCAGATCAAAAACGGAAGACTCGCCACCAGGAAACCCAGCGAAGCCACCCATGAGGCCAGCCATTTTCCGGCCAGAATCTGCCCCGGAGTCAGGAGGGTGACCTGCAGGATTGCCAGGGTCCCGGCGGCGCGGTCACCATTGACCGCATTGGCGGACAGTGCGGGAGCCAGCAGCAGCCCGAAAAACAGGACAAAGCCCACGATCAGCTCGTAGAGCACCGGCCCCGTGGGCCCGTCGGACGCCGAGGCGTTTGCCGCGGTCAGCGCTGCCACCAGCCCAATGACCACAAACCATACGGTCAGGAGGATGTACCAGCCGCGGGACCTGACGCGTTGTTTGATTTCCAGGGCAAAGACGGATCTGATGCCGCTCAGGGGCCGCAGTTGTGCCGGGCCCGGGGCCGCGGCGGTGCTTTGGGTGCTCATCGGCGATCGGTGTCCAAGCTCATGTAGGTCTCTTCCAGGGCACCGCCGGCAGGAGCAAAGGCGATGACCGGTATATCGGCCAGGACCAGGGAGCGCAGCAGCTCTGAAGCGGCGTTCTCTCCGGTGAGCCGAACCTGCACCGCAGGCCTGCGGTCATCCCCCTGCATCCGGTGCGGAACCTGCAGCGCTTCCAGTTGCCGCAGCAGGGAACCCTCGTCGAGCGCGCGGACCGTGTACCAGCGGGGCTGCGCTCCGGCGTCGGCCAGTGACTGGGTGGTGACGGTCTCGCCCCGCGCCACAAACACGGCACGGTCCGCCATCTCATCCAGTTCCGAG
The DNA here is from genome assembly GCF_038405225.1 of Arthrobacter citreus. Classification (NCBI taxonomy): domain Bacteria; kingdom Bacillati; phylum Actinomycetota; class Actinomycetes; order Micrococcales; family Micrococcaceae; genus Arthrobacter; species Arthrobacter citreus. Next base: position 3,197,479 of record NZ_CP151657.1, read on the forward strand.
AGCACGTGCGAGGAGACCACCACGGTTTTCCCCTCACCGGCGAGCCTGCGCAGCAGCACCCGCAGATCCACCCGGGATCCGGGGTCCAGCCCTGACGCCGGCTCATCCAGCAGGAGAACCTCAGGATCATGGATCAGGGAGCGCGCCAGGCTCAGCCGCTGCTGCTGCCCGCGGGAAAAGACCCGCGCTGGCTTGTCCGCCAGATCACTCAGGTGCACCGTGTCCAGCAGCTCGGCCGCGCGGGCCCGGGCCGCCGGACCGGTCATTCCGTAAAAGGCGCCCATGGCCATCAGGATCTCGGTGGCGGTCAGCGAATCCCAGCTGCCCAGGGTGTCCGGCATCCAGCCCACCCGGCTGCGGACCTGCCCGGGATCGACGGTCGGGTCGAAACCACCGATCCGCACCTCTCCGGCGTCGGGCGCCAGCAGCGATGCCAGCATCAGCAGGAGCGTGGTCTTGCCGGACCCGTTGGGGCCAATCAGGGCCGTCACCGCTCCAGGCGGAGCCGTGAAGTCCATGCCCCGCACCGCCTCCACAGCGCCGAACCGGCGCCGGACTCCCAGGGCGCTCACCCCTGCGCGCACGCCGGCGGAACCGCTGCGCGCCTTGTTCATCCCGGGGTTCTCCGCGGGCTCACCGTTGGCCATGGCCCCACCCTAGGAGCCGGCGGCCGGAACAGTGCCGCCGGACTCGCCCGAACGTGACGTTAAGTTCATATGTCCGGCGGTATTTCGGCCCGGAACGGCAGCAGCGATAGACTTTTGCTGATTGGCCGCAGGATTTGCGGCCCGGCTCCCCGGAGTCCCGGGGAAAGAAATCAGATGCACCGCGCCGAGGATGTCGCCGGGCAACAACCGGAAGTGATGCAGAGAGCGTGTACGCATGAGCCTGATAGTGCAAAAATTCGGCGGGTCCTCCGTATCGGACGCCGAAGGCATCAAGCGCGTCGCCAAGCGTGTGGTGGACACCCATGCCGCAGGCAACGAGGTGGTCGTTGTGGTCTCCGCCATGGGCGATTCCACTGACGAGCTGCTGGACCTGGCCGGACAGATCACCAGCGGCGGCAACGCCCGCGAGATGGACATGCTCCTGAGCGCCGGGGAACGCATCTCCATGGCGCTGCTCGCCATGGCGATCAATGAACTGGGCGGTTCCGCCCAGTCCTTCACCGGCAGCCAGGCGGGCATGATCACCGACGCCATCCACGGCAAGGCACGCATCATCGATGTCTCGCCGCACCGGATCAAGACGGCAATCGAAAAGGGCGACGTCGCCATCGTTGCCGGATTCCAGGGCATGAGCCGGGACAGCCACGACATCACCACCCTGGGCCGCGGCGGTTCGGACACCACCGCCGTCGCCCTGGCCGCAGCGCTGGGCGCGGATGTCTGCGAGATTTACACCGACGTGGACGGCATCTACACGGCGGACCCCCGCGTGGTCTCGTCCGCACAGAAAATTGACACAATCTCCAGCGAGGAAATGCTGGAGCTGGCCGCCTCGGGCGCCAAAATCCTGCATCTGCGCTGCGTGGAGTATGCCCGCCGCTTCGGCGTGCCGCTGCACGTGCGGTCCTCCTTCAGCCAGCATGAGGGAACCTGGGTCCTGCCCAGCCCCGACGACAAGATCAAGATTCAAGAGGGAGAACCCTTGGAACAGCCCATCATTTCCGGTGTTGCACATGACCGCTCGGAGGCCAAGGTCACCGTGATCGGCGTCCCGGACATCCCCGGCAAGGCAGCGGAGATCTTCGGCATTGTGGCCGGAGCCAACTCCAACATCGACATGATCGTGCAGAACGTGTCGACCCAGGGCTCGGGAAAGACTGACATTTCCTTCACGCTGCCGATCATTGACGGCAAGGACGCCATCGACGCCCTGAATGCGGCCAAGGAAGAGGTCGGCTTCGACACGGTTGATTACGACGAGCAGATTGGCAAGCTGTCGCTGATCGGCGCCGGCATGCGGTCCAATCCCGGCGTGTCACACCGCTTCTTCGAAGCCCTGCATCATGCCGGCGTGAACATCGACATGATTTCCACGTCGGAGATCCGCATCTCTGTCGTCACCGACGCCAAGCTCCTGGACACCGCGGTCCGCGCGGTCCACGCGGCGTTTGGGCTCGACGGCGACGACGAGGCCACCGTTTACGGCGGCACCGGGCGCTAACACCGGGGGAAGCTAAGCGGCGTTCCTCAGAGTTCGGGGGCGTTCAGCGGCGGCCGATTGGCAAAATACCGGTAGGTTACTGCCGGTCCCGCCGGGTTTGGCTCCACCGGTAACGTCCTGCGGACACCGTAGTGCCGGCCGCCGGTGTCGGTTTCCACGCTGATGGACGCCAATTGCCGGTCAATCTCGTCCTCCACCGGATCATGAAGGTGCCGGACAGGTTCGGTGACCCGGTCCCGTTCCGCATCCCCGTAAAAGACGGACACCATATGGGCCAGCCTGCCCAGCGGTCCCCCTCCATGCGTGGCGGGTGCGGGCCGGGGCATAATTTCATCGCTCATGGAGAATTCCTTGTGCGGTCGAGGCCGGAGGAATCCCTGGGTGAGGGCTCCGGGGGTTCATCAACCGTACGCTTCGGAAACCCCCTGACGAGGGGTCTGCGCAAAAACTCTTTGGACTTCGATATCCAAGGCGCCGGGGCTCCGGCGCCGGCGGGCCGAACTTACTCCGGCTGGCGCGGAACGATGTAGCTGCTGCCGTCGGCTCGGGTAACCGTCTCCCACAGGGCCTTTTCCTGTGCCTGCTGTTCCTTGAGCAGCTGCTGGTTTTCCTCAGTCATGGGATGGTCCAGGGAACTGGTCTGGGCAGGGCCGAAAATCATCCGGACCTTGCCGGTGGTCCGCATGAATTTCGAGGTAAAGCTCTCTTTGTCCGCCATGTCCAGCACCTTTCCGCAGCGACTACTCCTTCTGCCATAGTACGCTAATGATTAGTGCACTAATGATGAGAGGGAGCGGACAATGGACCAAGCTGACGAGGATCTCCTGCTGGAACATCAGCTCTGCTTTGCTCTCTCCGTGGCCTCCCGCAGCGTGGTGGGCGCCTACAAGCCGGTGCTCGAGAATCTCGGGCTGACCCACCCGCAGTACCTGGTCATGCTCGCGCTCTGGGAGCAGAGCCCCCGCAGTGTCCGCAGCCTGGGCAACGCCCTGGCCATGGATCCGGCCACCCTCTCGCCAATGCTGAAGCGGCTGGAAACAGCTGGACTGCTTACCCGGAACAGGGCACCGGGGGACGACCGGTCCCTGGCCGTCGCTCTGACGAAAGCCGGCCTGGACCTGCGCCGGGACGCCGCAGAGATTCCGGGAACCATGATGGCCAGGCTGGGCCTGAACCGCGGGCAGGTGCAGGAACTCAATGACACCATGCGCCGGCTGATCGCAGCCGCGCAGGCTGCCCCCGCTGACGCCGGGAGTGCCGGATAGCCGGCGGGAAGCAGCCGGAACCACCGCGGACCGGGATAATGGGAACCGTGACCCCTTCCCCCTTTTCAACTGTCCTGACGGAGGACCAGTGGCTGCCGCTGAGCCGGCGGCACAGCGAGCGCGTGCATCCCTTCGTGGACGGCTTCCTCGAGCGCCGCTCAGCCGGGCGGAAGCACCCGGTGGAGGATTTCCTCTTTACCTATTACTCCCAGAAACCCGGCCAGCTGCTGCGCTGGCATCCCGGCGCCGGCGTTGTGCTGACCGGTGATGCTGCGGCGGAGCGGACGCAGTGGAAGTTTTACCGCTCCCTGACAGAACCTGAGCTGGAGCGGGAGGGGCTGGACAGCAGCACCGCAGCGGTCACCGTGGACATCGACGGTTTTATCGCAGCCCGGGGCGGCGCCGTCGACTTCACCCGCCTGCTGCTATCCCGCACGGCAGCCCGGAAGCCGTCCCTGGGTTGCTTCGGCATGCATGAATGGGCCATGGCCTACAAGTCCGAAGAAAACGGCATCCGGCATGACTACCTCAAGCTGCGCCTGGGCGCTGAGGGAACCGATCAGCTGGTGGAGAAGAGCCGGATCCGCTGTACGCACATTGATGCTTTCCGCTTCTACACGCCCCAGGCCGTTCCGCTGAACGAGCTCACCCCCACCCGGGAAAATCAGTCCGAGCTGGAACAGCCGGGATGCCTGCACGCGAACATGGACCTGTACAAGTGGACCTACAAACTGGTCCCGCTGCTGCCCAGCGCTTTGGTGATGGACTGCTTCGAGCTGTCCTGGCGAATCCGGATCATGGACATGCGCGCGTCCCCCTATGATCTGCAGGACTGGGGCTACAGTCCCCTGCCGGTGGAGACGCCGGCCGGGCGCGGAATGTATGCTAGCGCTCAACGCGCCTTCAGCGAGGAATCGCAACAGCTGCGGGCCCGCATCCTTGGCCTGCTGGACCCCCTTCAGGAGCAGCTATGCAACCAGAACCCACAGGCCGGATCAGCCGCACCGGGGAACAGGCCTACGACCTGACGCTGACCCGAAACTTCATCGAGCCGCCGTCGGCGCTGTGGAACAGTTTTACCAATCCGGTCCAGGCCGCACAGTGGTTTGGGCGGTGGGAGGGGACCCCCGCCCGCGGTGAAAGCGTTGACCTGCAGATGCTTTACGAGGACGGGCTGCCATGGAGCCGGGTGACGGTTTCCGAATGCGCCGCACCGGAGCTGCTCCGCCTCCTGGTCGAGGACGAATACGGCAGCTGGGACCTGGAGGTCCGGTTCAGCCCGCGGTCAGGCGGTACCCAACTGGATTTCATCCACCACCTGGAAGACCCGCTCGCCGCCGAGAGCGTGGGCCCGGGCTGGGAATACTATCTTGACCGGATGACGGCGGCCCTCACCGGCGGAACCGCCCCCGAGTTTGATGACTATTACCCCGGCCAGGGGCCCTACTTCCTGGCGCAGGCACGGGCCGCTGCCGATTCGGGCGGGACCCCGGACGAAAACCCCGGACAGGTTCCCGGGACGTCAGGCTAGGCTGGGACCCACCCTAGCTGGAGGTCTCACCATGCTCCGTCCGTTCCGTTACCTGCTGATTCCCGCGATCACCGTCATGGCCCTCGCCGGATGCGGAAGTTCCGGCGGCAGCGAGCCGTCCGAACCGGCATCCCCGTCCGCGTCGAACACGACGCCGTCGAGCCCGGCATCCTCAAGTCCCTCAGCCTCAGGCCCCGCGGCAGCTCCGTCGTCACCGGCCACCACATCCCTGACCGTGGAGTTCCGCGCGGAGGGCACCGACGTCACCGACACGTATTCACTCGAGTGCGACGGCGAAACCCCCGTGGGCGACTCCGGAGCCCCTGACCCGGCCGCCGCCTGCGCTGCGCTGGCCACCCGGGGTACGGAAGCGTTCGCCCCTCTGGACCCCAATCTCATGTGCACCCAAATCATCACGGGCCCCCAGCGGGCGCATGTAAGCGGCACGCTCAACGGTGCCGCCGTGGATCGTGAGTTCTCGCTGTCCAACGGCTGCGAAATCGGCCGCTGGGAAAGCCTTGCCGGACTGCTCGGCCCCGCCGCAGGCGCCCTCTAACCGAACCTCCGCCGGCAGCCCCTGCCCTCTGGCCCGGGAACTTTTTTCGCCGGACTTGTCTGTCCCGGAACCACTTGCGTAAACTGAGTAAGCATACTTACTACCTGTTCTGGGCGATGGAGTTCTCCGTCCGGACCTGAACTGGAGGAACGATTATGTCAACGCAAGCGAGACCCGAAGGTGCAGCCGACCCGGCCCCGGAACCCTACGTCCCGTGGTGCACTCACTGCGGGACGGATGAATTCCTGATCATTGAATCCGTGGAACCGGCCGTTGGCGAAGACGCAGCGGAGTTTCTGGAAATCAGTTACACCTGCTCGGAATGCGACCGCTTTTACGGGCATCCGGTCCGGCACTCCCCCGTATGGGCCCGCCGGATGAACAAGGACAGTGCGGTCATGGAATACCTGCACTGCGGTGAGCCCATGCAGCCCAAGGACACCACCTCAGTGTCCATTTTTGAACCCGTCTACACCGGACCGGACAACATCGTGGTTCCCGAGGTGCAGCTGGACACCACAGTGCTGCGGTGCCGCTGCGGGTTCCAGATGGGCGTTCCCGCCTAAGCGGGTCCCGCAATTGTCCTTCCGGCGGATCTACACACGGCGTAATGTCCCCTGTGGAGATCCGCCGGCAGTGCGTAACGTGGCAGCCAGACCCCTTAGGAGACACATGCGCACGCATAAGACCCTCGCAGCACTTGCACTGGCTGCCGCTGCTTCCCTGGGCCTGGCCGCCTGCGGATCAGGCGATGCCGGCTCAGAGGCCACGGCTGCAACCGGACTTGAGGCCGTCCAGGAGGCGGGCACCATTGTGGTGGGGACGGAGGGCACGTACCGCCCGTTCAGCTTCCACGCCGACGGCGCGGGTGATCTCACCGGATACGACGTCGAGATCACCGAGGCGGTAGCGGAGAAGCTCGGTGTTGAGGTGAAGTTCGAAGAGACCCAGTGGGACGCCATCTTCGCCGGGCTGGAAGCCAACCGCTTCGCGATGATCGCCAACCAGGTCTCCATTAACCCCCAGCGCGAGGAATCGTACGAGTTCTCGGAGCCGTACACCGTGAGCCCGGGCGTGATCGTGGTGCCTGCCGGCGAAACGTCGATCAGCTCCTTCGCGGATCTCAAGGACAAGACCACCGCACAGTCCCTGACCAGCAATTGGTACACGCTTGCCAAGGACAATGGAGCAAACGTCGAGGCGGTGGAAGGCTGGGCGCAGGCGGTCGCCCTGCTCGAGCAGGGCCGTGTGGATGCAACGGTCAACGACAAACTGACTTTCCTCGACTATATGCAGCAAACTCCGGACGCACCGCTTGAGGTCGCGGCCGAAACCGACGATCCGGCCCTTTCGGCGTTCGCTTTCGCAAAGGGCAACACTGAACTGCGCGACGCCGTCAACGAAGCGCTGTCCGAACTGCGCGCTGACGGAACGCTCGCCGAGATCTCGGAGAAGTACTTCGGCGAGAACGTCTCCGAGTAGCTCCGCGCATGGATGAGTCGACGTGGGACCTTGTTCTGCGCTCCTTCCTGCCGATGCTGGAAGGAGCGGTGAAGGGCACCATTCCGCTGGCCCTGGTCTCGTTTGTCCTGGGTCTGGCCATTGCGCTCGGCGTTGCCCTCATGCGCCTGTCCAAGGTGCGGATCCTCTCCGGGATTGCCCGCGTCTACGTGTCGATTATCCGGGGAACCCCCCTGCTGGTGCAGCTCTTCGTCATCTTCTACGGGCTGCCGTCCATCGGTGTGGTGGTTCCCTCCTGGCCCAGCGCCGTCATCGCTTTCTCCCTCAACGTGGGCGGCTACGCGGCAGAAGTCATCCGGGCTGCCATCCTTTCGGTCCCGCGCGGCCAGTGGGAAGCGGCGTACACCATCCGGATGTCTCCCGCGCAGACGCTCATCCGCGTGATCCTTCCCCAGGCGGCACGGGTATCGGTGCCGCCGCTCTCAAACACCTTCATCAGCTTGGTCAAGGACACGTCCCTCGCCTCGCTGATCCTCGTCACTGAGCTCTTCCGGCAGGCACAGGAAATAGCGGCCTTCAGCCGGGAGTTTATGGCCCTCTACATTGAGGCCGCCGTCATCTATTGGATGATCTGCCTTGTCCTGTCCACGGGACAATCAGCCCTTGAAAGGAGGCTGGACCGCCATGTCGCCAAGTGACAGCTCAGATGAACTCACCAGCGGGAAGGGACGGGCTGCTGCGGCGGACGTCCTGGCCGTCCGGGACCTGCACAAGCGCTTCGGCGCCGTCGAGGTGCTCAAGGGCATCGACCTGGACATCCGGCGCGGCCAAGTGGTTGCACTGATTGGACCCAGCGGATCAGGCAAAACCACCGTCCTGCGCTGCCTCAACGGCTTGGAGGTGCCGGACTCGGGGACGGTGCAGTTTGCCGAAGGGGCGGCGGTGGACTTCGGCAGCAAACCTTCGCGCCGCACGGTGTCGGGACTGCGGGAACACAGTGCCATGGTGTTTCAGCACTACAACCTGTTTCCGCACCGCACGGTGTTGGAAAACGTGATGGAGGGGCCGGTCCGGGTGCAGCGGCGCTCCCGGGAGGAAGCCTCCGCAGATTCGCTGGCCCTGCTGGAGCGGGTGGGACTGGCCGACAAACGCGACGCCTACCCCTACGAACTCTCCGGCGGCCAGCAGCAGCGGGTGGGCATTGTCCGCGCGCTCGCCCTGAAGCCGCGGCTGCTGCTCTTTGACGAGCCCACCTCCGCACTGGATCCGGAGCTCGTGGGTGAGGTCCTGGAGGCCATCCGTGAACTCGCAGCCGAGGGCTGGACAATGCTCCTTGTCACGCACGAGCTTCGCTTCGCACGCGATGTGGCGGACCGCGTCATCTTTATGGACGGAGGCGTCGTGGTCGAGGAGGGGCCGCCCTCGGAGGTTCTTACGTCCCCGAAACAGGAGCGCACCCGCCAATTCGTGCAGCGGCTGCTGGATCACTAGCGGCCCCGGCGAAGGGGCTGTTCGTGACCCCTGAAAGACACGAAAGGACTGGCGCGGAATTCGCCGCTAGACTGGGAGGTGCAAGCTCGCGGAGCGCTGAATCAGCGTGAGACGGCAGGGTCCGCGGCCACCCATTTCTCTCACAGGAGTTGCCCGGATGCCCCGGATCGTTGTTGACGTCATGCCCAAACCCGAAATCCTCGATCCCCAGGGCAAGGCCATCGCCGGCGCCCTTCCCCGGCTGGGCCTGACCGGGTTCACCGGAGTCCGGCAGGGCAAGCGCTTCGAGCTGACCGTTGACGGCGACGTCACACCGGAAATCCTCGAACAGGCCCGCACTGCGGCTGCCACGCTGCTGTCCAACCCCGTCATCGAGGACGTCACCCGCGTTGAAGTAATCCCGGAGGCCTGACCTTGAGCACTCCCCTGATCGGCGATTTCGCCGCTGCGCCCGCCAATGACGAGCTGCGGGCCATCCGGATCGGCATCATCACCTTTCCCGGCACCCTCGACGACCGCGACGCCGCCCGTGCGGTGACCCTCGCCGGAGGCACCGCCGTCGGGCTGTGGCACAACGAAGCCAACCTGCAGTCCGTGGACGCCGTCATCATTCCCGGCGGCTTCTCCTACGGCGACTACCTGCGCGCCGGCGCCATTGCCCGCTTCGCCCCGCTGATGGACAAGGTGGTGGATGCGGCGAACGGCGGCATGCCCGTGCTGGGCATCTGCAACGGTTTCCAGATCCTCACCGAGGCGCACCTTTTGCCCGGCTCGATGATCAAGAACAACCACCTGAAGTTCTCCTGCGCGGACCAGCTGCTGCGCGTGGAAAACAACACCACGGCCTGGACATCCGCGTACGCCAAGGATTCCGGCATGGTCATTCCGCTGAAAAACCAGGACGGCCAGTACGTCGCCGACGAAAAGACGCTGGACGAGCTCGAGGGCGAAGGCCGCGTGGTGTTCCGCTACGACGGCGTCAACCCGAACGGCTCGCGCCGGAACATTGCCGGCATTTCCAACGCCGCCGGGAACGTCGTCGGGCTCATGCCGCACCCGGAGCACGCCGTCGAGGCCGGGTTCGGCCCGGATTCCTCCGCCTACGGCGAAGTCGGGCTGGGTTACGGCACCGACGGCCTGGGCATCTTCACTTCAGTACTCACCTCGCTCGTTGCCGGAGGCAAATAAATGACCGTTTCCGCAGCCTCCACCGAGGCGAAGAAATTCCGTATCGACACCGTCGAACACGCAGCCGCCACTCCTGAAACGCAGCTTCCCTGGGCCGAACTGGGCCTGAAGGAAGACGAGTTCAACCGCGTCGTCGAAATCCTGGGCCGCCGCCCCACCGCCGCGGAACTGGCAATGTACTCGGTCATGTGGTCCGAGCACTGCTCCTACAAGTCCTCCAAGGTGCACCTGAAGCAGTTCGGTGACAAGGTCACCGAGAAGATGAAGGAACACCTGCTGGTCGGCATCGGCGAGAACGCCGGCGTCGTGGACATCGGTGATGGCTGGGCCGTGACGTTCAAGGTCGAATCCCACAACCACCCCTCCTTTGTGGAGCCCTACCAGGGCGCCGCGACCGGCGTCGGCGGCATTGTCCGCGACATCATCTCCATGGGCGCCCGCCCGGTCGCCGTGATGGATCCGCTGCGTTTCGGCGCCATCGACCACCCCGACACCGCCCGGCTGGTGCACGGCATCGTCTCCGGCATCGGCGGCTACGGCAACTCGCTCGGCCTGCCGAACATCGGCGGCGAGCTGGTCTTCGACTCCGTTTACCAGGGCAACCCGCTGGTCAACGCACTGGCCGTGGGCGTCATGCGCCACGAGGACATCCGCCTGGCCAACGCCTCCGGCACCGGGAACAAGGTGGTGCTCTTCGGCGCGCGCACCGGCGGCGACGGCATTGGCGGCGCCTCGGTGCTGGCCTCCGAGTCCTTCGATTCCACCAAGCCGTCCAAGCGCCCCGCGGTGCAGGTGGGCGACCCGTTCGCCGAAAAGGTCCTCATCGAGTGCTGCCTGGAACTGTTCAAGGCCTCCGTGGTCGAGGGCATCCAGGACCTGGGGGCTGCCGGCATTTCCTGCGCGACGTCGGAGCTCGCCTCCAATGGCGACGGCGGCATGCACGTGGAGCTGACCAATGTGCTGCTGCGCGATCCCACCCTGACCCCGGGCGAAATCCTGATGTCCGAGTCGCAGGAACGCATGATGGCCGTGGTGACGCCGGAGAACGTCGAGGCGTTTGAAGCGATCATGGCCAAGTGGAACGTGGAGTACTCCTGGCTCGGCGAGGTCACCGGCACCGGACGCCTGGTCATCGACTGGGCCGGCGAAACCATTGTCGACGTCGACCCCAAGACCGTGGCCCACGAAGGCCCCGTGTACAACCGCCCGTTCCACCGCCCCGAAGGCCAGGACAAGCTGCAGGCGGATTCCTTCGCCGAAACCCGTCCGTTCGGCAGCGAAGCGGTCAAGAAGACCATCCTGGAACTGATGGCGTCGCCGAACATGTGCGACAAATCCTGGGTCACCAATCAGTTTGACCGCTACGTGCAGGGCAACACCGCACTGGCCATGCCCGACGACGCCGGCGTGATCCGCGTGGATGAAACCACCGGGCTCGGGGTTGCCATCTCCACCGACGCCAACGGCCGTTACGCCTACCTGGACCCGTACGAGGGCGCGAAGCTGGCCCTGGCCGAGTCCTACCGCAACGTCGCCACGTCCGGGGCAACACCGCTGGCCGTGTCCGACTGCCTGAACTTCGGCTCCCCCGAGGATCCCGAGGTCATGTGGCAGTTCGCCGAGGCCGTCCGCGGCCTGGCGGACGGCTGCCAGGAGCTGGGCATCCCGGTCACCGGCGGCAACGTGTCGCTGTACAACCAGACCGGCGGCGTCGCCATCCACCCCACCCCCGTGGTGGGCGTGCTGGGAGTGTTCGACGACGTCGCGCGCCGCACGCCGTCGGGCTGGCGTGAAGACGGGCAGGCGATTTACCTGATGGGCGTCACGAAGGACGAGCTGGACGGCTCGGAATTCGCGAACCTGCGCGGACACCTGGGCGGCCGGCCGCCGGCTGTGGACCTGCAGCGCGAAAAGCTGCTCGGCGAACTGCTGGTCAACGCCTCCCGTGACGGCATGATTGACGCCGCCCACGACCTCTCCGAGGGCGGCCTCGCTGCGGCACTGTCCGAAATGGCGCTGCGCTTCGGCGTCGGGGCCCGGATCGGGCTGGATGAAGTCTGTGAGCGCGACGGCGTGGACCTGTTCACCCTGCTGTTCTCCGAAACTCAGTCCCGCGCCCTGGTCTCCGTGGCCCGCAGCGAAGAGGTCCGGTTCAAGGACATGTGCGGTGCCCGCGGCTACGCCCACATGCGGATTGGCGTGGTGGATACCGAGATTGGCGCCCTGGACTTCCAGGGCCACTTCTCGCTGCCGCTGTCGGAGCTGAAGGAAGCCTACGAGGGGACCCTGCCGAAGCACTTCGGCTAACCCTCTCTTCCCTCCCCCTGCCCCGTCAAAGGACGTCCCCCGAGATGGCAGACAGTGCGGTTCTCAGCCCTGAGAGCCGCACTGTCTGCCATTTCGGGAAGCCTCCGCAGGGCCGAGACGCCAACCTGCAGCAATCAGCGCTGACCGGACCTTGTTAACGGCAGGCCCGCCGCCGTCGGCCATATGCCGCCGGGATATTCGAACCTCGGTCCAGCCCAGCGCCCGGATCCGTTCCTCGCGGCTGATGTCCCGTTCCACCTGACCGGGTTCGGAGTGCCCCGCGCCCTCATACTCCACGGCCACCCTGTATTCGGGGTAGGAAAGGTCCGGCTGATGGTGCATATTGCCCGCAGTATCAGGAACCGGCGCATTCACCAGCGGTTCGGGCAGCCCTGCGTCCACCAGCGCCAGCCGAAGCAGCGTTTCCGGAGGCGAATCCGCTCCCATACGGCTCAGGTCCAAGGCCAGCCTGGCCTTCCGGATCCCCCGTTTGCCGGTATGCCGGTCGATGACCTCCTGCAAAGACTCCTTGGTGGCATACGGCGCCGTCCTGTTTTCATACTCGGGACGGGGGATGCGGATCAAATGGTCTGCTATGACTGTGAGATCCGGGACGGTCAGACGCTGGGCCAGGTCAAGCCATGTCCGTTCCCTCGATGTCAGCGACAGTCCGTCCACGACACAGATCTCCCCCGCGAACATTTGTCCGGTGTGTCCGCTGACTCCTCCACGCCGCTGCGGAGACATGCCGGTGAGCCTCGTAATGTGCAGCATGCCGTCGTCGGCGAAGTGCGGCATCGGAAACTCCCAGACTTCGGCCGCGGAGTAGTGGGATGCGACGGAATAGGGAGTCACTTGGGTGAATGCCCGGTAGCGGCGTTGCGGGGGCATGCTTTGCAGGTCGGCCAGGTCCTGGGAATCCACCCACCGGATGGACCGGCTCAGGCGGGTAATCCGGGCGTGCCGCAGTCGGCCGCGGGAAATGCCGGACGCATCTGCCTCACTGACGGTGAAAGGGCCAGCAGTCAACCCCTGGGGCAACGGTTCAGGAATACGCATGCGAGAAGAATGGCCCTTTCGCATTTCCTCTGCAGCGGCTATCCACACCCTCCCGCGAACTGGCTGAAAGTGCACGTTTCAGGGCTGGGAAGCGCACTTTCTGCCAGTTCGCGGGAACAGGAGCTGGGCCGTCGCGGGAAGGGGGCGCGCGAAGAGTCGGCCCGGGACGCGAAAAAGATACTGGTCACGAAATTGCGGTAAATCCGGCGCGGGCGTGGACAATTAGCCAGTGACCTTGACCCCTGACCACACAGCATCGGCCGCGGAACCCCCCGTCCCGGCCACCGGTCCCGCCAGCGCTTCGGCCGGGCTTTCCACCGAGCGGCTGCAGCTGACTCCCATCACCGCCGCGGAGCTGGACGCCCTGATCGTCCAGTCCCGGCTCCCGGACTGGGCCCCGGATTTTCCACAGCCCACTGACCACGACGCCGCCCGGCAGTTCTTCGAAGCGGGCCTGAGCACCGTGGAAAAGGCCCTGAGCACCCGCCTCATCCGCGAACGCTCAACGGACCAGGTGGTGGGGACCATCGGCTTCCTGCTGCTGCCCGAAGAAGGGGACGTTGAGGTCAGCTACAGCATCGTCCCGTCACGGCGCGGCCAGGGCTACGCCACCGAAGCGCTCACCACGCTGGCACGGCACGCCCTGGACCAGGATGCGGTGTCGCGGGTCATCGCCTACACGGAGCCCGAAAACGACGCATCCCAGGCACTGCTGCTCACGGCCGGATTCCTCCCCGTCGAGACTCCGGGCATGGGGCTGGGCTTCATCCTTCAGGCAGCTGCGCTGCCCGAAGCCAACGTGTAGGCTGCCGCGACATACCGCCGCGTGATGAACCCCTGCACGGCACGGTTGGCGAAATCTCCGGCGGCTATCAGCCGGTTGGCGGGCCTGCTGTACGCCGCCACCCGGAAGGCCAGCTTTCCCTCGCCGTCCAGCTCGGCGTAAAAGCCCTCCTCACCCTGTTCCGGGTGTCCTTTGAGGGTGCCGTAACCAAACCCGGCGCGCTGCCCCGCTATGGGAACGCCGCCGTCGTCGACTTCGGGTTCCTCGGCCCACAGCACGCGGCAGGGGGCGTAATACCGCAGCGGACCCAGCCCGACTCCCGAGGACATCTCCACGCCCGCAGCCGCGCGGGGTGTCCGCGCCGCAACCCGGAGCCCGGACAGCCGGTGCAGGTCCCAGTTCAGGATGCCGTTGGCCAGGCGGAGGAATCCTGCCGCCGGATCCGCAACGTCCAGCCGTTCCCGCCGCAGGACCAGCCGGTATCCCTCCGGCCAGCGGTGCGTCAGCGGCTGGGGATAGGGCCGGCGGGTGTAGCCGGAATCCGGATAACTCAGGCCGCGGATCACCCGCCGGCCAGCCCTTTCCACATCAGCGATTCCCGGTCCCGCCGCGGCAGCGAGGCCACCACCAGATCGTAGGAGTCCTCCACGAGGTCCTGCACCAGGTCAACGTCCAGGCCGTCGTCGAGCCGCACCGAGTTCCAGTGCTTCTTGTTCATGTGCCACGCACCGTTGATCTGGGAATGGGCGGCGCGCAGCTGCAGCGCCAGCTCCGGTTCGCATTTGAGGCTGATGGTCAGTGGTGAGCCGCCCAGCCAGCACAGGGCAAACATCTTCGCTTTTCCGCCCGAGGCCTGCACCTTGAACACTGACGCATCCGGGCCGAACGGAAAGTCCTCATAGGCCCCCGGGAACTGCAGGCACACCCGCCTAACCTCTGCCTCGTCCATCCATCGAGCCTAGTCCGCCGCAGCACGCAGGCGCCACAAGTGACAGGATGGGAGCACCCGCATCTCAACCCGGCGCTCACCCCGAGTGGGCGCCCGAAACACGGAGGACACTTTGGCTCGCACAGGACACGGGGACCGGCTGGCGTCGGCCGCCGCGAAGGCCGCCGATTCCAAGAGCTTTGAACGCGCTGCCCGCGTCGGTTACGCCGCCAGCGGGCTGCTGCATCTGCTCATCGGAGTCATTGCACTGCGGATCGCCTCCGGAGGCAGCGGCGACGCCGATTCCTCCGGTGCGGTGTCGGCACTGTCCGGGCAGCCGGGCGGGCTGGTGCTGCTCTGGGTCTGCTTCCTGGGCTGCCTCACCCTTGCCCTTTTCCAGCTGTCCAGGATTTGGTTGCAGGGCGGAGGCTTGAAGGACAAGGAGCTGTGGAAGATGCGCGGTTCCGCCGCCGGCCAGGCCATTGCCTACGGCGCCATCGGCGTGACCTTTGGTTCGTTTGCCCTGGGCGGCGGATCGGACAGCGGCGAAAGCTCCACCAGTTGGAGCGCCCGGCTCATGGCACAGCCCGCCGGAGCGCTGCTGCTGGGCCTCGTGGGCCTGGGGATCGTCGCCGTCGGCGGTTACTTCGTCTTCAAGGGCGCCAGCCGCCGCTTCCGCAAAGACCTCCGCGCTGTTCCGCCGGGAGCCTGGGACCGCGCGGTCACCGTCACGGGTGTTTTGGGATTCATAGCCAAGGGTATTTCCCTGGCCATCCTTGGCGTCCTGGTGATGGTTGCCGCAGCCACCGCCGATCCCGAACGTTCCAGCGGTCTCGACGGCGCCCTGCATGCCCTGCGCGAACAGCCCTTTGGCTGGCTGGCTCTGGGGGCTGTGGGTGCTGGCCTCATTTGCTACGGCCTCTACACCGGGATCCTGCGGGCTCGGTTCGCCAGGCTGTAGGCGGCTTCCAAGCTGCAGGAGGGCTCAGAGCCCGAAGTGCGGGGCCTCAATAACGGGGCAGGTGTTCATGACAACGTCCAGGCCGGCGTCCTCGGCACGGCGGGCTGCCGCTTCGTCAATAACGCCCAGCTGCAGCCACACCGCTTTGGCGCCGACGGCGATGGCCTGGTCCACGACGTCACCAACACGGCTCGAGTTCACGAAACAGTCCACGACATCGATGGGGCCCGGAATGTCGCTGAGCCGCTTGTAGCCCTGGTTGCCGTGGACGTCATCGCCCTTGAGGCTGACCGGAATGATCTCCATGCCCAGGTGGTCCTGAATGTACTTGGACACCCCCAGCGCCGTGCGCAGGGGGTTGTTGGACAGCCCGACGACGGCCCACCGGCCCTTCTCCCGAAGCAGGCGCTCGACTACCGCCGGGTCATTTACGTGTGCGCCGTCAACTGCCATGTGCCGTCCTTTGTGGGAGCCGTGATGGGGCTCCAGCTTACGCCGGGGCTGCGGACACCCGCGAGGAGGTGTCCGCAGCCCCGGCGTTATGCGGAGGAAACCCGGCTACAGATCCTCGCCGGATCCGCGGCGCCGCTTAGCCGCCAGGAGCAGCAAGGCCCCAAGCCCCAGGGCTCCGGCTCCCGCCGACATCACCAGAACCGTCCCGTCGCTGCCGGTTGTGGGGAGCTTCCCCCGCTTTCCGGGCTTCTCCGGCTTTTCCGGAGCGGGTGTTGGCGCCGGCGTCGGAGCTGGTGTCGGCGTCGGCGTCGGAGTCGGAGTCGGCTCCACTACGGTGTAGGCATTGGTTACCGTGAGGCTGGCTGAACCGCCGGCCGCCACTGCAACCGGATCCGGCAGCGTGGTCTGCACGGTCACGGTTTCGCTGCTGCCGTTTGCCGGCTCCGTCACCACACACTCCGATCCTGCCTGCACGCCGGGAGTTTCCTGGCTGTAGCTGCCGGTGAAGCCGGACGGAACCGTGATCTCGGTTTCCAGGGTCAGGTCCTCACCAATAGCGCACCGGAGCATGAGCCTGACCTCACCCTGTTGTCCGGCGGCGCCTCCCGTAATCGCCTTGGTGACGGTGACAACTCCGGGGTTGAAGCCGTAGGTGTTGGTTACCGTTCCCGCCACCGAGCCGCCGCCCACGATCGTCAGGACACCCGGAAGATCCGTGGTGACTCCAACTTCCGCAGTGGAACCGGTAACCGGCTCCGTCACGGTGCATTCGGCTCCGGTGGGGACGGTGTCGAAAGTCCAGGCGCTGGGGTCCGTGGTCCCGGCGGCAACCGTGACCGTTTCATTCAGGACCTCAACATCACCGGAGAGGCACACGACGTTCAACTGGATCTCGCCCTGCTCCCCGGCTGCTTCACCGGCCACGACCTTGTTCAGCACCAGCGAACCGGCGATGAAGGTGTAGGTGTTGGCCACCACGGCTTCCGCACCGTCACCGGCCGGAATCGTGACCGGGTCCGGCAGATCGGTCTGCACGCCAACGGTTTCCGTTGCGCCGGTGACCGGTTCAGTCACCGTGCACTCGGCTCCGGCGGGCAGGTCCTCAAAGGCCGTCTCGAAGGTCTCTGTTTCGCCGCCCGGGATGTTGACCGTCTCATTCAGCACGGTGCCGCCGTCGTCGGTGCAGACGACGAGCAGCTGCACGTCTCCCTGGGAACCCGCGGCCTCGCCGGCAAAGGTTTTACGCACTGCCAGCGTGCCCGGGTTGAAGGAATACGTGTTGGTCACCTGCGCCTCGACCACGTCCCCTGCGGGAATGGTGACGGGATCCGGTGTTACGGTGACCACCGAAATGGCGCCCGTGGTGCCGGCACTGGTTTCCGTCACGGTGCACTCGGTTCCTGCCGGAATGTTGCGGAACTGGGCATCTCCGGTGCCCGTAATGCCCGGCTGGATGTTCCAGGTTTCGAGCAGAACCGATCCGTCCGGTCCGCAGCTGACAACGATGGTGATCGCCTCTTGAAGGCCCGCTGCCTCGCCGTCAACCGTCTTGAACACCTGCAGGACACCGGGTTTGAGGGTGTAGGTGTTGGTCACCGTTGCGGTGGCCGCGCCCCCGGCCGGGACGACCACCGTGTCCGGCAGCGCCACATCCACCGCAACAGTCGCCGTTTCACCGGTCGCCGGTTCGGTAACATCACACTCGGCGTTGGCCGGAATGTCCGTGAAGGTCTGGGAAACACCGGTGGCTGATCCCGCGGCCAGTGAAACGGTCTCGTTCAGCACGGTGGCTCCGTCACTGGTGCAGGTCACCTGCAGGGTCACTGCGCCCTGCTGTCCCGCCGCCGGCCCGGCCAGCGCCTTCGTTACGGTCAGGCTGCCCGGGTTGAGCGTGTAGGTGTCGGTCACCGTGATTTCCGCGCCGCCGGCGGGTGGAATAACTACGTCTCCGGTGCTTTCCGTGACGACGCCGACGGCGGTGGTGGCGCCGGTGGACGTTTCCACCACGGTGCAGGTGGCGCCCGCGGGGACACCTGGATATTCGTTCCGAATGGTGTCGGTGGAACCGGCGGGAATGGTAATGGTTTGGCTGAACACGGTGGTGCCGGCGCTGGTGCAGGTCAGCGAGAGCACCACGTCGCCCTGCTGCCCGGCCGCGGCACCGGCAATGACCTTGTTGACCGCGATGACGCCGGGGTTATAGGTGTAGTCGTTGCTGACCGTGCTGGTCACGCTGTCAGCAACCGGAATCGTCACGTCGGCGGGAAGGGTGGGCGTCGCCGTCACTTCGGTGGTGCTGCCGGTGGTTGGTTCGGTGACGGTGCAGACCGTCCCGGCGGGCACATCGGCGAATTCCGTGGTGAAGGGCTCAGTCTGTCCGGCCGGAATGGTCACCGTGGTGTTCAGTGCGGTGCCGCAGACGACCTGCAGGACAACCACACCGTGGTTGCCGGCAGCTTCACCGGTGAATAGCTTTTCCACCACCAGGGTGCCCGGAGCGAACGTGTAGGTGTCGGTGACCGTGGCCTGCGCCGCCGTTCCGGCCTCGATAGTGACGGGCTGCGGCAGCGCCGTACTGACGAGGACGGTGTCTGTGGCCCCGGTGACGGGTTCTGTCACGGTGCAGGTGTTGCCAACGGGAATCCCGGTGAAGGTTTGGGACGCCCCGGTGGTGCTGCCGGCTTCCACCTCAAGGGTGAACTGATATCCGGTTCCGCAGTCGATGGCGATGGTGACCGCTTCTTGGCTGCCGGCTGCTTCGCCGAGAATGGTCTTGGTGACCGTCAGGGATCCGACGGCGAAGAATTCCGCGGTGGCGGTGGCGGTGCTGGACAGGTCCCGGGTGTTGGCCAGAATCAGTTTTTGCGCTGCCGTCACGTCGGGATTGGTGCCGTCATACAGGTAGACGTTGCCGGTGGGCACCGTGACCACCGCCCGCGCGGTGACCATCGCCGGGTCCGTGCTGCCCGTATCGCTGCGGACCCACACCTGGGTTCCCGATGGCACCGGATTTTCCAGCGGCTGGGTGCCCGCCGCGTCGGTGTAGAGGCTGTAGCCGGCAGGAACGCTGACAGTCACTGTGGCGGCGTCTTCGGCGGCAACCGTGTAAGGACCGGTGACCCCGTCAGTGGGGCCGGCTGCCGTGGCCGGGGTGATGCTGATGTCCGGCGCGTCCGGTTCGGTAAGGGGGCCGGCGGCGACCGTGGCGTTCACGATCGCTTGGACGGCCGGGTACAGCGCGTTGCGGGGATTCACGACGTAGCCGTCGCTGAAGAACCAGATGGCCGCCTGGACGGCTGCCGCCCGCTGATTGTTATTCAGCCCCGCCGGCTGGTTGGGGACGGCGGGGTAGTACGAGTTGAGGATCCGGTTGACGTAGCCAATGTTGGGCACGGTCGCTTCGTCCCACGTGCCGTTCTCATAACCGATCCCGACACGGGTTTCGGTGCGGATATCGATGCAGTACATGGGCGCCGTTGTTTCGCCGTTAATGTCCTCGGTAACGATGACGCCGGCGAAACTCGGGTTATTGGTTTCGTAGCCTTGCGGGATGGATGTCGGGTACGTCGTGACCGGCCACGTGGTCCCCACCGGAGGCAGGGCTCCCGTCAGGGCCTGCCCCTCCCCCAGTCGGCTGATGACAATGTCGGTGTTGGGGCCGTAAGGCCCGTTAGCCGTCGGGACCCCCCGCACAAATTCGATTCTGGCCGACGCCGGAGAAGCGAGCGGGGCAGCCACCATCAGCAGCGCCAGGAGCACCCCCAGCAGGCCGCGTCCGGTAACTTGCAACGGCTTTCTCAGCGCTCCGTGGTGTGCTGCGGAAAGTGGTTGTGAACTCATAGGGTGTGCCTGCCTCTGTTGAGATCAAAAAGCGCAGTGAAACGCTTGGGGTTCCCGAACATATCGGCAGGCAACAACAGCGTTCCAGAGCGGCAAGCAATATTGGCTGTTCAACTCGCAAAGTTTTTGGAAGCTGCGTCTGCTCCGGAGCAAAAACCCGGGAAAACCGGAGCATGTACCTTTCCGGCAACCCGGAGAAACTCGTTGAGGACGCGGAAAAATACGGGCCGAATACTTGCGCCGGGATCCAGGAAAGGCGGCTTGACTCCGACGCAGCGTCATAGTTCTTACTCAAGAGCATGAATCGAACCACAATTTTCTACCTCACGTCCTACGCCCTGTCACTGCTGGGCAACTCGGTAGCTGCAATAGCCCTTCCCCTGATCGTGCTGCAGGCTACCGGCAGCATCATGTCCGCCGGCATCCTGGCGGTAGCCACCGCCATCCCCGCATTTCTGGCCGGGCTGCTGACGGGAGTGGTCATTGACCGCGTCAACCGACGCACTGCCTCTGCGGCTGCAGACGTTATTTCCGCCGTTTCGCTTGCGGCGCTGCCGGTGGTCGATGCCCTCACCGGCCTGAGTCTGGGATGGTTTATTGTTTTCGGCATTCTTGGTGCGCTGGGTGATATGCCGGGCTTAACGGCGCGGGAGGCGCTCCTTCCGGCCGTAGCCCGTTCAGCAGGTCTTTCCGCCGGGAAACTCATCGGAATTCGGGAGAGCATCGGGGCGATGGTTATGGTTATTGGCCCGGCTGCCGCGGGCGGATTAATGCTCTCCTTCGAGGGGTCGACCGTCCTCTGGATAACCGCCGCAACTTCACTGGCTGCGGCTGCAGTGACGCTGCTGATGCCGCGCAGCACCGGTGTTCATGCTGCCGCCCCGGACGCTGCCCGGGAAGCTGACCCGGAATCCATTGAAGATTCCGCTCCGGCAGGCGCCTCCGCAGGGAACCAGCTGCGGCAGGGCTGGGCCACCTTGTTCCGGGGCGACAAAACCCTGCGCGCCGCCACCTTCCTGACCCTGGCGATGGTGGCTTCCCTGGTTGCCCTGCAGGGCATCATCCTGCCCGCCCATTTTTCGCTGGGAAACAACCCCGGGCAGCTGGGCTTCACCCTCACCGCGCTGGCAGCCGGCACTTTGGCGGGCGGCATCCTCTACGCCGGCTGGTGTTCCGGGGCCGGCCGGCGCCGCTGGCTGACGGCAGGCCTTGCCGGGACGGCGGCCGGCCTGGCCATCCTGGGCGCCCTCCCGCCGTCGTGGGTTCTGATGGCCGGAGCCGTGATCCTGGGCTTGGCCTCCGGGCTGCTGGGATGTGGAACGGGAACCCTGATGGTTGAACGCATTCCGGAAGAGATGCTGGGACGGATTATGGGAACCCAAAACTCCCTGGCCCTTCTTGCGGCGCCACTGGGGATGCTCGCGGCCGCCGTGATCGCCGAACGGCACGGGCTGGCAGCGGCAGGCATCACGGTTGCCGCTGCGTGGACGCTGGCGGCGGTTTGGGCACTGACATCGCCTTCCCTGCGACTTCCCGCGACTGCCACGGCAGGGGCGGGAAGCCCACACCTGGCAACACCCGGCACAATGGACCCGGAGAGGACGGTTGCCCATGAAAAGCAGTGAGCTGGCTGCGCTGGCCGGAGTGACGGTGCGGGCTTTGCGGCATTATCACCAGCTTGGCGTGCTGCCCGAACCGGAGCGCGGGTACAACGGTTACCGCAGCTACGACGCCAGGGATCTGATCCGCCTCCTGCGCATTAAGCGCCTGGCCGCCATCGGAATTCCGCTGGATGCAATGGGGGAGCTGTTGGACGATGACGGCGTACACCGCGGCGGGGCAGGTCCGGCCGCGCTCCTTGATGAACTGGAGGAAGGCATCGACGCGGAGCTGGCACGGTTGCAGCAGCAGAAACGCCTGATCAGCGGCCTGCGGACGGCACAGGCACTGGATCTGCCGCCGGAGCTGGCCCTTATTGTCGATTCTTTTGCCGCCTCGGCGCCGCCGTCAGTACGCCGGATGGACCGCGAGCAGGCGGTGCTCCTCGCACATCTTGCCGGCGAGGAGGGTCTTGACGGGCTCACGCAGGTGTACAAGAAAATGAGCTCCCCGGACCTGGCCGAACAGGTGCTGCAGTTTTACGCGGGCTTCGCCGCACTCACGCCGGAGACCCCCGCCGAAGACCTGGAGCGCCTGGTTGCCGGATTTATGGAAACCGTCGCCGGGCCGGTCAAGGCGGCGCTGGCAGGTTCGGAAACGCCCCTCTTTGCGGATGAATCGGCTGTTGCGGCAGTTTTCGACGAGTACCGGCACAGCGCACTCAATTCCGCCCAGCAGCTTGCCTTGGCCCGAATCACGGCCCGACTGGAGAGTGCCGGCTAAGCTCCACCGGTTGGCGCCCCACGGCCTCAGCTCAGGAAGGAGCCGATGGCATCAGCGAGCGCCGCGTCGGGGACACTGCTCGCGTCGCCCTCCAGCAGCTGAAACTCACCCTCGTCCAGGGCTGCCGCGGCACGGCGGGCCAGGTCCTGTGTTTCGTCGCCGCTGGTGCTGCCGGCCAGAACCAGAACCGGAACGGAGACGCCGCCCAGCCCCTCCAGTTCCGTCTGCAGGAGCAGCAGTTCGTCCTCGCCCTCGTTCAGGGCCAATGCTGGTTCCAGCGCCACCACCCGGGTGATGACCGCTGACTCCTCTGCTGCGCGCAGCGCGAGGAAGGCGCCGGAGCCAAACCCGTACAGGCTGGCGGAACCACCGGCCACCTGCACCACGGCCAGCAGGTCATCGACGTCGGACTCCTCCGTGTACTCCTCGCCCGTCCCGCTCTCGCCGGTGCCCCTCCGGTCATAGGTGTACACGGTGTGGTTCTCCGACAGCAGGTCGGCCAGGACCTGAGTGCTGGAGCTGCTCCGGTCAGCCATGAGCGGGTCGACAATCACAAGCGGCGGACCGGATCCCTGCCGGGACCAGGCGATGCGGGTTCCGTCGGCGGAGAGAGCGGTTCCGGAGGCGCTGGGCGGGTGTTCCATGGCAGGCTCCTGCTCACATGGGGAAGAGGCGCCGGATGTGCGCCACCTTTCCAAACTAGGAGCGGGCCACGGGAGGGTCAACGCTCCGGCCCGTAATCCGGACCCGCGCCGGCGTACTGCCAGGGAACAGGGTTGGTGAGGTCAACGCACTGCGGGGCTCAGCCGGTACGAGGCGCCGCGGTGCTCCGCCGGCAGCTTGTCCCCCCGGCCGAAGAGTTTCTCGCGGAGGGTTCCGGGCGTGTACTCGGTCCGGTACGCGCCGCGCTGCTGCAGTTCGGGCACCACAAACTCGACGATGTCCTCAAACGTGCCCGGTGTGACCGCATAGGCCAGGTTGAAACCGTCGACGTCGGTTTCCTCCACCCAGCGGATCATTTCCTCGGCGATTTCCGCGCCTGAGCCGACCATCCGCGGCCCCAATCCACCGATGCCCACGGAATCGGCGATGTCGCGCACCGTCCAGGGTTCGCCGTCGTCCTTCGGTTTCTGGAAGTTGCCGGCCGCTGACTGGATGGCGTTGGATTTCACGTTGCCCAGCGGTTCGTCGAGGTTGTAGGTGGACAGGTCCACGCCCATCCACCCGGACATCAGTGCCAGCGCGCCCTCGTGGCTGGCGTACTGCTGGTAGTCCTCGTGTTTGGCGGCGGCTTCCTCGGCGGTGGCGGCGGTAATGACCGTCATCAGCGTGTAAATGCGGATGGAGTGCCGGTCCCGGCCCGCGGCCTCGGCGGCGTCGCGGATCCTGGTGACCGTGGCCTTGAGCTTTTCCTTGGTGGGCGCTCCGACAAAAACCGCCTCCGCATTTTCGGCGGCGAAAGCCACACCGCGCGGCGAGGCACCGGCCTGGTAGATCACCGGGGTGCGCTGCGGCGACGGCTCGCTGATGTGGATGCCGGGGACGGTGAAGTATTTGCCCTCGTGGTTGATGTCGTGGACCTTTGCCGGGTCGGTGAAAACGCCGGTTTCGCGGTTGCGGACGACGGCGCCGTCCTCCCAGGAGCCTTCGAGCAGTTTGTAGATGACCTCGAGGTATTCATCCGCATGGTTGTAGCGCTCATCGTGTTCCAGCTGGTCTGCAGCGCCAAGGTTCCGCGCGGCGGAGGGCAGGTAGCCGGTGACGACGTTCCAGCCCACGCGTCCGTTGGTGAGATGGTCCAGCGTGGAGAGCCTGCGCGCAAACGGATACGGATGCTCATACGCGGTGCCCGCTGTGACACCAAAACCGAGGTGTTCGGTGACCAGGGCCATCGCGGACACCAACAGCAGCGGATCATTCACCGGAACCTGGGTGCCCTGCCGCAGCGTGGCCTCGTTGGAACTGCCGTACACGTCATACGTGCCCAGGACATCGGCCAGGAAAATGCCGTCAAACAGGCCCTTCTCGCAGGTTTTCGCCAAATGGGCCCAGTAGCGCAGATCGGTGTAGTCCGAGGACCGGTCCTCCGGATGGCGCCACAGTCCCGGAGACTGGTGGCCCACGCAGTTCATGTCAAAAGCGTTGAAGCGGATCTGCCGCCGGCCGGTCTCTGTGGTCAAGGGGGTGTCCTGTTCGGACATATGGGTGCACCTTTCGCAACGGGACGCACCAGGGGAGCGCCGTACTTGCCGTCCGCGGGCGCGGTACGGCCGGATCCTCATCTGGGGCACCCCGCTACGGAGAAGAGGGTTGCCGCCCAACCAGCCAGAGCTTCGCGTTGGGACTCATGATCCTTCGGCTCCAGTATCAGCACAGCTGCGGAGCGCAGGGAAGTCGATGACCAAATATGAACCCGCCGGACGCTAGGCCAAAAACCCGTTAATGGCTTCAGCCAGCACCTGGTCCTGAACTCCGTGCCACCCGCCCTCGAGCACCTGCAGCCGGGCATCGGCCAGCGCTTCAGCGGTTTCCCGCGCCCATTCGTGCAGCCGCGGGTCACTTCCGCCGCTGACCAGCACCAGAACCGGGACCCGGATGCCGCCCAGGCTGCCCGGGTCCGCCTCCGCATTCAGGGTCAGGTCATAGGCAATCGTGTGGGCAGCCGGAGCAAACACCTCCACGTCCGACGCCTGAACCATTTCCTCCGGAACACCAATGGAGCGCTGGAACAGCCGCACGGCCTCGGCGCGTTCCCCCGCATTCACCAGGTCCTGCAGCTGGCCGCGGATGTCCGGGGTGTCCTCCACGCGGCCAGACAACGGAGGTTCCAGGGCCACCACACCGGTTACGGCGGGGGAATCCGCTGCGGTCATAAGCGCCAGCACCGCCCCGGATGAAAACCCATACAGGTCCGCCTCGCCGCCGGCCGCTTCGATGACGGCCAGGAGGTCTTCAACTTCCCGGCCCGGCTCGTAGTCCGCACTGTCACCGCTTTCGCCTTTACCCCGCCGGTCATACGTGTAGACCGTCCGGGTTGGAGCCAGCAGCTCCGCCAGGCCTGCGGCTACGGAGGTCCGGCGATCCATCAGAACCGGATCAACGATGACCAGCGGCGGCCCGGATCCCCGGCGTTCCCAGGCAATAGGCGTGCCGTCCGCAGACTGCACCTTTCCCGACGCTGACGCTGACGCGGCCATGACTGCCTCCCTGCGTGGACGACGGCAGGCTCCCGCCGCACCGTTTCCCTGGAGCCTAGGATCCACTCCTCCACAGGGTCAACGCCCGACCGCAAATCCGGAAAACAACGCAACTCCGGTTGCCTGCCGCCCACGACCAGCGGCGCGAAATATTACGCGGAGGACTTGCCCGTTTCACGAATGGCGCGTTTAGTAGCACTTGACCATCCCGAGCGGCTGAGAGACCTGGATCAGTGAAGCCGCAGCAACCCTGGTTGCCGTACCTCCTCCTTGAGGAACGGCAATATCGAGGACAACACCGCAGGAGGCCGTAACCGGCCCAAGGCGTTTTCCGTAGGGTGCTACTGCCAGGACCGATGGAGAGTTAACATGACCGCCTTGGCTTCAAAGTCCCCTGCCGCCGCGCCGCCCGCTGCGCCGGCCGGCTCCGCCCTTCCCGTCACGTTTTCCGAGCTGGGCCGCAGCTTTGGCTCCGGTCCGGCGGCACACCATGTGCTGCGTGACATCAGCTTCGAGGTCCGCCCCGGCGAGGTCCTGGCCATTCTGGGGTCCAGCGGCTGCGGAAAGTCCACGCTGCTGCGCGCCGCAGCAGGGCTGGACGCCGCCAGCACCGGGGAAGTCCTGATCAACGGCACTGCTGTCCGCGGGATTGACGACCGCTGCGCCGTCGCCTTCCAGGAACCGAGGCTGCTGCCGTGGCAGACCCTGCAGGCCAACATTGCCATGGGCCTGCCCAAGAGCATGAGCGCCAAGCACGGCAAGGCCAAAGTGGCCGAGCTGCTGGAACTGGTGGAACTGACGGCCTTCGCCAAACACCGCCCGCGCGCCGTTTCCGGCGGCATGGCCCAGCGTGCGTCCCTTGCCCGCGCCCTGGCACGAACCCCCGGAGTGCTGCTGCTCGATGAGCCCTTCGGTGCCCTGGACGCCCTCACCCGGCTCAAGATGCAGGACCTGCTGCTCTCGGTGCACCGGGCCACCCCCACCACCGTGCTGCTGGTCACGCACGACGTGGACGAGGCCCTCCAGCTGGCGGACCGCATCATCATTCTCGGCAAAGAGCCCGGGAAACACGGAGCCACCATCACTGACGTCATCACCGTCCCCGGCGCCCGGCCCCGCGACCGTTCCTCGGCCGAGCTGGCCCGAATGCGCGGCGAGCTCCTGGCCCGCCTCGGCGTCGACCGCCACTAACAGCGGCACCGCCGGCTTCCCGGCAGCTCTTTCCCAACAGCGCCTCCGGTTGCGTTCCCTTGACGCTTCCCCACCCCTTCCGTGCCGTTTGCCGCACGGCCCCTCTCCTCCACCAGAAAGAAATCCCCATGAACAGCCGTTCCTTCACCACCTCGGTTCCCTCCCCGCTCAAGGCCCTCGCCGCAGCTGCGGCCGCCGCCTCCCTGCTGCTGACCGGCTGCGTGGCCGGCGAGGACAGTGAATCCGCCGCGAACGCCGGCGCCGCCGACGGCGGAACCCTCACCCTGGACTTCGCGACCTACAACCCGCTCAGCCTGATCATCAAGGACCAGGGCTGGCTGGAGGAGACCCTCGCCGAGGACGGCGTCACCGTGGAATGGGTGCAGTCGGCCGGTTCCAACAAGGCGAACGAAAACCTGCGGTCCGGCGCCGTGGACATCGGGTCAACGGCCGGGTCCGCAGCCCTGCTCAACCGTGCCAACGGCTCCCCGATCAAGGCCATCGACGTCTTCTCCCAGCCGGAGTGGTCCGCGCTGGTGGTTGGCGCGGATTCGGAGATCACCTCCGTGGCGGACCTCAAGGGCAAGTCCGTGGCAGCCACGAAGGGCACGGACCCCTACTTCTTCCTGGTGCAGGCACTGGATGAGGCCGGGCTGAGCCTCTCGGACGTCACCGTGGAGCAGCTGCAACACGCTGACGGGCGGACGGCACTGGAAAACGGGTCCGTGGACGCGTGGGCCGGCCTGGATCCGATCATGGCCGGCGCGGAACAAAGCGGAGCCAAGCTGATCTACCGGAATTTGGACTTCAACACCTACGGCATCCTGGCCGCCAACGAGGACTTCCTTGAAGCGGATCCCGAGCAGGCCCAGGCCGTGGTCAACGCCTACGAGAAGGCCCGGGCCTGGGCCGCGGAAAACCCGGACGAAACCGCGCGGATCCTGGCCGACGTCGCCGGCCTGGACCCGGCCGTGGCGCAGACCGTGGTGCTCGAACGCAGCAACCTCGACGTGGACCCGGCCCCGGGCGATGCGCAGCGCAGCGTACTGGAGAAGATCGGGCCCACGCTCGTGGAAACCGGAGACGTCGCGGATCAGGCCAAGATCGACACCGCCCTGGAGAGCCTGTTTGACGACTCCTTCGTCCGCAGCGCCGCACCGGATGCGGTCAAGGAGTCCTGATGCCGAATATCGGAAACCCGTACCTCTCGGGAAACAGTGTTGTTCCCACATCCCGGGCCGGCCTGGCCGCCACCGGAGCGGCAGGAACCGGGCCGGCACCCGCTCCCGGCGGGCCGCAGCGGGACGCCGCAGCAGCCGGCGCGCTGTCCCGCCGCTGGGTGCGGCTTTCGCTGGGCCTCGTGGTTCCCGCCGTCCTGCTCGCGGCCTGGCAGCTGAGCACGGCCGCCGGCGTTTTCACAGCAGTTCAGCTGCCCTCCCCCACAGCCGTTTACACCGCGGCCATCGACCTCTTGGACCGCGGCCAGCTTGGCCTGCACATTGCCATTTCCACTCAGCGGGTGCTCATCGGCTTTGCTATCGGCGCCCTGCTGGGGCTGGCACTGGGTGCCCTGCTGGGCCTGTCCCGGCTGGCGGACATCCTGTTGGGTCCGGCCATCGGCGCGCTGCGCGCCGTACCGTCCCTGGCCTGGGTGCCGCTGCTGATCCTGTGGCTGAAGATTGGCGAGGACTCAAAAATCACTTTGATCGCCATCGGCGCGTTCTTTCCGGTGTTCACCACCGTGTCCCTGGCCCTGCGCCACGTGGACCGGAACCTGGTCGAAGCCGCCCGCGCCTTTGGCCTCAACGGGCTGAAGCTGCTCAGGACGGTGCAGCTGCCCGCCGTCGTCCCGGCTGTCTTCTCCGGCCTGCGGCTGGCGCTGGCCCAGGCTTGGCTGTTCCTGGTTGCCGCTGAACTTATTGCCTCGTCCATGGGCCTGGGCTTCCTGTTGATCGATTCGCAGAACAACGGACGCACCGACCGCCTGCTGCTGGCCATCGTGCTGCTGGCCGTCATCGGCAAACTGACCGATGCCATCCTCGGCGTGGCCGAAAAATGGGCGGTGGCAAAATGGGCCTGACATCCACGGTTACCGCGGACCCCATCACCGAAGCCGAGCGCATCGCGTTTTGGGAAGCCGCAGCCGGGCGGCTCCAGTGGGAGCAGCCGTGGCACACCGCGCACACGTTTACTCCCCCGCAGCGCCTCAGCGGACCGGAAATCCCCGAGGCCGACGCCGACTACAGCATCCCCGCCATTGAATGGTTCACCGGCGGCACCCTCAACGTGGCAGTGAACTGCGTGGACCGGCACGTGGCTGCCGGCCGCGGCGACAAAGTGGCACTTCACTTCGAGGGCGAACCCGGAGACCGCCGCACCGTCACCTATGCCGATCTGCAGCGGGACGTTTGCCGCGCCGCGAACGCTCTGCTGGCGCTGGGCATTGGCCGGGGTGACCGCGTGGTGATTTACCTGCCGGTGATCGTGGAAACCATTGTCATCACGCTGGCCTGCGCCCGGATTGGCGCCGTGCATTCGCTGGTGTTCGGCGGTTTCTCCGCCGAGGCGCTGAAGTTCCGGGTCGAGGACACGGGCGCCAAGCTGCTGGTCACCACCGACGGCCAGTTCCGCCGCGGCGCCGCAGTGCCGGTCAAGGACAACGCCGACACCGCGGTGTCCGGAACCAACGCCATCGAGCACGTGCTGGTGGTCCGCCGCACCGGATCCGCGATCAGCTGGACCGAGGGCCGCGACCTCTGGTGGCACGAGACCGTGGACACCGCCGCGGACCTGCACGAACCGGAAGCCTTCGACGCGGAGACGCCGCTGTTCATCATGTACACCTCCGGCACCACCGGAAAGCCCAAGGGCCTGGTGCACACCATGGGCGGCTATCTGACGCAGGCATCCTGGAGCTACGAGTACCTCTTCGCCAACCCGGATCCGGACGCCCGCGAGCGCGATGTGCACTGGTGCACCGCGGATCTGGCCTGGGTCACCGCCCACACCTACGAGATCTACGGCCCGCTGTCCAACGGCGCCACCCAGGTCATCTTCGAGGGCACGCCGAACACTCCGCATCCGGGCCGGCACTTCGAAATCATCGAGCGGTACAAGGTCACCAGCTACTACACCGCGCCCACCCTGGTCCGGTCCCTGATGGGCTGGTTCCCGGACGGTGTTCCGTCCGGCCATGACCTCTCCTCCATCCGGCTGCTGGGCACCGTGGGCGAAGCGGTCAACCCCGAGGCCTGGCGCTGGCTGCGTGAACAGCTGGGCCGCGGGGAGGTGCCGGTGATCGACACCTGGTGGCAGTCCGAAACCGGCGCCACCATCCTGTCCCCGCGTCCCACCGACGCGGAGTTCAAGCCCGGCTGCGCATCCCGCGCCCTGCCGGGAGTGAGCACCCGGATCGTGGACATTGACGGGAACCCGGTGCCCCCGAACACGCAGGGCTTCATAGTGGTGGATCAAACCGGCCCGGCCATGGCCCGCGGGGTCTGGGGTGACCCGCAGCGTTACCTGTCCTCCTACTGGCGGCAGTATGCGCGGCAGGGCTGGTTCCTGGCCGGCGACGGCGCGAAATACGACGACGACGGCCACATCTGGATTCTTGGCCGCACCGACGACGTGCTCAACGTCTCCGGGCACCGGTTGTCCACCATTGAGATTGAGTCAGCCCTCGTCTCGCATCCCTGGGTCACCGAAGCGGGTGTGTGCCCGGTGCCGGATCCTAAAACGGGGCACGCCATCACGGCGTTTGTGGTCCTGTCCCCGGCAGCGGCTGCCGCACTGCCTGAGGCAGGGCCGGAGGATCCTGCGTTCACCCGGCGGGTCGCTGTTGAGCTGCGCGCCCACATCTCCCGGGAGATCGGGCCCATCGCCAAGCCGGCCGCCGTCGTCGTCGTTCCCGATGTGCCCAAGACCCGCTCCGGGAAAATCATGCGCCGGCTCCTGACCCAGCTGTTCGAGGGCACGGCACTGGGCGATACAACGAGCCTGCAGAATGAACCCTGCATCCCGGACATCGCCCGGATTTGTGCCGCCCGGAACGGAGCCGATCAGTGAACGCGGGCCAGCGTCACCCGGTCCATCACCACAACCCCGCCCATCAGGCTGTGGACCCGCATGAACTCCGTCGGCGAGACCTCCAGGTAGGTGGCGTCCGCCTTTGCGGGCAGCAGTTCAGCGTGCATCCCGTCCAAGAGCTCCTGGAAGAGCTGGTTGGCTTCCACCTGCGGCAGCGGATCAGTGGCAGTGATCTTATGCGTGGCGGCGGCCAGCCTGTAGCCGGTTTCAATGACAACGACGTATTCATCCATCGCGGTGGTGCCCTTCGTCGGTCCGTCCGGCGTCGTCCGCCGCTGCCAGTCCGCTGTGTATGCAGCCCTGCTGAACATTCTTCGTCCGCCACGCCCAACTTGCAACGATCAACGAGCCGCTTTGCCGCGGCCACCAGGAAGGAGCACTCATTCCATGAGTGAGCGCCAATTCGGCTTCCGGACCCGTGCCCTGCACGCCGGAGGCACCCCCGATGCCACGCACGGTGCACGGGCCGTGCCCATCTACCAGACCACGTCCTTTGTCTTCAAGGACACCGACGACGCCGCCAACCTCTTCTCGCTGCAGAAGTACGGCAATATCTACTCCCGAATCGGCAACCCCACCGTGGCTGCCTTCGAGGAACGCATCGCCTCCCTCGAGGGCGGAATCGGAGCGGTGGCGACGGCGTCGGGCATGTCCGCGGAATTCGTCACCTTCGCCGCGCTCTGCGGCGCCGGCGACCACATTGTCGCCGCCGCGCAGCTCTACGGCGGCACGGTCACGCAGCTGGACGTGACGCTGCGCCGCTTCGGCATCGACACCACCTTTGTCCCCGGCACCGACCCTGCCGACTACGCCGCCGCGATCCGGGAAAACACCAAGGCCGTGTATGCCGAGGTCGTGGCCAACCCCAGCGGCGAGGTCACCGACATCGCCGCCCTCGCCAAGGTGGCGCACGACGCCGGTGTGCCGCTGATCCTGGACGCCACCCTGAGCACTCCCTATCTGGTCCGGCCGTTTGAGCACGGCGCGGATATTGTGATCCACTCAGCCACCAAGTTCCTCGGCGGCCACGGCACCACCCTGGGCGGAGTGGTGGTGGAATCCGGCAAGTTCAACTGGGGCAACGGCAAGTTCCCGGCCATGACCGAGCCGGTGGCCAGCTACGGCAACATCTCCTGGTGGGGAAACTTTGGCGAATACGGGTTCCTCACCAAGCTGCGCTCCGAACAGCTGCGCGACATTGGGCCCACGCTCAGCGCAACCTCGGCATTTGCCCTGCTGCAGGGGGTGGAAACCCTTCCGCAGCGCCTGGATGAACACCTCAAAAACGCGCAGGCCGTGGCCGAATGGCTCGAGGCCGATGAGCGGGTGTCCTGGGTCAGCTACGCGGGACTGCCGTCCCACCCGCACTTTGACCGGGCCCGGAAATACCTGCCCAAGGGGCCGGGATCGGTGTTCAGCTTCGGGGTCCGCGGCGGCCGGGAAGCCGGCAAGACCTTCATTGAGGCACTGCAGCTGGCCTCGCATTTGGCCAACGTGGGCGATTCCCGGACGCTGGTCATCCATCCAGGCTCCACCACGCATGGACAGCTGTCCTCGGAGCAGCTGTCCGCCGCCGGCGTTGCCGAGGACCTGGTCCGGATTTCCGTGGGTTTGGAGGACCTCGAGGACATCCTCTGGGACCTGGACCAGGCGCTGGACGCGGCAGTAACCGCCGAAGACAGCGCCCCTGCCCTACCTGCTGTTCCGACCTTTGAGGAGCCCGCCCGTGTCAGCTGAAACAACAACCGAAGTGCGGACCTGGGACGGCCCCAGCGCACCGGAACGGCTGGCGCTGCTCCGCCGGGCCAAATCCATTGCCATTGTTGGCGCTTCGGACAAACCGTCCCGCGCGTCGTACTTCGTGGCAACCTACTTGCTCTCGTCCTCGCCGTACACCGTCTATTTCGTGAACCCGGTGGCCAAGGAAATCCTGGGCCGCCCCGTTTACGCCTCGCTGGCGGACCTGCCGGAAGTGCCGGACATCGTGGACGTGTTCCGCCGCCATGATGACCTGCCGACAGTGCTGGAGGAATCCATCGCCGTGGGCGCGAAAACACTGTGGCTGCAGCTCGGTTCCTGGCACGAGGAGGTGGCCCGGGCCGCCGAGAATGCCGGCATGGACGTGGTGATGGACCGCTGCGTGAAGATTGAGCACGCCCGGTTCCACGGCGGGTTGAACCTGGCCGGCTTCAACACCGGCGTCATTTCCTCCAAGCGGCAGCTCACCGCTTAGGGGATGGTTATTGGTTCCGGGAATGGCCCTGGCCGGGTCCGGGGCCGGGGCCGGGGCCGGGGCCGGACTTGCCCGCACCGGGGCCGGGGCCAGACTTGCCCGCACCGGGGCCGGCGTCGCTGCGAGCCTGCCGGTCTCCGGGGCGGCCGGGGCCTCCACCGGCATTGTCCGGGCCCGGCCGAGCCGTAATCGTGTGGCTTCCGCTCTTGCCTTTTTCTTGCGCACCCTGGTCTGGAACGCCGGGTTCGGGTTCGGCCCCAGGCACGGGGAGCGGAGCTCGGACCGGGGGCTGGTCCACAACGTCAGCGGGGACTTCGCCATCAGGGGACTCCTCACCCGCCACCGGCATGGCAGCGGCGGGCGGCGCCGGGTTCGCTGCGGCGCCCTCCAGTTCAGCCGCAAGCTCGGTTTCAGGCACAGCTGCAGCCTCATTGGCCATCGCGGGAGTCTCCTCCTCGGCGGGGGGAGCTCCGGCGGACATCGGTTCGACGGATGGTTCGCCGGCCGGGGGCTCCGGCTCCCCGCTGTCACCCAGCACCTGCCCCATGACGTCGGCGCAGAAAGATTCGGTGGCAAGACGCAGGTCATTATTCGCCGCCACTCCGGTGGTGCCAGCCGCCATGGCTCCCGCCAGCGCAAAACTCAGGATCAGGCCGCGGTGCCGCTGGGATCGCCGCCGGGGCTGGGCCGGTGGTTCGGCCAGCATGGCGGCAAGTTTGCCCGTCGGTGCCGGGGCGGGGAGTGCGCGAAAGGAACGGAGCTGGCGCAGCCCTTCAAGGAGCTCGGGGCTTTCCGCGGTCCCGGATTCGATCAGAAGGCGCCGAATACTGCCGTCATCATCCGTTTCAGGCGATTTGTTCATGAACTGGCTCCTCCTTTCGTTCCTGTTCCAACCGTTCCTTTAAGATCTTCAGCGCCCTGCTTTGGAGCTGCTTTACGGCTCCAACACTGCAGCCCATGATTCGGGCTGATTCCTCAATCGATTGGTCGCCCACTACGCGCAGCAGAAGAACTTCCTGCTGCCGCGGGGTCAGGCCTTCAAGCAGCTCTGCAACTCCGGCTCCTGATTCAAGCACCGTCTCCTCGGCCGAAACGGTGGACCGGACGTCAGCGGAGGGATGGAACTGAGCCAGCACCGGTTGCCGCTCGCGCCGCCGAGCGTCATCGACCATGCGTGCGTGGGCCACGGAAAAGGCGAAGGTGCGCATGCCGGACAAGCCGCCGGTGAGGGTGTCCAGTTTCCCGAAAACAGTGAGAAAAACGTCCTGGGTTAAGCCCTCCGGGTCCTCGCAGCCTTTGCCCGTGAGGTAGGCGAGGATTGACGGAGCCAGCACATTATAGATTTTGCGCAGCGCCCCCGGCTCTCCGGCAGCGGCGGCACGGAGGACGTCCTCCGTCAGGGTTTTCGCCAAAATTCGGTCTTTCCCTCGCGTAAGGATGGGCGTCCCACATACTACCGTGCCAGGCACCCGCCTCGGGGCATAAAGAAACGGCCGCACCGGGGCTCGTTGGGGGGATAAGCCTCGGTGCGGCCGTTCCAAAAGAGTAATCGTATGGGAGCACCAAAAGGTTACGTTGTTGCGAAAAAAGTTTTAAAGCGCTGAAACAATCCGGTCGTTGGCTTCAAAACGGCGGTTTTTGAGCACCGGCAGGAACTCCCGGACGTCATCAATGCGCTTGCGGGTCACGTCGGCCGTGACCACTGCCTCGGACTCATCACTCAGGAAGGCCTGCGGCACGCCCATCGGATCAAGGATCGCCGAGTGCCCCACGGTGTGGCGGCTGGAGGTGCCCGCCGCGGCCACCCACACCGTATTTTCGATGGCCCTGGCTTTCAGCAGGGTTTCCCAGTGCTCAATCTTGTGTTCGCCCTTGAACCAGGCGGCGGGAACCGCCAGCAGGTCAGCGCCCTTATCCGTCAGAGCCCGCGCGAGTTCGGGGAACCGGATGTCGTAACAGGTCATGAGCCCCACTTTGATGCCGCCCAGTTCCACCACCTTGACGCCGCCGTCGCCGGGCTTGATCCGGGTGGACTCCGAGTAGCTGAAGGCGTCATACAGGTGCAGTTTCCGGTAGGTGTCGGCAATCCGGCCGGTGGCCTCAATCAGCACCAGCGTGTTGAACGGCCGGTCCTCACCGCTGGATTCATAACCGCCGGCAACAATGGCGATGCCCAGCTCGGCGGCCAGCAGCGACAGCTGCTGCACGAAGGTGGTCCAGCCGGCGTCGACCGCCGCGGCCAGCGGACCGTCAACCCTGCCAACACTGAACATTGATTCCTCGGGAAAAACGATCAGCTCGGCGCCGTCGGCCCTGGCCTTGGCAGCCAGGGTGCGCATCACGTCAAGGTTCTCCGCAACATCGCCCGTGGGACTGAACTGGCCAACGCTCACCAACATTTCCAACCGCCTTCTTCCGCAACCGAAGTTTCTCCCAGCCTAGACCAGGACCCCGGCGCGCAGAACGGGTGTGTTGCCGGCGCCGCCTAGACTGGGACCGCATGGACGAACTCACGCTGCCGACCGACCTGACTCTTGCCCGCGGAACCCTGAATCCGCAGGCCGTGGGCTACTCCCGCGCCCCGCTGCACCGCACCCCGCTGCCGGACGGACCTGCGGGCCGGTTGCGGACCAAGCGCTGGGAGTACTGGGGGATTTTGTCCCCCGAGCTGGCGGTTGGCATGACCATCGTGAATCTTGGGTACGCGGCCAGCCTGCAGATTTATGTCCTGGTCCGGGCCACCGGGGAGGAAATCAGCATCGAGCCGCTGAAGATCCTTCCCTCCCCCGCCGACATCCAGCTCCCGGACACGCTGCCTCCGCTGACGGCGTTCGGGTCCGCCGGCGATGTGTCGCTGCGCTTCCATGACGACGGCGGCGGCACTCACCTGCGGGCGCGTTCACCGCGGGTTGCGGTGGATCTGTACGCACCGGCCGACGGCGATGTGCTGGGCGTGGTGGTGCCCTGGTCCGAGCGCCGGTTCCAGTACACGCTCAAGGATGTGGCCCGCCGGGTTACCGGCACCGTCACCGTGGACGGCAAGACCTTCACCGTGGGCGAAGACGCGTTTGCCGTGCTGGACCGGGGCCGTGGCCGCTGGCCCTACCGGACCACATGGACCTGGGGCGCGGGGTCGGGAACCGTGAACGGCACCCGGCTTGGACTGCAGATTGGCGGGCAGTGGACGGCAGGAACTCCGGCCACCGAAAACGCCCTCATTGTGGACGGACGGCTGCATCACTACGACGGCGAACTGGAGTTCACGTATGACCTCACCGATCCTGAGTCCACCTGGACGGTTCATGGTCCGTGGATCGATGCCGTGCTGACGCCGTTCCACCGCCGGACCTCGGCCACCAAGCTTGGCGTGATCTCGTCCGAAATCTGGCAGGCGTTTGGCTCCTGGACGGGAACGGCCCGGACTCCGGACGGGACCGGGTATTCGCTGAACGGACTGACCGGCTGGGTCGAGGAGGCCCGGCACCGCTGGTAAACCCCGCGGCCTCAGCGGCGTTTTCAGGCCCGGCCCGGCGCCGTCATAGGCTGGTGCCATGAATTTCACGCGCCTCATCCTGCCCGTTGCCGCACTGCTGCTGGCCACGGGCTGCGCCGCCGGCCCGGACAACAGTGAAACGAACAGCCGCGACCTGCTGCGCGAGCATGGGTTGGAGGAGGCCAGCACCTCGGAAGTCATTGAACAGCTGGACCGCACCAATGAGGACCGGTCCACGGGCCTCTCCGCCTCCGTGACCTATGATTCGGTCATCCTCCAGGACAAGGGGCAGGAGACCATCCTGGCTCTGCCGGAGAATCAGTTCTATCTGGCCGTGGCACCTTGGACAACCACCACCCACGACTGTTTCCACCACAGCCTCTCCGGATGCCAGGGCGAACTCAGCAACACCCCCGTGCAGGTGCGGATCACCGGCGCCGACGGAACGGTGCTGGTGGATGAAAGCACCAGCACCTATGACAACGGCTTTGCCGGCTTCTGGCTGCCGAAGGACATCACCGGGTCCCTGCACATCACGTCCGCTGCAGGCACTGCAACCCAGGACTTCAGCACTTTCGAGGACGATCCCACCTGCATCACCACAATGCGGCTGGTCTAAGCACGCAGGGTGCTCTTCCAGGTGCGCCCCCGGCGAATGCTGCCGCGAAACACTTAAATCCAGAGGTGAGGGAGGCGCCGCGGGCCCGGGGGCGGTTACTCTGGCGAGATGCTAAAGGGATTTAAAGACTTCATCATGAAGGGCAATGTCCTGGACCTGGCGGTTGCCGTCATCATCGGCGCAGCGTTTACGACCGTCGTCAACGCCCTGGTCAATTCGGTGCTTATGCCGTTCATCTCCGGGCTCGTCGGTTCGCCGAACTTCGACAGTTTCGCGGCGGTTAACTTTAACGGAAACCAGATTCAGTTCGGGGTCCTGCTGACCGCCGTCGTGAACTTCCTGCTCATCGCGGCGGCCGTCTACTTTGCGATCGTGCTGCCGATGAACAAGATGATCGAGCGACGCAACCGCAGGCTTGGAATCACCCCGGAACAGAGCGCGGATCCGCAGGTGATGCTGCTGACCGAAATCCGGGATGCGCTCACTTCGCAGCCACCGAACGGAACAGCACAGTCCCAGGAGGGACCGAAACACTAACAGGAGACTCATGGCCACCGTCATTTCATCCATTGCCATCGACGCACTGAGTCCACCCCTGCTGGCACGATTCTGGACCCAGGCGCTGGGCTACCGGGTCCTGGAGAGCAACGACGCCGACGTGATTTCCCTGGCCCCTGCTGACGGCACCGGGCCGGACATTGACATCATTCCGGTGCCAGAGCCAAAATCCGTCAAGAACCGGCTGCATCTGGACCTCCGGGCGGCCGGGGGCAGCACTCAGGAGCAGGAAGTGGAACGGCTGCTCGCACTGGGCGCGGTGCGCGCCGACGTCGGCCAGGGGTCAGCGGTGGACTGGGTAGTGTTGGCCGATCCGGAGGGCAACGAATTCTGCGTGCTCCGCCGTTCCGCGGAGGAAGCCGCCCTGGATGTGCCGGCAACTCTGGACACGTCGGCCGCCTCCTCAACAGGGAAGGCCCCGCAGCCTTAGCGGCTGCGGGGCCTTCCTGATCTCGAAGTCCTACTCGCTGATCAGGTCCCGCACCACGATGGTCTGATCGCGGTCCGGTCCAACACCGATGGCGGAGAACCGGGTGCCTGACATCTTTTCCAGCGCCAGCACGTAGT